>NZ_CAWUDJ010000210.1:0-70 GCF_963920875.1 Anabaena sp. CCY 9910 | reverse complement strand
AGTCATATCGCGCCAAAGCCTTAAGTAGTTTGGCTATTAAGCTGCCAGAATTGTTAAGTGAAGCTCTGGC
>NZ_CAWUDJ010000209.1:0-71 GCF_963920875.1 Anabaena sp. CCY 9910 | reverse complement strand
GGTTGCCACCGAGGTAAAGCTGTGTGAGATTGGTTAATTTAGCCAGCGCCTCTGGAATCTCGTTTATTTGG
>NZ_CAWUDJ010000208.1:0-73 GCF_963920875.1 Anabaena sp. CCY 9910 | reverse complement strand
AGTTGACAAGGAAGAGTAGGTTAGATATATTGGATAAGTGCCTGAGAGAGGGGCGCGACGAAGCGCCGCTCGG
>NZ_CAWUDJ010000207.1:0-78 GCF_963920875.1 Anabaena sp. CCY 9910 | reverse complement strand
CGAGTTTTTGATATTCGTGAACGAGTCATAAATACTCACGGACGAGTTTTTGATATTCGTGAACGAGTCATAAATACT
>NZ_CAWUDJ010000206.1:0-79 GCF_963920875.1 Anabaena sp. CCY 9910 | reverse complement strand
TTACCCCTGCCATCACATACCCTAAATGCTACTTCTGTCTATATTTACCATCTGTCGCATTCTTTTTTCAAATTGGTAT
>NZ_CAWUDJ010000205.1:0-85 GCF_963920875.1 Anabaena sp. CCY 9910 | reverse complement strand
AGGGTGCGGATTTGGTTGCCTGTCTTTAGGTTCCAGAGTTTGATTGTGTTGTCTTCACTACTAGAAGCTAACGTCTTACCGTCGG
>NZ_CAWUDJ010000204.1:0-87 GCF_963920875.1 Anabaena sp. CCY 9910 | reverse complement strand
TAGGGGTATAGGTGTTTAGGGGTGTAGGGGTTTAGGGGTATAGGTGTTTAGGGGTGTAGGGGTTTAGGGGTATAGGTGTTTAGGGGT
>NZ_CAWUDJ010000203.1:0-94 GCF_963920875.1 Anabaena sp. CCY 9910 | reverse complement strand
CGCCTCTGGTATCTCGGTTATTCGGTTGTCACTGAGGTCAAGCTGGGTCAGATTGGTTAATTTTACCAACGCCTCTGGTATCTCGGTTATTTGG
>NZ_CAWUDJ010000202.1:0-98 GCF_963920875.1 Anabaena sp. CCY 9910 | reverse complement strand
TTCACTACTAGAAGCTAACGTCTTACCGTCGGGGCTAAAACTCACACTATAGACAAAGTTACTATGCCCTTTGAGGGTGCGGATTTGGTTGCCTGTCT
>NZ_CAWUDJ010000201.1:0-101 GCF_963920875.1 Anabaena sp. CCY 9910 | reverse complement strand
AGCCTCTGGTAACAATTCTGGTAGTTTAACAGCCAAAATACTTAGAGCATAGGCGTGATGATACTCATCCTGAATCTGCCTAGCAGCAGCCAGAGCCTCTG
>NZ_CAWUDJ010000200.1:0-102 GCF_963920875.1 Anabaena sp. CCY 9910 | reverse complement strand
GCATAGGCGTGATGATACTCATCCTGAATCTGCCTAGCAGCAGCCAGAGCCTCTGGTAACAATTCTGGTAGTTTAACAGCCAAAATACTTAGAGCATAGGCG
>NZ_CAWUDJ010000199.1:0-104 GCF_963920875.1 Anabaena sp. CCY 9910 | reverse complement strand
AAAAAAGCGCTCTCTAATAAATAACGAGAGCGCTTTTTCGTAATTATAAAACCTGGCACCGAGCGATTGTGGCATAGGGCAACCCCTAGACTATCGTAGCCGTA
>NZ_CAWUDJ010000198.1:0-106 GCF_963920875.1 Anabaena sp. CCY 9910 | reverse complement strand
CTTTGTCTGCTTTCTTCCTGATTATACTCTCCCCGTAGTAACAAAAGAGGGATTAAATTAGTGTTAGCAGATAGTCTATATGGTGAGAGTGGAGATGTAATTAGAT
>NZ_CAWUDJ010000197.1:0-106 GCF_963920875.1 Anabaena sp. CCY 9910 | reverse complement strand
TACGGCTACGATAGTCTAGGGGTTGCCCTATGCCACAATCGCTCGGTGCCAGGTTCTATTTTTAACCAAAAACCTCCTTTTTTACACAAAAGGGGGTTTTTGTTTT
>NZ_CAWUDJ010000196.1:0-109 GCF_963920875.1 Anabaena sp. CCY 9910 | reverse complement strand
ATGACTTCATCCTCAATGCCTTATCTGTCGCAAACATTTTTTGAATTGGTATAACCCTCTTTTGTTACTTTAGGAAAAGAAAAATTGACAAGAGATTCAACTAGCAACA
>NZ_CAWUDJ010000195.1:0-111 GCF_963920875.1 Anabaena sp. CCY 9910 | reverse complement strand
ACCAGAGGCGTTGGTAAAATTAACCAATCTGACCCAGCTTGACCTCAGTGACAACAAAATAACCGAGATACCAGAGGCGTTGGTAAAATTAACCAATCTGACCCAGCTTGA
>NZ_CAWUDJ010000194.1:0-119 GCF_963920875.1 Anabaena sp. CCY 9910 | reverse complement strand
ATGATGGCTGCGTACCGGCCCTGGGGCATGCGCCCGGGCCTCCACGCCGCAGGCATCGCCCGCGATGATGGCTGCGTACCGGCCCTGGGGCATGCGCCCGGGCCTCCACGCCGCAGGCA
>NZ_CAWUDJ010000193.1:0-119 GCF_963920875.1 Anabaena sp. CCY 9910 | reverse complement strand
CAATACCAATACCAATACCAATACCGCCAATACCAATACCAATACCAATACCGCCGCCACCACCACCACCACCACCCATACCACCGCGACCAGAACCACCACCACCCATACCACCGCGA
>NZ_CAWUDJ010000192.1:0-124 GCF_963920875.1 Anabaena sp. CCY 9910 | reverse complement strand
ATTATTACGATTAGTAGTTGCAGTATTTAGTGCGGTTTGAGCATTATTGCGATTAGTAGTTGCAGTATTTAGTGCGGTTTGAGCATTATTACGATTAGTAGTTGCAGTATTTAGTGCGGTTTGA
>NZ_CAWUDJ010000191.1:0-128 GCF_963920875.1 Anabaena sp. CCY 9910 | reverse complement strand
CTGCCTAGCAGCAGCCAGAACCTCTGGTAACAATTCTGGTAGTTTAACAGCCAAAATACTTAGGGCATAGGCGCGACTTGAATCATCCTGAATCTGCCTAGCAGCAGCCAGAACCTCTGGTAACAATT
>NZ_CAWUDJ010000190.1:0-129 GCF_963920875.1 Anabaena sp. CCY 9910 | reverse complement strand
AAGCCTTAAGTAGTTTGGCTATTAAGCTGCCAGAATTGTTAAGTGAAGCTCTGGCTGCTGTTAGGCAGATTCACGATGAGAGATATCGCGCCGATACCCTAAGTAGTTTGGCTCCTATTCTGCCTCCTG
>NZ_CAWUDJ010000189.1:0-133 GCF_963920875.1 Anabaena sp. CCY 9910 | reverse complement strand
AAGCCTTAAGTAGTTTGGCTATTAAGCTGCCAGAATTGTTAAGTGAAGCTCTGGCGGCTGCTAGGCAGATTCAGGATGAGTCATATCGCGCCAAAGCCTTAAGTAGTTTGGCTATTAAGCTGCCAGAATTGTT
>NZ_CAWUDJ010000188.1:0-144 GCF_963920875.1 Anabaena sp. CCY 9910 | reverse complement strand
AAGTTCGATGGCTTTTTGGTAGGCGGCAACTGCTTGGTCTAATTTCTTCTGGTCACTTAGGGCATTGCCGAGACCGTTGTAAGCAATGGCATATTTAGGGTCAAGTTCGATGGCTTTTTGGTAGGCGGCAACTGCTTGGTCTAA
>NZ_CAWUDJ010000187.1:0-151 GCF_963920875.1 Anabaena sp. CCY 9910 | reverse complement strand
GATGAGAGATATCGCGCCGATACCCTAAGTAGTTTGGCTCCTATTCTGCCTCCTGATTTGTTAAGTGAGGCTCTGGCTGCTGTTAGGGAGATTCATGATGAGAGATATCGCGCCGATACCCTAAGTAGTTTGGCTCCTATTCTGCCTCCTG
>NZ_CAWUDJ010000186.1:0-153 GCF_963920875.1 Anabaena sp. CCY 9910 | reverse complement strand
TTAACGGGCATAGTAACTCTGTCTATAGTGTGAGTTTTAGCCCCGACGGTAAGACATTAGCTTCTGGTAGTGAAGACAACACAATCAAACTCTGGAACCTAGAGACAGGCAACCAAATCCGCACCCTCAAAGGGCATAGTAACTTTGTCTATA
>NZ_CAWUDJ010000185.1:0-154 GCF_963920875.1 Anabaena sp. CCY 9910 | reverse complement strand
CCCCCCCCCCCCCCCCCCCCCCCCCACACCTCCTACCCCCTATGTGATTATCATTATTAAAATAAACTCGTTATCACATAGTGAACCATAAAATGAAACCCTACTTTGCGAAGCATATCTTGAGATAAAAGCTCATTTAATGGTTCAAGTCACA
>NZ_CAWUDJ010000184.1:0-176 GCF_963920875.1 Anabaena sp. CCY 9910 | reverse complement strand
AGTAGTTTGGCTCCTATTCTGCCTCCTGATTTGTTAAGTGAGGCTCTGGCTGCTGCTAGGCAGATTCAGGATGAGAGATATCGCGCCGATGCACTAAGTAGTTTGGCTGTTAAACTACCAGAATTGTTACCAGAGGTTCTGGCTGCTGCTAGGCAGATTCAGGATGATTCAAGTCG
>NZ_CAWUDJ010000183.1:0-182 GCF_963920875.1 Anabaena sp. CCY 9910 | reverse complement strand
TCTGGCTAGGTTCTCACCCAGCAGTCTAACTTCCGTTAGTTGCTGAATTCTCCCTATCTAAACAAATTATCTGAGTTAGTAAGTATAAAACCGGAACAAGTAATACTTTGAAAGCTTTTGCCAATCTCGACCGACCTAGAGTAGACCATCTGTTTATCTATTTGCTATCCGCTTTCGATTTC
>NZ_CAWUDJ010000182.1:0-203 GCF_963920875.1 Anabaena sp. CCY 9910 | reverse complement strand
AGCCTCTGGTAACAATTCTGGTAGTTTAACAGCCAAAATACTTAGAGCATAGGCGCGATGATATTCATCCTGAATTTGCCTAACAGCAGCCAGAGTCTCTGGTAACAATTCTGGCAGTGTAATAGCCAAAATACTTAGGGCATCGGCACGACTTGAATCATCCTGAATCTGCCTAGCAGCAGCCAGAACCTCTGGTAACAATT
>NZ_CAWUDJ010000181.1:0-207 GCF_963920875.1 Anabaena sp. CCY 9910 | reverse complement strand
AGCGTTCGGCCGTCGAAAACCGTCCGACCCACGAAATCGCCGACGCCATCGCCGAAGCCCGCATCGCGGCGGCGGCTGATGACAAGCTGAAGCAGGCGGCGTAACTCGCGCCGAAGCCTTTCCCTCCCCCGCAGGGGGGGAGGGAAAGGCGGTGTGGGGGCGGGTTCGGCGCCTGAGGCGATCTTCGTAACCGTCTCTTAACGCGGC
>NZ_CAWUDJ010000180.1:0-207 GCF_963920875.1 Anabaena sp. CCY 9910 | reverse complement strand
CGGCGCCCAATGACGACACCGCCGCCGCCACGCCGCCCTGGCTCAGTCCGCGGCTCAATGCCAGGATGTTGTCAGGTCCGGGCGACACCACGATGATGCCGCAGGCGAACAGGTAGGCAATCAGGACTTCCGTGGGGAACATCGTCATCTCCTGGCGGGAACCGCGGGCCCTGCCCGCGGCGCCGCCCATGATAGCCGAGCTCCGCC
>NZ_CAWUDJ010000179.1:0-207 GCF_963920875.1 Anabaena sp. CCY 9910 | reverse complement strand
CCCAGTGACGTCCTGAGCGCCAGCCCCTCGGCGGCCCGCGCCACAAAGAAGGTCCGCGCCCCTTCGGCCATCAACCGTTTTGCACAGGGTGCGGCGCCCAGCCCGTACCCGTCCGCCTTGACCACCGGATGCACTGGCACGCCGGTGAGGGCCTCCAGCGTATGATAGTTGCGCGCCAGAGCGTTCAGATCGACGGAGAGGACAGCA
>NZ_CAWUDJ010000178.1:0-208 GCF_963920875.1 Anabaena sp. CCY 9910 | reverse complement strand
CTGATCAACACCGGCATCAGCGTGGTCGCCATCGGCGTCACCGCCTATCTGGGCCTGAAGCTGAAGGGAGCCGAAGCCCAGATACACGAGGCCCGCGAACGCATCACCCGCATCGCCCGTCTGACGACGCTGGGCCAGTTGACCGCCTCCATCGCCCATGAGGTCAGCCAACCCCTGGCCGCTATCGCAGCCAGCGCCGGAGCCGGAC
>NZ_CAWUDJ010000177.1:0-209 GCF_963920875.1 Anabaena sp. CCY 9910 | reverse complement strand
ATGATCAGCGAGGCGACCGAGCCGTCCGGGCGTGCGGCGGTCCATCGGCGCGGGGGCGGCGGGTCCAGAATCCCGCCTTTGCCGACCTTGTCCAGCAGGGCGGGGTCGAAGCCGCTGACGAAAGCGGAGAAGGGGCGGTTGGCGGCGGCGTCCGGGGCGACGGCCAGAAGCTCGGCGGCATCCCCGCCCGGCGCCGCAGGATAGGCGGG
>NZ_CAWUDJ010000176.1:0-210 GCF_963920875.1 Anabaena sp. CCY 9910 | reverse complement strand
AGAGGGGAGCCGGGTTCCTAAAGCCCCGGCGCGTGAAGGCAAGGGCCAGTCTGCGCCCGTCACGAAAAACCTGGCTCGCCCGGCTGGATGAGGCGCTTGCGCCGGGCCTCGACACAACCTTGGGGCGACGATTGCGCAAAACCCCGTATTTTCACCAACTATTGCCGTAGGGGGCGCTGACGTAGCTTTGGTAGGCGTCGTCCCCCCCGA
>NZ_CAWUDJ010000175.1:0-211 GCF_963920875.1 Anabaena sp. CCY 9910 | reverse complement strand
CAATGAGCGACGCCATTGTGCGGCACCCTACCCCCAGGCGCCTCGAGGCATCGTGGGCCCGGGAATTCGCGGAAGCGATTGAAGTCCCCGCGAGCGCCCGGACCATCACGTTGAGCGGCGTCGGCGCACTGCCGTCGAATCTCGACGCCGAACCCCACTCGGTCGGCTACTTCGGCGATCTGCGCACGCAGACGAGAAGCGTGTTCGACCA
>NZ_CAWUDJ010000174.1:0-212 GCF_963920875.1 Anabaena sp. CCY 9910 | reverse complement strand
AAGCGCCAGGGCGACGACGGTGCCCGCGAGTAGATCGCGGCGTGGGTTGGCGAGCCATTGCTGGCGCGCCGAAGCTATGAGGGTCATTTATCAGTCTGTCGGTTGAACGGCTCGCGCGTGGCGATGCTTCGTTCTCGTTTCCCGTGGGATCGGCGCCCGGGGTAGCCACCCGTAGCCGGGTCCTGATGACGACTGTGCAGATGCATCAAATC
>NZ_CAWUDJ010000173.1:0-212 GCF_963920875.1 Anabaena sp. CCY 9910 | reverse complement strand
AAAGGCGGCCAGCCGGTGACGCTTGAAGCGAACGATTTGTTTACCATCACCACACGCTCCGTTTCCGGCGACGCGCAAGAAGTTTCGACCAATTACCCGGGCCTCGCGCGCGATGTGCGCGCCGGCGCGCGGTTGCTGCTTGACGACGGCGCCATCGAGCTTTCCGTCGAGCGCACCACCGACACGGATGTGATTTGCCGCGTCATCAACGG
>NZ_CAWUDJ010000172.1:0-212 GCF_963920875.1 Anabaena sp. CCY 9910 | reverse complement strand
TTGCTAGTTGAATCTCTTGTCAATTTTTCTTTTCCTAAAGTAACAAAAGAGGGATGATACCAATTCAATTAATGATTGCAACACATCCTTGGGTGAAGACGCGATTCATCGCGTCTCTACGGGTGGTTTATTTGTCCCATTCTTTTTTCAAATTGGTATGATCCCTCTTTTGTTACTTTAGGAAAAGAAAAATTGACAAGAGATTCAACTAG
>NZ_CAWUDJ010000171.1:0-214 GCF_963920875.1 Anabaena sp. CCY 9910 | reverse complement strand
CGAGCAACGTCAAGATCAACGGTATCGCGCGCGCGGCCGCTTCGTTCTCGTCCTGCGACGTGGACATTGTCGGCCAAGCCGGCGCCATCATCACCGATGGCGTGGTGCAGGACGCCCAGCTGCAAAACCGATGGAACTTGCCCGCATCTGTGACGATTCCGCTGTCTGGTCAGATCACGGTCACTGCGAGGTGCGCAACGATTGGCTCAATCAG
>NZ_CAWUDJ010000170.1:0-214 GCF_963920875.1 Anabaena sp. CCY 9910 | reverse complement strand
GCGAGAGTATACCGTAATTTTCGGCCGGGGCAAGCGGACGTGCCCAGGCCGCATGGCCCAAGCAGCATGGCCCAGGCCAAATGGTGATTCTTGGCGCTTTTTCGCCGCGGCCGCTGGCGGCACTATGTGGGCATGCGGCGATGTCGTCCGCAATGGCTCCCACAAAGGTATCCGTGACATGACCCAGCGTTTGAATTACTTCCAGGTTTCCGCC
>NZ_CAWUDJ010000169.1:0-217 GCF_963920875.1 Anabaena sp. CCY 9910 | reverse complement strand
CAGCCGAACGCTATATTGCTGACGGCTATCTGTGGAACAGTGGCAATTTCATCGTCTCGGCTGCAACCCTTTTGAACGAGCTCAGGCATGAGGCGCCTGCGGTCGCCGCGGCGGTCGTCGCCGCCCTGCCGCCGATAGAGGCCGGGGATCTGGCCACCTTGTCGCCCGCTTTTTCGTCCGCGCCCAAGATCTCCATCGACTATGCGGTGATGGAGAA
>NZ_CAWUDJ010000168.1:0-217 GCF_963920875.1 Anabaena sp. CCY 9910 | reverse complement strand
GAAAGTAGCGAAGCATTGTCCTTGGCTAACGGACGCGGTTGCGCATATGGAGCTGGTTTCTCTGTAGGGTACGAGTCTAGAGCGTATTGATCGTTGGTGTCGT
The DNA here is from genome assembly GCF_963920875.1 of Anabaena sp. CCY 9910. Taxonomy (NCBI): domain Bacteria; kingdom Bacillati; phylum Cyanobacteriota; class Cyanophyceae; order Nostocales; family Nostocaceae; genus Anabaena; species Anabaena sp. CCY 9910. The sequence goes on along the minus strand of NZ_CAWUDJ010000168.1, from coordinate 114 downwards.
CTGCGTTTGCTTGTCGCCTTCTTGCTACGGGAGCGTTCATGCTGCTTGCCATGGCGACACTTGCTCAAAAGGACCTTGAGCCTCTAGTATCGACTGGCCGCACGTTCTGATAGC
>NZ_CAWUDJ010000167.1:0-218 GCF_963920875.1 Anabaena sp. CCY 9910 | reverse complement strand
CCCCGGCATTACCGCGATTTCACTGGATCGAACGTCGTTCAAGCGCGAAATAGCAACCATGGACGTCACCAAACCGACTCGTCTTCTGATCCCCGCCCTGATGACCCTGGGGCTGGCGGCCGGTCTGACCGCCTGCGACGGTGAAAACTCGATCCGCATCACCGCGACCACCACCAATTCGGACGCCAAGGGCGTGCTGAAGGTGGTCGATACGCTGA
>NZ_CAWUDJ010000166.1:0-219 GCF_963920875.1 Anabaena sp. CCY 9910 | reverse complement strand
ATCAGGGCTTCGGCGTCACGCGGATCGAATGTCAGGATCAGGCCGCCATCCAGCATGGTCTGGGCGGCCAAAAGGGCTTCCGGCGCTCCGGCCGCGATCTGGGTCCGGTCGGCAAGCGCGGCCAAGGGGGCGGCGTTCGGCGTTGCAGCCGTAAAGGCGGACGGCCGCTCGCCATCGGCGGCGCGCAGAATGTCGGCGTCGCTGGCTCCGCATCGACGC
>NZ_CAWUDJ010000165.1:0-220 GCF_963920875.1 Anabaena sp. CCY 9910 | reverse complement strand
AGCGCGCGCCCAATATCCAGGAGCTCTACGCGCGCGGCGTGCACCTGGCGACCAACACCTATGAGCTAGGATCGGTGGACCTGAAGACCGAAAGCGTCGTTTCTCTGGAGGCCGGGATCAAGAAGACGCAAGGCCAGACCACCTTCGGCGTCAGCGCCTATCGCTATGCCTATGACGGTTACATCTACGCCGACACCCTGGACCGGTTCGAGGACTTCCG
>NZ_CAWUDJ010000164.1:0-221 GCF_963920875.1 Anabaena sp. CCY 9910 | reverse complement strand
CGCCCTTGGTCTCGATGTGCAGTCCCGGCAGGCTGACGGTTGCGTCCTCGCCCTTGGCCTGAATGTTCACGCCCGGCGCCTGGACCGAAGCGTCGTTCGAGCCATTGTCGGCGACCCGGACGTTGGCGCGGGCGTTGGCGTTGGGGATGTCGGCCGACAGGCGGGTTTCGTAGTCGCGCAGCACCTCGGGCGCGGTTTTGCCGTCCAGACGCGCCAGATAC
>NZ_CAWUDJ010000163.1:0-221 GCF_963920875.1 Anabaena sp. CCY 9910 | reverse complement strand
CGCTCAGAGCCTCGTGGGTCAACGGAGATTCGTTGGCTGATTCGCAGTTAAATTGTTTGACTCCGACAAACCCTGCGCCCGCTTGAGGAATTCCGGATTTCACCCCTGCCAGCCCCCCCTCGCCATGAGGTGGAGGTTAACGGCACAACGCGAAACGGCGAAGGAGCTTTCGCCCCTTCGCCGTTGAAATCACTAGAAAATCCTATAACAGAACGACGATA
>NZ_CAWUDJ010000162.1:0-221 GCF_963920875.1 Anabaena sp. CCY 9910 | reverse complement strand
CGCTCGATCTGGAAATGCAGCGAGCCCGCATTGGCGCCCGACGCCCCCGCGTTCAGATACGACGCCTCGATCAGTTCGACCGACGCCCCGGCGCCGGCGAGACGGCAGGCTGTTGCGCAGCCCACCAGTCCGCCGCCGATCACCAGAACATCGACGCTTCGCATCCTGCTCAGACACGCCCCAGGCTGGCCAGGGTGGCGCGGATGCTGTCCAGATCACCA
>NZ_CAWUDJ010000161.1:0-222 GCF_963920875.1 Anabaena sp. CCY 9910 | reverse complement strand
GGCGAGCAAGGCCCCGCTGAGAACGGCTGCAGACTGGAAATCGACACGGATCATCAAAGGCGCTGTGGCTGCATCGCAAGACGCGACATCGCCGTTCTAGGCGCCCGAGGTTGGGATGCCGTGAAGCGACTTGGCTGATGAAACCTTAAAGCTTGGACGGATCGACCTGCGAGCGCCGCGACGGCAGGTCCGCCATGACCGCCGCCCGTTCATCATCCGTCA
>NZ_CAWUDJ010000160.1:0-223 GCF_963920875.1 Anabaena sp. CCY 9910 | reverse complement strand
CAGGGCCGCCGTCGCATAGCCCGCGAACAAGAGGCCGCCCAAAGCGCCAAGCGTTCGACGGCTGAGGTGCAGATCTTCGGGGGCGGAACCTTCAGGACGGGTAAGGACGGTCATCGGCGGCGCTCCGGTCGGGAAAGAGAAGGCCGGACAGTGACCCCGCGTCTCTTGATCCGTCCAGTCACGAAATCGCGGTGTTCAGCGAGCAATTCTCAAAGTCAGATTC
>NZ_CAWUDJ010000159.1:0-226 GCF_963920875.1 Anabaena sp. CCY 9910 | reverse complement strand
ACGGCGTCAGCACGAAGCTGAGGCAGGTCAGGACCACGCAGGCGACGGCCAGCGCCGCCACCGCCCGCACGCCCAGAAACCGCGTCGCCACCAGCATGACCGCCGTGTGGAAAATGGCCACGGCGACGGCGTAGTCGGTCAGGGTGTCGGCGATGAAGATGGCCGCGACGGCGAACACCAGGGCGGCCAACACGACGGCGTAATTCGATCTGATCCGTGCGGCGCT
>NZ_CAWUDJ010000158.1:0-226 GCF_963920875.1 Anabaena sp. CCY 9910 | reverse complement strand
CTACAATGTCGCTGTCGCGGCGGATGAGTTCAGGGTTGAAACCCCTGCAGCCGACGTCGGTTCCACAGTTTCGTCCCCGGACGATCTTGCGCTGAACGAAGAACAGGCCGAGCTGATGGACGGCGATCCCGACTGGACCGCGTCGGCGCGCCTTTATCACGCAGGCGGCGGCGGGGCTTCGGGCAATGACTCCCTGGGCTGCCGTCCGGTGGCCATGCGTACGGTC
>NZ_CAWUDJ010000157.1:0-229 GCF_963920875.1 Anabaena sp. CCY 9910 | reverse complement strand
ACATGGACCGCGAGGTGCGCTATCCGTTGGAACTTGTCGACGAGTTGGAACAAGTGCTCGGCATTCCTATCGTGCCTTTTTCGTGGCCCATTGGCATGGGGCGCAACTTTCACGGCGTCATCGACGCAGCGCGCGCGACGGTGAAGACGTTTTCTCCGGGGTGGCACGACAAGCTCATCTCGCCCGAGGCGGTCTATGACTTTCATGAAGTCACTAATATGTCGTCGGA
>NZ_CAWUDJ010000156.1:0-229 GCF_963920875.1 Anabaena sp. CCY 9910 | reverse complement strand
CAGTTGCTGTTCCAACCGAACGAACAATTGCGGGTTCGGCTGTTCGCGGACTACGCCGACCTGACGCCCGACTGCTGCACCCAGGTCTATGTCACCGTCGGCCAGACGCTGAAGCCTGCGGCCCAGCAGTTTCCTGCTCTGGCCGCCGGTCGCGGCTACACGCCCGCCAGCACCAATCCCTACGCCCGCATCGCCGATGTCGACAGCGCCATTCAGGCCGACCAGATCC
>NZ_CAWUDJ010000155.1:0-230 GCF_963920875.1 Anabaena sp. CCY 9910 | reverse complement strand
AGCCGGGGCTTTTGGGCCAGAGCAGGGCGACATGCCAGCCCGCGATCACGACGAACACGGCAAGCCAGATCAGGAATCGCCGGTCTTTCAGCATCGATGGGATCTCCGGGTTGGCACGCGCCTAGTCTGACACCGATGCGCCGGCGCTGAAACCCGGCGGTTTGCCGGCATCGCGGCATTACCGCATTACCGCATTACGGCGTCGCGGCATCACGGCATGACAGCATCAC
>NZ_CAWUDJ010000154.1:0-234 GCF_963920875.1 Anabaena sp. CCY 9910 | reverse complement strand
GGCCAGCCCGGACTGCTGCACCACGGCCGCCATTTCACCCTGTTGTTCCGCCGTCGGCTGTGCGCCGTTCAGCGCTTCGCTGAGAACGCGCAGCTGGGTGATCGCGCCATCGTAGGCCATAAGCTCAGCATCGGTGAACTCCGATGGCGCGGATGCCTCCGCCACCAAAGGCGTTTGCATCGGCCCCCCCGCCGACTGGGAGTTCGCATCTCGTGCGAACGCCCCGACGGCTAA
>NZ_CAWUDJ010000153.1:0-235 GCF_963920875.1 Anabaena sp. CCY 9910 | reverse complement strand
CCGCCACGGCCTCGACCAGCGCCTGCTGGGGTGCAGGCACGACGACCTCGGTGCGCGACTGGGCCTCGCCAGACATCTGCTGGCCTTCACCAATGGCCAGCACCACCACATCGGCGGCGCGGGCGGCGGCGACGGCCTGTTCGATGCCCCCATTCAGCGGCGCCTCGATGCCCGAACCCCGCGCAATGGTCAGCAGGGACGGGTCATCCATCGCCGCGCGGAACCCGGCCTCCAG
>NZ_CAWUDJ010000152.1:0-239 GCF_963920875.1 Anabaena sp. CCY 9910 | reverse complement strand
GGTTAGATATATTGGATAAGTGCCTGAGAGAGGGGCGCGACGAAGCGCCGCTCGGAGGGTGTCCGAACCTTGAAAATATTATAGTTTGAAAGCTAGTATACGACAATAGCCTGCGTCAAGAAAATAAAAAACACCAGGCTGAGGTGAATAAAGAGCAGTCGAAATGAGCTAAAAACAAACGATTCAAAACGGAGAGTTTGATCCTGGCTCAGGATGAACGCTGGCGGTATGCTTAACAC
>NZ_CAWUDJ010000151.1:0-241 GCF_963920875.1 Anabaena sp. CCY 9910 | reverse complement strand
CCATCGCCCGCGCGCCAGGTGGTATTCCCCACGTTGCGGAATGTCACGCTGCCCTGGTACGAAAGACCCCGGTCCATGCTTCGCGGATAGTTGGACGACACGTACTCGGCGCCGTCAAAAGGAGCCGGTGGAGCATTGACCGTGATGCGGAAGACCGGCGAGGTGAGGAATCGAAGGTGCTCGTCTCCATTGATGTACTTCACGGCCGTTGCCTTGAGCACGTATTCGTACGTGCCCGTCG
>NZ_CAWUDJ010000150.1:0-242 GCF_963920875.1 Anabaena sp. CCY 9910 | reverse complement strand
AAGCGTATGCCTAGCGCGGCGAAGACGCCTGCCCAGGCATGCCGAGTCTGTGCGCAGACCAGCCGCCAGATGCCTTGCTCACGTTCCTCATGAACCAGGCCATAGCCGAGGCCAATCACCGCCAACGGCAGCAGGAGTGCCACCAAGGTGGAAAAACCGAGCGCGCCGATTTCGCGCAATAGCGGGTTGAAGATCTGGTCGCTGTTGCGGCCATCGGTATGGCGGCTACGCGGGATCGCGTC
>NZ_CAWUDJ010000149.1:0-243 GCF_963920875.1 Anabaena sp. CCY 9910 | reverse complement strand
CGCCAGGTCGAGGTCGGCGCCAAGCTCGATGGCGAAGACTGGAGCGCCACCGCGGCGCTGTTCCAGATCACGCGCGGACTGACCTACACCGATGCCAACAACGTCTTCACCCAGGACGGGCGCTCGCGCTATGACGGCCTGGAACTGTCGGGCAAGGCGCGCCTGAGTCGGCAGTGGGTGGTCAACGCCAGCGCCTTGTTCCTGCGCAGCAAGGTGACGCAGGGCGTGGCCGATCTGATTGGC
>NZ_CAWUDJ010000148.1:0-244 GCF_963920875.1 Anabaena sp. CCY 9910 | reverse complement strand
GCTCGAACGCTCAATGCCGTGCAGTCACCGAAATGATAGCGGGGCGCCGTCCTGGATCGAAGGAATGGACCCGCCCGTTGGAGCAATCCCATCTGTCTCGTTGAGGGCGGGCGTCGCTCGCCGTTTTCAACAGTGGGGGCTTTGATCTGGGTCTGAGGATCACTGTTCGAGAAATCTGATGCTTCATCGACGGACGTGACGGAAAGGCCGATTGCTCGCCGCGCTGAATGCAAGATAGTTCCGA
>NZ_CAWUDJ010000147.1:0-246 GCF_963920875.1 Anabaena sp. CCY 9910 | reverse complement strand
GCCGCCACCGTCAACCACCATCGAGATGCTGTGAGACGGGATGCCGTTCGAATCTGTCGAATTCGTATCGTTCTCGTAGGCCCTGTACCGCACTACGCCGTCCACCGATGCCACGGCACCGACGGTGCCTTCCAGCACAGTGCGCGACGGAAGCGCTACTGAAACCGCTTGGCGCGTGCGCAAGGTGGCGTCAAATTCTACGGGCTGACCTGGCGTAGCCGCCGTCGGGTTGATCACCGTCTGCCA
>NZ_CAWUDJ010000146.1:0-248 GCF_963920875.1 Anabaena sp. CCY 9910 | reverse complement strand
ACAACGGCCTGCTGGGCTTCCATGACCACGGTTCGGCCAGCCGCGCCAACGTGACCAACAACGGCAATCTGTTCTTCTTCGACAACAGCACCGCCGGCAGCGCCACGATCACCAACACGTCCCGCGTCAACTTCCTGGGCCACGCCGACGGCGGCAGCGCGAAGCTCATCAACGGGGCGGGCGCCATCGTCGATTTCAGCCAGAGCATCGGCGTGGCGGGCGACGGCACGCTGTCGATCGGCCAGCTC
>NZ_CAWUDJ010000145.1:0-248 GCF_963920875.1 Anabaena sp. CCY 9910 | reverse complement strand
CGCCCACGGTCCAGGCGCCGATCTTGTCAGGCGTGTCAGGATTGAACCGGAACTCCAGGTCTCGCCCACGCGCGGGATCATAGTCGAAGCTTAGGGTGAAATTGCCGCTGCGTTCGAGGCCTGCGGGAACGGCTTCACCATTCCGGGCATAGGCCTGACCACTGGCCGCGACCCGCACGCCATTCTGCCAGATCTCGACGACGTCTGCGCCGCCATAGGCGTCAACCAGCATGTCGACACGACCTGAC
>NZ_CAWUDJ010000144.1:0-249 GCF_963920875.1 Anabaena sp. CCY 9910 | reverse complement strand
AAGCCCGTCGCCGATTGCGACACCAGCGTCAGCCCGGTCAAGCCGACCAGCGCCGCCAGCACTGCCGCCTTGCGCACCTTCTGAACCGCCTGAAGGTCAAAGCTCTGGATCGTCGTCATGAGGATGGCTTCCTGACAGAATGTCGCAGGGACAGGCCACTAAGGCGTAAAAAGCGCCGCTTGTCATCCCCCCGCTTTCAGCCATTTTCGGACCAGAATGCGATTGAAAATCAGTGCGCTAGGGAAGGCA
>NZ_CAWUDJ010000143.1:0-249 GCF_963920875.1 Anabaena sp. CCY 9910 | reverse complement strand
CAGGTCGCCCAGTTGAACCCGAACATCGGCGGCGTCGGCGCGGGTGAGGGCGCCCGAGCGCTCGGCGGCGGTGACGGCGGTTTCCAGCGCGGCCAGCCGCACGCGCGGGGTCTGGGTCGCTACGGGCGGCTGCACGGCGGGACCGTCGCCGACGCGGACGTCCAGCGCATCCAGGCGGGTGTCCAGATCGTTCCGCTCAGCAGCGGTGATGGAGCCCTTGGCGGCGTAGCGGGTCTCAAGCTGGATCAG
>NZ_CAWUDJ010000142.1:0-253 GCF_963920875.1 Anabaena sp. CCY 9910 | reverse complement strand
ATCGCGGCGTTGATTGAAGACGTCAGATTGTGCGCCGCCTGCGCATCACGCAGCTCCGCGCCCGTCCAGGCGCTCGCTGATGTGGCGGCCAGACTGGTGAGCAAGGCTGCTCCAGACGCGCCCACGAACCAGGCGCGACGAATCGCTCCGTAAGACATTGTACCCCTCCCTATTGACGCCTGAGCGTCCTGCCCGCGCTTTATTGCGCGGTTCTTGCATATTCTTGCGTAAACACATCGGGAAATGCAAGCCA
>NZ_CAWUDJ010000141.1:0-254 GCF_963920875.1 Anabaena sp. CCY 9910 | reverse complement strand
AGCGTGCTCGCCCCGTCTCCACGGTGATCTCATATCCATCATGCACCCGGCGCGCGGCGACGGCCCGTGCGCCCAGCGACAACCGCGCCCCCTGTCTTTCGGCCTCAGCCGCGAACGCCAGGGTCAGAGCCTTGGGATCGGCATGGCCTTCGGATTCCAGATAGCTGGCGGCGACGATGGATGGCGACAAAAGAGGCGCGATGGCACGGGCCTCATCCCCGACGATCAAGCGGCTGGGCAGGCCGCCCGCCGGT
>NZ_CAWUDJ010000140.1:0-254 GCF_963920875.1 Anabaena sp. CCY 9910 | reverse complement strand
CGGCCTGTGGCGATGTTCTTGACGTCCATCTCCAATGATCCGACCCGCACGCCGGACGAGGCCAGAAGGCGGGCGATGCCGCGCGCCTCATTGGCCTGCTGCTCAGGCGTGAAGGCCTGCTGGAGCCGGGCCCAGGCGGTCTGAAGCTGCTGGGCGTTGACGTTGACGGAAGGCGTCGTCCGCTCCTGCGCCAGGACCGTCGCGCCGGAACCGCCCGCCGTCAGGGCGACGGCCAGAAGCGCGCGGATGGCGAG
>NZ_CAWUDJ010000139.1:0-256 GCF_963920875.1 Anabaena sp. CCY 9910 | reverse complement strand
AACACTACAGTCTTGGCTGTCAAATGAAGGTGTGGCCTAACTTGGCGCCGAATGCCCGATGCTGATACTCGATGATATTGAAGTCGAGCAATATACTGACACGGTATGGTCAAATACTCGTCCCCAAAAAAGATAGCGTTATCGGAAGGTCGCTCAGGCCTTATGGGGGGATATGCGGAATATGAAATCAGCATAGTCAGCACTCCGTGAAGGACGGCGATGTGATTTTGGATGTCGGTGCAAACATCGGCACGCA
>NZ_CAWUDJ010000138.1:0-256 GCF_963920875.1 Anabaena sp. CCY 9910 | reverse complement strand
CCGCACTGCGCAGGCTGGTGTCCAGAGAATGTTGAAGCGCCTTGTCATCCTCGACGACGAGTATTCTCATGGGGTCACAGATGCGGGGAGCGGGGACATGGGCGCCACAATAGCGAGAAAGCCGAAGTGGTGAAGGCGTGGCGTCTGTTCGCCCTGATCTTCGCCGCCGCCTTCGCCCTGACCGCCTGCGGGCGCGAGCCTGAGGGGGCGGGGACTGCCCCGCACATCCGCTGGCGGGCCGAGCAGGAAGGCGCCC
>NZ_CAWUDJ010000137.1:0-259 GCF_963920875.1 Anabaena sp. CCY 9910 | reverse complement strand
AACCCAGGACGGTTCGCGCATAAGACAGATCAAAGGTCTGGGAATAGGCCAGGGTCGCCAGCGTGTAAGGGGTGATCTTCGGCTCGGGGCGTCCGGGCCAGACGCGGCAAACCGTCTCTGACATCGAGGCCAGAACCCGCATCGGCGCCATAGGAACCGGGATCAGTCGCGGTTTCACCTGCAACACCGCGCACAACCGCTCCGCCAGTTCGGAAATGCGGATCGGCTGTCCGCCAGAGATGTTGATCGGCCGCCCGCC
>NZ_CAWUDJ010000136.1:0-260 GCF_963920875.1 Anabaena sp. CCY 9910 | reverse complement strand
ATGATGGAAGAAGCCGCTGGCATGCAGACATCGTGGCAGAGCGGCAGCGGTGACGGTTGGCAGCCCATCGAGTATTACAGCTTGCCGGTGACCGCGGTCGCGATCGGCCAGGCCACTGCCGGCAATACGGTCATCTCGGTCAGTTCGTCGAACTCGGTGAGCAACAACGCCGACATTCGTTTCATCGCTCTCATGGTGAAGAGGTAAGAGCATGTTTACCGCATCGTTTTACGATTCGACCGGCCGGATCACCGGCATCA
>NZ_CAWUDJ010000135.1:0-263 GCF_963920875.1 Anabaena sp. CCY 9910 | reverse complement strand
GAACCCGCGTGCCGAGACCGGCGACGGGCAGTACGGCCTTGCGCAGACGCGCGGGCTTGGAAGTCATTCGATGTCCTGAAAAGCTGTCCCGCCCCATCATAGCCGACGGAGCAGCGGTGAAAAGGGGCGGGACGCCTTCGGAGAGAACCCGGTTACTTGGCGGGGCGGGCCATCGGCGTCATTGCGGCCGCCGTGGCGCGCTGGGCCTGCAGATCCGCCGCCTGCAGCGGGATCAGGCCGCGGTCCTGCAGATAACCGCCACG
>NZ_CAWUDJ010000134.1:0-263 GCF_963920875.1 Anabaena sp. CCY 9910 | reverse complement strand
CCAGGAAAGACTGCGCCAATTACGTGAGGCCGATAGCGATGCAGAGCAAAATGCTCTGAGGCGCGAGGCGCGCGACTATATCGCGCGCGCCTATGCCGCCGCCCAGAATGATTACCGCACCCTGATGCTGATGACCGAACTGCGTCAGGGCCAACCCAACTATCCCAATGACAATGACATGCTGGCGATGGGGCTGACGTTGGATCGGGCGCCGCAATTGCCTGCCGTGCGCTTCAACTACGCTGCGGCGCTGGCGGAAAAGA
>NZ_CAWUDJ010000133.1:0-264 GCF_963920875.1 Anabaena sp. CCY 9910 | reverse complement strand
AACATCAAGGAGGTTTAACAGATTTTAGGTTAGCCCCTTGGCACTGGGGTTCCAGTTGTTTTCATGGAGTAAGCATGTGCAAGCATGGGCCACTGAGCTTGTGACTTTGTGGGTGTCACAAGCCCACTGATTGCCACACCATGGCACCCATGCATGCTAGAGAAGCTCAAGTCCTTGGTCAAGGCCACCAACCCAAGGATGAGTCCCAAAACACTCATGACCCAAGTGTTTTGCACCTCACATGCCCACCACATGGTCCCAACC
>NZ_CAWUDJ010000132.1:0-269 GCF_963920875.1 Anabaena sp. CCY 9910 | reverse complement strand
GATCGGGACCGGGTTCTGATCGTCTGACGGCGGCTCGCAAGGGCCGCCGTCTTGCGTTTCGGCGCCTAGCCTAATCGACATTCGTGTGGCTGATCTCTTAGATCGTCATTCCGGGGCTGAGCGAAGCGAAGAACCCGGAACCCAGGGCTACAGTCGCGGCGCCAACGGCATCAGGCGCAGGAGATATCCACCTGGGTTCCGGGTTCGTCCTTCGGACGCCCCGGAATGACGAACATTAGTCGTAGCGCACGCCGCTGAGATAGAGCCCC
>NZ_CAWUDJ010000131.1:0-271 GCF_963920875.1 Anabaena sp. CCY 9910 | reverse complement strand
CCCACCCGGTGGACTTCCTCGTTTTGTTGCTGGTACCCGTCGCCCTCGGCATGAGCGAAGTTATCTCACGCAACAAGGTGCCCGTCTCGCTAGCCCTGGTCGTCGGCATTTTGCTGGGTTGGGGCGTGCTGATGCGCGTGCCCATGCAGGAAGTGCAGCAATGGACGACAGCGCTGCGAGATCAGATCGATCTGCATCCGACCGAAGACATGGAACTGGGCGCGTGGCTGGGCCGCTCCCGGCAGCCGACCATGATCGATGATCAGGCCGC
>NZ_CAWUDJ010000130.1:0-279 GCF_963920875.1 Anabaena sp. CCY 9910 | reverse complement strand
CTATTTGCCGCAGGATGAATCGCCAGCGACCGCAATCCATTCGCGCTGCATCGTCAACCTTAACGTGCGTTAAGCATAAGTCGAGCTTTGACAGTAAGCCTTCTCATATCGTGGGTATTAATCATCGACTCATCCTTGGTCGGCATAGTGCAAAGCTTCCAAGGTCGGTCATGAATATCTCTCCTATCCTTTGCGCGCGCGTCGCCCCAGCAGCCGCCGGTTCGGCCTGTTTCGGCATGCGCCAGGGCTGGGGCCGGCATGACGATGTTCGGCCTTCGC
>NZ_CAWUDJ010000129.1:0-280 GCF_963920875.1 Anabaena sp. CCY 9910 | reverse complement strand
CACATAGGTCCCGCTGGCCATGCCCGGATGGATCGGATCGTCCTGAGAGAACACCATGAAGCTCTCGGTGATCTCGGCCTCATAAACCAGCGCCGCATTGGCCCAGGATGAAGCCTGGATTTCACGCAGGTTCGCCTCTCTCTGCTCTGGCGTCGGCGGTGGTCCCGCGGGCGCGATACAGGCCGAAGCAACGCCCGGCGCCACAAGTGTGAGGGCCAGGGCGGTCAGGATGGCGGATGTCTTGATCATCAAGGTCTTCCTGATCACATCGGGCGCGGGC
>NZ_CAWUDJ010000128.1:0-287 GCF_963920875.1 Anabaena sp. CCY 9910 | reverse complement strand
CAGATCGCGCAGGTCCGACACCGCAGTGCGCAACGTCTCCACCTGCCGCGCCACGACATCCCCGCCCGCCAGGGCATTGACGACACGGGGCGCCGGGCTGGAACGCGCAAAGGCCTCCACCTCGATCTGCATATAGGCGGACGCCGCCGCCAGCCGCCGCCAGCTCCACAAGGGATAGGCCAGAGCCAGTCCCGTCATCGCCGCAAGCGGCGGGAACCAGACGCCGAACCAGAACGCCGCCGCGCTGATCGCCATGACCATGAGCGCAAGGCCCGCGCCCGCGATCA
>NZ_CAWUDJ010000127.1:0-305 GCF_963920875.1 Anabaena sp. CCY 9910 | reverse complement strand
CCGCCATCGCCAAGTTTTCGCATGTCGTCGATGATTTTGCGGCCTATTCGCCTCCGACGATCCAGCCCTAGCCTATAGTCGCGGCTTTCCATTTAGGCAGGGGGGGGCGCCCTGAAGCCAAAAGGCGGCGTTCAGGATCCGCAGGATTCGCGGACGATCAGTTCGGTCGGCAGGACGCCTCGGCCCTTGAACAGCTTGGGATCAAGCAGGCTGGCGACCATCAGCCGCCCGGCTTCATAGGTGTCCTGGCGGATCGTGGTCAGGGTCGGGGTGCTGAGGCGGGCCAGCAGCATGTCGTCGTAGCC
>NZ_CAWUDJ010000126.1:0-351 GCF_963920875.1 Anabaena sp. CCY 9910 | reverse complement strand
AGGGTTCGAATCCCTCTCTGTCCGCCATCGCCGCGCGCCAACCTCCTGAAATGGCAGGTTATTTGTTTGGCGGCGCGCTGCTTACCCTAACTTCCACCCCAGCAGCGCGCGCCGACTGAGATGAGCGACGACGGATGAGAGCTGGGGCTGAAGCTAGCGACTATGCCGCTTGCGTTAAGGCTTCGATCCGGTCAGGGGCTCGCTTTGGATCGTTCGTAGCCTACTCGGGCCTAAACGGTTCAAGCCTTGATATGCCACGCTGATCGAAGAACGCATTGCAGGCTGCATCTTCTTGACACGAGCGCAGTCGAAGGATGGGTGCCTCTATGCTATCCGCGATAATGCGGTCCC
>NZ_CAWUDJ010000125.1:0-388 GCF_963920875.1 Anabaena sp. CCY 9910 | reverse complement strand
TGTGACTTGAATCATTAAATGAGCCAACTTGTGAACCATAAAATAAGCCACAAGTAACGCCAGATTAAGCTTTATAGCTACAACAGATATCAAACTTTGCATTAAATAATGAGCTAGAGTTGATTTTTTGCACCATAATATGAGCCTAAGTTTAAAAAACACTTGTGGGCAAAACTTCAAATAAGCAACCCTCAAATAACAGCACAATTATCAACTTTTATTCCAAGATATGGTTCACAAGGCTCTAATTATGATTCAGAACCATCGTTTTTATAGGAATTGAGTCTACCTATGATAATTCTGGTGGGCGATCGCTATCCTCGCTCTTTCATTAAATAAAAATGATAATCAAACTAGGAGGTGTTGTGCGAGCTACGCTCGCACAACA
>NZ_CAWUDJ010000124.1:0-410 GCF_963920875.1 Anabaena sp. CCY 9910 | reverse complement strand
GAAATCGAAAGCGGATAGCAAATAGATAAACAGATGGTCTACTCTAGGTCGGTCGCAGATAATGTCGAAGCTTTCAAACTATGATTTGGTTCGATAATGGGCTATTAGCTCAGGTGGTTAGAGCGCACCCCTGATAAGGGTGAGGTCCCTGGTTCGAGTCCAGGATGGCCCACCTGAAGCAATGCAAAATTAGAAATTCAAAGTTCAAAATTAAGAAATTGTTTTTGAATTTTGCATTTTGAATTTTGAATTGTGTTGGGGGGGTTTAGCTCAGTTGGTAGAGCGCCTGCTTTGCAAGCAGGATGTCAGCGGTTCGAGTCCGCTAACCTCCACATGAAAAAGAGAAAAGCCAAAAAGGGAGAATTCAGCAACTAACGGAAGTTAGACTGCTGGGTGAGAACCTAGCCAGA
>NZ_CAWUDJ010000123.1:0-418 GCF_963920875.1 Anabaena sp. CCY 9910 | reverse complement strand
AAGTATCAAATTGTACCTAGCTAAATCAATTCATCCCCTTATTCAGCAACGCCCATATTTTTATCCTGGGTATCAGTCCCATGATTTGGCGTAGGATCAAAATCCGCAGTGACAGCACGATCGCCGATTTGCACTACATCATCCAGATAGTAATGGGATGGACTGATTCCCATCTACATCGTTTCATAATTCACGGTAAGGATTACGGGATTGCTCAAATTGGGGGAATGTGGTTTTCTGACGACCCTAAAGTTGTCAAATTATCAGATTTTAGCTGGAGAATGCGAGAACGTTTTTTATACGAATATGACTTCGGTGATAACTGGCAGCATCAAATTCGGGTCGAAGCAATTCTCACTCCAGAATCAATACCTTAGCCAAATTACGAGGGTTCAACGCCTGTAGAAACGGTATGAAT
>NZ_CAWUDJ010000122.1:0-448 GCF_963920875.1 Anabaena sp. CCY 9910 | reverse complement strand
CGCGCGCGCATGCCAGGCGGCAAGCGATTGCGGGTAGGCTTGCGCCCCATGCTCATGCTCTCCAGGCGTCAGGGGTCCATTCGGCATTGGCCGGCTCGGCCGCGCGCTGGCGCTGGCCATCCACGGCACTGCGCGCGACTATAGCCCGGCCGGCACGGTTCACGTGCGCCGGGTAGCCGTGGGCAAGCAGCCATTCCACCTGCAGGACAGGGTAGGGCTTGCCCTTGGTGCCGCGCCGGATGCCGGTCATCTCGGCCACCTCGGCCGGGCTCAGGAACATGTCGGCGGCCGGGGCTTGGTGTTGGGCTGCGTGTGCCATCACATCTCCTTCTTGTCGGTGTCGGCGCGGCGGAACTCCACGACCCAGACCCACGGGTTGCTGTTCCAGGATTCAGGGCCGTTGATCTGAGACCACAGCAGCGAGAAGCTGGCGCGCCCGTACCCCTGC
>NZ_CAWUDJ010000121.1:0-577 GCF_963920875.1 Anabaena sp. CCY 9910 | reverse complement strand
ACACGATCATGAAGTTGAAGGTGCCGGAGATACCCAAGGGCATACCATCAGAGAAGGAACCTTGTCCGATGGGGTAGATCAAGAATACTGCTGTTGCTGCTGCTACTGGTGCAGAGAAGGCTAGGCAGATCCAAGGACGCATTCCTAAGCGGTAGGATAGTTCCCATTCACGACCGAGGTAGCAGAATACGCCGGTCAAGAAGTGGAAGATTACCAATTGGTAAGGACCACCGTTGTACAACCACTCGTCAAGAGATGCTGCTTCCCAAATTGGGTAGAAGTGCAAACCGATGGCGTTGGAGGAGGGAACAACTGCTCCGGAGATGATGTTGTTTCCGTAGATTAAGGAACCTGCTACTGGTTCACGGATGCCGTCGATGTCTACTGGAGGTGCGGCGATGAAGGCGATGATGAAGCAGGTGGTTGCAGCTAGCAAGGTGGGGATCATGAGTACACCGAACCAACCGATGTATAAGCGGTTGTTGGTGCTGGTAATCCACTCGCAGAACTGTTCCCATACGTTGGCGCTTTTGCGCTGTTGTAAGGTTGCGGTCATGTCTTTATGATTACGTTGGTT
>NZ_CAWUDJ010000120.1:0-671 GCF_963920875.1 Anabaena sp. CCY 9910 | reverse complement strand
ATCTAATTACATCTCCACTCTCACCATATAGACTATCTGCTAACACTAATTTAATTTTGAAACCCCATGCTTTCAACTCTTGAATAATCTCTACCGCTATTTGGGGTTTGCTCTTATATTTATCGCCTTCTTTTAAGCGACTTTTCGGTTTAAATATTTGGAATATTAAAGGATAAGTAATTCCATCTACTACACCATAAGCATTTACAGATACTATTCCATTCTCTGTTTTACCTAGGTTTCCAATATATTGCCTAGTTACATAATCTGTTGATTTTCCCTTTTTTTGATCTCCGGTTTCGTCAATACATAAAATTATTTCTCTTTCTCCAATAAACATTTTTGTTAACCATAGCCTTATTTCTCTTAATTTTTTGATATCCCACAGTGCATCTCTCAGAAAATGATGTAGTGTTTGGCTATCTTTTAGCCCCACTGTTTTAGCTATTTCTGGCAGAGTTTTTCTCTTAATTTCTGAAAGTATGCCCAAATGTAAGAATTTGAATGCTTCAAAATGCCTTACATCCTCAAATACTGAATAATAGTGCTGGCAATAGTTATCTATGAATGCCACTGTGCTTACTGGCTGTCTGCGCGCCGTAACCATTCCTCTTACTTGCTTTGTCTGCTTTCTTCCTGATTATACTCTCCCCGTAGTAACAAAAGAGGGA
>NZ_CAWUDJ010000119.1:0-689 GCF_963920875.1 Anabaena sp. CCY 9910 | reverse complement strand
AAGTATCAAATTGTACCTAGCTAAATCAATTCATCCCCTTATTCAGCAACGCCGGTAGCTCTAGTAGTTCCTCAAGCACATTATTCTATGTCATAAATACCCGACTTTTTGAAAAGTGGGGGATATGAACGTCCGCAGTCTGTCAAAATCAATTGAGTGGAGTACTAGACAGGTTATGATAAATTAGTTATCCTTGCCCTAAAAAAGTATTCAAATAACTAGTTAATCTAGTTTTTCTTCGCAATAGATTGATTTTGAGAAAGCAGCAAAATCTCCGGAGAGGAAAACAAAAAACTCCTCTGCAAAACCCTACGTCTAGACGGACTCAAGGGTTTCATTTTTAAATAATATAATAGCGATTTTGAGTTAAGTGATGTACAGAACCTCATGTTTTTAAGCGCCGAGAAATTGCCTAATTTTATTAGCAGTGTACTCAGTACCTGAGCAGACTAATAAATGCTATAGAAATATTCCAAACTGTATTACGTGTGCGGCATTATGAAATGGATGCACTTAGACCAATTACCACCCTCTACAAACAATTTATTTAAATATAATGCAATACAGTTCAGTTAAGGCAACAACTTAGACTGGTGTAGGTTGGGTGGAGGAACGGAACCCAACATTCACGCATACTTTGTTGGGTTACGCTATCGCTCCACCCAACCTACTATTCTCTTAACTGAACC
>NZ_CAWUDJ010000118.1:0-754 GCF_963920875.1 Anabaena sp. CCY 9910 | reverse complement strand
GGCGTTGCATAATAGAGGGATGAATTGAGGTCATCTACTGTGCAATGTCCATACTGTGGGTCTACGGAAATTCGGAAAAATGGAAAGCGAAGAGGTAAACAAAATCACATTTGTGTATCGTGCGATCGCCAATTTATTGATGTGTATGATCCGCCAAAAGGATACTCAGAGAAACTCAAAGAAGAATGTTTAAAAATGTACCTTAATGGTATGGGTTTTCGCGGGATTGAACGGGTCAAAGGTGTACATCATACTACTATTATTTATTGGGTAAAACAATTAGGAGAAAAGCTGCCAGACGTACCAAAAGAAGATATAGTACCAGAAGTTGGAGAACTGGATGAATTAGAGACATTCATCGGTTCAAAAAAAACAAAATCTGGCTGTGGACAGCAGTAAATCACTTTACTCAAGGTATTTTAGCCTGGGTTTTAGGAGACCATAGTGCGGAAACATTTGAGCCATTATGGGAAATTGTTGAACAGTGGAAAAGCTATTTTTATGTGACCGATGGCTGGAAGGTTTACCCCAGTTTTATACCCGATGGAGACCAAATTGTGAGTAAAACATATATGACGCGAGTTGAAAATGAAAATACCCGATTACGTCATTATCTTGCACGCCTTCACAGAAAAACTTTATGCTACTCCAAATCAGAACAAATGCTGAGATACTCAATTAAATTATTACTTCATTATCTGAAGTATCAAATTGTACCTAGCTAAATCAATTCATCCCCTTATTCAGCAACGCC
>NZ_CAWUDJ010000117.1:0-825 GCF_963920875.1 Anabaena sp. CCY 9910 | reverse complement strand
ATTAAATTAGTGTTAGCAGATAGTCTATATGGTGAGAGTGGAGATGTAATTAGATGTTTAGAAAAATTAGAACTAGAGTTTATCGTAGCAATTCGCTCCAATCATGGAGTGTTAATGCCCCCAGGAAGCCGAAAACGTTATAATCGTTGGAAAGCTTATGAGCAAAAGCTTTCACATCGTCAAGTAGAAACTCGTTACCTGAGAGAAATTATTTTTGGTCAACGTCGCCGCATCCGATATTACCAAATCAGTAAAGTTAATACACCCGACCCCACTGGAGATGAAAGTTGGTACATCATGACTAATTTATCAACTGATTTGTCACTCAATGTCGCGCAACTTTATAGTTTAAGGAACTGGATTGAATATGGTTTTAAACAGGTTAAAAATGAACTGGGTTGGGCTGATTTTCGTCTGACTGATTATGAAAGTATTGAACGCTGGTGGGAAATCATTTTTAGTGCTTACCTTTTAGTTAGCATTCAGGCTACTTATTTTCAACTTCATGCACAAACTCAATCAACATCTAGTTCAGAATCACCTTCATCAATAGACTTTAATAGTTCTCAATATAGTCAACATCCTAATTGGGAATCTGGTATAACATGGAAGAGTGCCTTAAATAATCTGAGATTGCTCATTCAACCCTATATTTTTTACTGTTTGATTCAACCTTGGCTCACAGTATTTAACATTCCTGGTATGAAGCGTTGCTTTTTGAAATTAATCGACTTTATAAATGATTTTCGCGCTTCTCCAGTCAGTTTCTCTGTTGCTAGTTGAATCTCTTGTCAATTTTTCTTTTCCTAAAGTAACAAAAGAGGG
>NZ_CAWUDJ010000116.1:0-915 GCF_963920875.1 Anabaena sp. CCY 9910 | reverse complement strand
TCTAACTCAAATTATTCTTTTTTAGCTGTTGTAATTTTAATTACATTTAATTGGCTAATTGAATTCTCTCTAAAAGATAAATTTACCAAATATATTGTTTAGCTATAAAATGTTATACGTAATCAAGTATCAGTGTTTTTAAATTCAACTATTTTAGTCTTAATGTCAATTTATAAACCTAGTTGTCCTAATTGCGGTTCTCAACATACTGTCAAAAATGGCCGTATTCATAATCAAAAACCAAAATATCAGTGTCAAAACTGTCAAAGACAGTTTATAGAAAATCCAACTAATAAAATTATTACTAAAGATACTATAGAACTGATTGATAGACTTTTGCTTGAGAAGATACCTCTTGCAGGTATTGCTCGTGCCGCTCTTGTTTCAGAAACTTGGTTACAAAAATACGTTAATAACAAATATACTCAGATTCCTCAAGAGGTAAAGGTCTCAGAGAAACCTAAAGGGAAATTAACTATCGAATGTGATGAGGCTTGGTCATTCGTAACTAGTAAAAATAATAAGCAATGGATTTGGTTAGCCTTAGACAAAAATACTAAAGAAATAGTCGGGGTTTACATTGGTACTCGCAGTGAAGAAGGTGCTAAAGGATTATGGAATTCTCTGCCACCAGTTTATCGTCAATGTGCTGTTTGCTATACAGATTTTTGGGCTGCTTATGCAAAAGTTATTCCCAACAAACGTCACAAAGCAGTCGGTAAAGAAAGTGGCAAAACTAATCATATCGAACGCTTTAATAATACAATGCGTCAAAGAATTTCACGTTTAGTTAGAAAAACTTTATCATTCTCAAAAAAGCTAGATAACCACATTGGTGCTATCTGGTACTTTATTCATCATTATAATTCTTGTTGTAGCGTCTAATTTTATTATCACTACATATTTACCACTACC
>NZ_CAWUDJ010000115.1:0-999 GCF_963920875.1 Anabaena sp. CCY 9910 | reverse complement strand
ACGCCTAATGTGAATTAAGAAAAAAGGCGGGAGAAGTAAGAAGATGAAAGTTACCAGCTTCTCACATCAAACTTCCCCCATGACTAGCATAAACTTTGGAACGCTATTAACGACAATATTTGTACTGGTAGATGATTGGTATCAAAAGCGACTAAAAAGCACAACTGCATTAAAACCAGGAGTCAAAGCAAGTATGAGCGATAGTGAAATTATGACACTGGCTCTAGTAATGGATTATCTGCCGTTTCCAGGAGAAACACAGTTTCTGGGTTTTATCAGGGCAAATTACAGAGAATGGTTTCCAAATTTACTTGACCAAAGCCAATTTAATCGTCGCTTACGTAAATTGGATGGAATGTTAGAGCAGCTACGCCGTAGTTGGGTAGAGCAATTACTTGCGCCAGAGGAAAAATATTTTCTGCTAGACACTAAACCTTTACCAGTATTAGGTCTTAAGCGTGATAAGCGACATAGTGATTTTGCTGGCAACGCAACCCCTGGTTGGTGTGCAGCCCGACAGATGCGTTATTTCGGATACAAGCTAGTTATGCTGTCAACCTGGGATGGGCTTCCCATCGCTTATGACATTGTACCAGCTAATACAGATGAAAGAATTGCCGCAGAAGGTGTTCTCACTACTGTTCAATCTAGCCATGTCTACGCAGACAAAGGATTTATTTCTGCTGATTGGCAGGCCGCCATCGCTGTTTGCACTGGTAATCGCATTTGGACACTCAAGCGTGATAACCAGCATCTTCAACATTCTCATACTTTGAAGCGCTTTATCAGTCGTGTTCGTCAGCGCATTGAAGGTGTTTTTCACGAAATCCAAAACACTGGTCGTAATCCCGAACGCTTACTCAACAAGACTATCGATGGTTTTTGTGTTCACATTGCTGCCAAAATCGCCTCTCACACACTACGCAAATTGCTTCGCCGCCTTTTTGGTATTGATGTTCTCACCTTCCAGTCTCATTCTCTTTAATTCACATTAGACGT
>NZ_CAWUDJ010000114.1:0-1123 GCF_963920875.1 Anabaena sp. CCY 9910 | reverse complement strand
ATACCAATTCAAAAAATGTTTGCGACAGATAAGGCATTGAGGATGAAGTCATAACCAGTCAAAGAAGCAGCAATTTGAGGAGTGAGTTCAGCTAAGAGTTGAGCAACCTTGGTTTGCAGATGCTCTAGGTTATCAAATAACTCCCATTTCAAGTCTTGCTTGAGATGTTCCCAGACTCGCTCTATTGGGTTAAGTTCAGGAGAATGGGCTGGCTGAAACAACAAAACGATATTGTCTGGAATTTGTAACCGTTTAGCTTGATGAAATAAGCCGTTATCGACTTGGAGAACGTTGAGTGATGTGGGATAACAAGCAGCGAACTCGTTCAAAAATTGTTGGTAGCATTCGGTATCGACATGAGAAAATTGCCAAAATAAACTTTCCCCCGTAAGTGGTTCAACTGCCCCGTATAGCCAGAACGCTTTAAATTGCCACTGCCAATCACCAATAGGCTTAACCCCAGGAAGAGTAATTTTACGTCCTTCAATGGTTTTGAGTCCAAATCGACTTTCATCTTGTACAAAATAACGAATATTTTCGTACTGGGGCAACATGATAGCGGCGTATTGAGCAATTAATTGCAAGTCATCACCGAGGTTTTTTTAAAAGACTCCAGTTTTTCTTCGTCCTGTTTTCGGTTACGCGGACGTGGAACTTTCAGCTTGGCTTTGAGCCTGTAACGTACCAGATGATGTACAGTTGCATACTCGGCTTGCACACCCAAGGTTTTTTCTAACCAATGTTGTATTTGTGTGTACCGTTGAAACCCACCTTCTGGTTGTTCGAGTTGTTTTTTCAAACTCGATACCGCCCAAGAAGGTATTGCTCTTTTTCGACCTGAACTCTTCCCAAATTCAACAACCGCCTCCATTCCCCCTTCTCGATAATCTGCTAACCATCGATGTACTGTTCCTCGATGTTTTCCCAATATTTTAGCAATCTCACTTACACTCATTTCTTGCCCTTTTATCAGATATAGGGCTTGTATACGTTCTTTGCTCCGAGACTGTTTTTGATGTCTGAGCAACTCCTCTAGTTCCTCGACACTTTCTTCTATTTCAATATGCGTTACCCCTGCCATCACATACCCTAAATGCTACTTCTGTCTATATTTACCATCTGT
>NZ_CAWUDJ010000113.1:0-1165 GCF_963920875.1 Anabaena sp. CCY 9910 | reverse complement strand
CTAGTTGAATCTCTTGTCAATTTTTCTTTTCCTAAAGTAACAAAAGAGGGATTATACCAATTTGAAAAAAGAATGCGACAGATACATAGCCCCAAATGCTTGTCTTGATTCTTAATTTTGAATTGGTATGGGCTGGGAAGAGAAATTTCCATACTTTCGTGGTGTGGATGCGTCACCTAATCTTGTTACGAGAAAAAGCCGGAAGAGCAGCTAATTTCTGTATTAAAATTTTCCTAAATCTCCCCAGGGTAAATGTAATTTCTGCCAACTGTGAAAACTGACACCCTTTTTTATAGCCTATTTCAGAGTTTTCCCAATGTATTCTTTGAATTGATTGGTCAACCTGAAACTGATACTAGCGGCTATCAATTCACATCCATTGAACTTAAACAACAGTCTTTTCGTTTAGATGGGGTATTTTTACCCATATCTGGCAACCCTAATCAACCAATCTACTTTCTAGAAGTACAGTTTCAGAAAGACGAAGCTTTTTACCAGCGAGTTTTTGCGGAAATCTTTCTCTATTTGTACCAGTATCTGCCAGCAAATGAATGGCGTGCTGTGGTGATATTTCCAAGAAAGAGTGTGGAACCGGAAGAACCTAGACCTTATCGCTTTTTACTCAACAGTTCCCAAATACAACGAGTTTATTTAAATGAACTGGGGAAAACTGACAATACCTCAATCGGCGTTGGTATTGTGCAGCTAATTGTGGAAAGCGAAAGTAAAACAGCAGGAAAAGCTAAACAACTAATTGGGCAAGCTAAACAGCAGTTAACGGATGCGCTTACCCAGAGAGAAATTATAGAATTTATTGAGACAGTAGTAATTTATAAGTTTCCCAGACTTAGCCGGGAAGAGGTAGAAACTATGTTGGGTTTAGATGCTATTAGGAATACAAAGGTTTATCAAGAGGCAAAAGAGGAAGGTAAACTGGAGGGTAAGCTCGAAGGTAAACTGGAGGGTAAACTGGAGGGTAAACTCGAAGGTAAGCTTGAAGCAGTGCCTAAGTTTTTGAAATTGGGATTGAGTGTAGAACAAATCGCTGAGGCTTTGGAATTAGAAGTTGATTTGGTCAGACAAGCCGCAGAACAATCGTCTTCTTAAGGAATGATCCCTCTTTTGTTACTTTAGGAAAAGAAAAATTGACAAGAGATTCAACTAG
>NZ_CAWUDJ010000112.1:0-1181 GCF_963920875.1 Anabaena sp. CCY 9910 | reverse complement strand
CAGAATTGTTGAATGTCAAGAAAAAGTTGATAAAAATAGCCCAAAATATGTTAATTTTGGGCTAGGTATTACAATGTTTTGATTTCATAGTGATTATAAATTCTTTTCCCAAAATTGTCAAAGATATACTAAAAGGATTGCCAAAAAACGATTATCCAGTGTTGAACAGTCGTCTGTTTTTTGAATTTTGGCTATCTTACGTCTTGGATAATAGCTTAACAAGTATGCGAGGTTTATTTACCAGGCTAAATAATACAGGATTTGAGGTAGATATTTCTACTTTTTCTAAAGCTAATTTGCATCGAAGCCAAAAACCCTTTCAAGAAATTTACCAAAAATTAAATAAATTAGTCCAAAATAAAGCCGAGAATAAACTCCAGAATAAATATGCAATATGCCCGATTGATTCCACAATTATTACATTAACTAGTAAGTTGTTATGGGTGCTAGGTCATCATCAGGTAAAACTTTTTAGTTCTCTAAATTTAGCTACTGGAATCCCAGAGGATAACTTGATCAACTTTGGGCATGACCATGATTATAAATTTGGTTCAAAAATGATAGCTAATTTACCAACAAATTCTGTTGGTGTAATGGATAGGGGTTTTGCTGGATTAAAGTTTATCCAAGAACTAGTACAAGAAAACAAATATTTTGTTTTGCGGATAAAAAACAATTGGAAACTAGAATTTGAAGAGTCAAGCGGATTAATCAAAGTTGGTGCATCTGATGATGTCCAAGCCTATAGAGTAATTAATTTTTGTGATTTAGAAACAAAAACTGAATTTCGGTTAGTAACTAATTTACCAGCATCTGGAGAGACCGCCGTTAGTGATGATGAAATCAGAGATATTTATCGATTACGTTGGGGAGTTGAATTGTTATGGAAGTTTTTAAAGATGCACTTAAAACTTGACAAGTTAATTACCAAAAATGTTAATGGTATCACCATACAAATTTACGTTAGCTTGATAGCCTATCTGATTTTACAACTTGTATCTATTCCCGCACAATGGGGACATACACTATTAGATAAATTCCGCTATCTTCAAGCTTGTATGTGCCAACAAATCAGCTATGTACATTGGATGGAAGATATTATGAGATGTTGACATTTTTACCATTGATAACACTACCATATCTAAATATGTAAAGTTTTATTACGACATTCAACATTTCTG
>NZ_CAWUDJ010000111.1:0-1272 GCF_963920875.1 Anabaena sp. CCY 9910 | reverse complement strand
CTGAAGGGGTGACAAAGAGGCTGAAGCTCAGGAAATAGAAGAGTGTGACTGTTTTGGGGTAAAAAAAGATAGGTCAGTTACTCTCAACAAGACCTATCGAATGATAATGTTACCTAAATTCTACCAAAACTGCTTTCAAAATCTACTGACACCCGCACAGTACAAGATGTTGGAAATCTTGATTATGCTGTTGCAATTTCATAAAACTGTGACGATTGAGAAACTGGCAACAGTATTTCCCCAACCGATACTGTTTGAGAGTCGGCGACGAAGCATCCAAAGATTTTTATTACTGCCACAGTTATCAATTCAATACATCTGGTTTCCATTACTCAAAAGATGGGTTAAAAACAGCAGACAATCTCAGGAGAAACAACTGATATTTGCGATTGATAGAACACAGTGGCGTTGTGAAAATGTGTTCGTCATTAGTTTAATAGAACAAAAAAGAGCTATTCCAGTTTATTGGCTATTGTTAGCGAAAAGAGGATGTAGCAATCTAGGCGAGCAGAAAAAGTTAATTCGCCCATTGTTGCGGTTATTTAAAGGATATCGAATCTTGGTGCTAGGCGATAGGGAATTTCATAGCATCAAACTGGCGAATTGGTTACACAGCAAGAGAATTGACTTTGTACTCCGGCAAAAGCAAGGCACTTATATTCGACAAGAAAATCAATCACACCAACGCTTGCAATCTTTGGGATTAACTCCTGGAATCTCGTTCTTTTTGACAGATATTCAAGCGACAAAACAGAAAGGTTTTGCTAAATTTAATCTCGCCGGATATTACAAGCGCAAATATCGTGGAGTTATTGAACCTGCTGGTTGGTTTTTATTAACTAACCTTGATAGTCTAAAAGATGCCATTAAAGCATTCAAGTTGCGGAGTGGAATTGAGGCTATGTTTAAAGATTGCAAGACTGGGGGATATAATCTCGAATCTACTTATGCTGATGGTCAACGTTTGATAGCACTGATTTTATTAATTGCTATTGCCTATACTTGTGCTATTTTAATTGGTCGTCATTCTCGCTCCTCTGGTCTTCAAAAATATGTTGGTCGTCTGAAGGAGTTACAACGATTGCACCGCAGGCATAGTGCTTTTTGGATTGGTTTGTATGGTCAGTTATGGGTAGGGGCAATGGAGTTTTGTGCTGATTTAGCTCATGATTTAATGCGTTTAAAGTCCAGTAAACTACCCTATTTTCGCAAGGGTCTACGTGCTATGTCTCTTATCCAGTCTGCTTTGTAGCTTCTTTGTCACCCCTTCAG
>NZ_CAWUDJ010000110.1:0-1342 GCF_963920875.1 Anabaena sp. CCY 9910 | reverse complement strand
TTCAAGGGGCGACAAGCAACCTAAAGTGCTTGCTGTATAAGCTTCATAGCCCTTAAGCCTCGCTGATAATATGCTTGCTTATTGCGACTGAAACCGACCAGTTCCTCGACCCATGCTTGACACTCATGCCAAGCAACTATCCAATTTTGACCATATAAACCTATCCAAAAATTACTGTGACGTTTTTGAGTTCGATTTTTTTCTTGACTACGACAAATATAAGATTCCTGTTTTTGAAATTTAGTTCTTTGTCCATGTAACCAAGCACTAGTCATCGCTAAAGCAATTAAGAATATTAAACGTACAAGTCTATCAGGGCTGGCTTGGGAACTTTCTAAATTGTAACCGCCTGTTTTACAATCTTTGAACATCGCCTCAATTCCAAAACGTTGAGCATATATTTTGAGGGCAGTGTTTAAATCGGGTAAATTAGTTAATAAATACCAAGCTTCCTTATCTTGCTTTCCCCTATACTTCCTTTTCCAATAAACAGCTAAATTGAAGCAACCAAAACCTTTTTTTTGAGTCACTTTAACATCGGTATAAAAGGAGCGAACACCAGGATAAATTTCAATACTACTTAAAGACTGGAATTTATGTCTTTTTTTCCGAAAAGTAGTATCCTTTTTTTGACGAAACACAAAACTCAGGTTCTGCTTGTGGAGCCAATGTGCTAGTTCCACACTGTGAAATTCTCTATCCCCAATAATTACTAGTTTGTACTTTTTTAATAAGCGAATTACTGGGCGTAATACTTTTTGTTGTTCTTCTAAGTTACTACTACCATCTTTTCCTAGCAGACACCAATATATTGGCCAAGCTCTTTTCTGGTAAATCACACTTACCATCAATACATTATTTTCTTTCCACTGTGTTCTATCCATCGCAATGGTTAACTGTGACCCTACTTTAAAGTGTTGGTTAATTATTGCTTCAATGATGGGAAACCATAACAAGACTACACTCAAGGCATTTAGTGTTAAAAACCTTTGTAAATGCCGCCTACGACTATTTTGTTGTATAGGTAAAGGTAGTGTCGCTGCTAATCTTTCTATCCTGACCTGTTTCTGATTTTGTAACAACCACACCAACATCTTCAGGGTGATTAACTGTGCTTTATTTAGGTATTTTTCTAAGAAGTTTTGGTAGAATGATGCCAGCATTATGACAACGGTCTTAGTCAAATTACGAGACCGTTCTTTTTTACCATTAAACTGTACCCTACTGGTAGCCGCTTAATAACTGTACAGTTCATTCTCAACAAGTACCCACATTTTTTCAGGGGTCTGTGCCTCTCAAACCTTTATCTGGCTAAGTTTAGAGGCGTTTGTCGCCCCTTGAA
>NZ_CAWUDJ010000109.1:0-1349 GCF_963920875.1 Anabaena sp. CCY 9910 | reverse complement strand
GATCGGGAGCAAAAAAAAGAAGCAGAGGAAGTAAAGAAAAAAGAAACAAGAGAAAAAACAACATTCCAAAGCGAGCCAGTCATGCTGCGAGCAGTAAACACAGAAGTCAAAGCACAACAAGCTATAGTGAATCATCTTGGTATAAAAAGATGAGTTCAATTATGAAGACACAGTTGCAGATTCATCATTAACGCGCCAAGGTAAATTGTCTCTGACCATAGCATTTAAAATGACTAACATTTTATGAACGCAAGCAGTCAGAGCCAATTTCTTAGATTTACCACGCTCAACAAGTCGAGTGTAAAAAGCCTGAATAATGGGATTGTGACGAATAGCAACCACAGCACCCATATACAGAGAAGCACGAACATGACCGCGACCACCCTGAATCATTCGTTTGCCTTTGTGTTGGCCACTATCATGATTCATGGGTGCAACACCAACTAAACGAGAAATCTGTTTAGCGGTTAATTGACCGAGTTCAGGTAAGTCACAAACCAGAGTCGTGGAAATAACTTGACCGATGCCAGGAGTAGTTTTGAGTAAATTAACTTTGGCAATGAATTGAGAATTGTTTTGAGTTAATTGCTCAATTTCCGAGTTAATTTGTTCGAGACGTTTATCCAGGTAATCAAGATGTGCTTCAATATCGGCCAGTGCTTTACCACGAGCGCGGGCGCGACGGTTTTTCTCCGCAGTCTGCATTTCGACTAATTGTCTTCTCCGACTGATTAATTCACTTAACTGACGCGCTTCCTCAGATTCAATGGCTAACACTTGTGGTTTCATGGCTTCGCCAAAATGTGCCAGAATTTGTGCATCAATGGCATCAGTTTTAGCCAGTCTACCTGTAGCTTTAGCAAAATCTCTTCCTTGGCGTGGATTAATTAGTGCTACTGGTAATAATGCCGCTTGTAATTGAATAATTAATTCTGTTTCTAATCCTCCAGTTGCTTCTAGTACAATTAGATTTAAATTGTAGGATTTGAGTTGCTCAACAAGTGTTGATATTTCACTTTCTGTATTTGCCACTTTTATGGCTTTACCCATCGGACGGATATAAACATCCAAAGCGGCTTTACTGACATCAATTCCTACCCATTGACCAGTATTTTCCATCTTTTACTCTCACAGATACAGTTAATGTTGCTAAAAACTGCATCTCCCTGATTTCACTCATCCTTGCCCGATACGGGCTGTATACTTTAACTCTGTGTATTTAAAGTTTTGCCCCTGGCGACTGTTCGAGTTCTGTCAAAGAGATTGTTGTAGTGACCCGTGCTACATAGCGGTCTATTGTGACCAAGGTTGGGACGGTCTACTACTTCCCTCAATATACAAGGTTGGGT
>NZ_CAWUDJ010000108.1:0-1389 GCF_963920875.1 Anabaena sp. CCY 9910 | reverse complement strand
CCCTCATTTGTCACTCTAAGCAGAGGAAAATACAAAATCAGAGTGAGTCAGGAATATAAAAAGTGGGGAAGTGAGTCTATAAACAATGGATTGAAGTTTAGCAAATCCTAATGATAGTTGAGGGATAGGAAAAACTGTCAGCCAAGGCTGGATTAAGTTAAATAGGATAAAAGGTTGAACAATTAAGCGAAGATTATTCAGAATATTTTTCCAGCCTTTATTATCATCCCACCAGGGATGTTGAGCTAATCTTGATGGAGACGTTGGAGGAGAAGGCTGCATTTGTTCAGAGTGAAGACTAACCATTAAGTAGGCACTACAAATAATCTCCCACCAACGTTCAATATCTTGATAGCGAGTAAAACGATAATCTGCCCAACCTAATTCATCTTTACTTTGCTTTAAACCATATTCAACCCAGGTTCTTAAACCATAAAAATTTCCAACTTCTCTTGGAGTAATGTCTGGATATTTAGTCATGACATACCAAGTAGAGTTTCCTGGCAACTTTTCAATGTCTGTAGTGATCTGCCAATATCTATGTTCTCCACGTTTACCGTGAATTATTTCTCTAATATAGCGATTTTCACTGTTGAGGTCAGAGAATACACGTTTAAATCTCTGCCACTCTAGATATTGAGTATGCTGTCTCGGAAGCAAATCCACATAATGGTTTGAGCGAATCGCAACTATATAGTTTAGATTCATTTCATCTAATACTGATACGAAATTAGTTTCACTCTCTCCATATAAGCTATCTGCTAGTACCAGATTAAATCTAAAGCCCATTGACTTCAGCTTTTTGATTAAATTTGCTGCTATTTGTGGCTTGGTTAGATACTTATCTTCTGGTTTTAATTTTTCTCGTGGCTTATATACTTCAAATAGCAATGGAAATGTCATTCCACAGAATACACCGTATGCTGTTACCACTACAATTCCCTGATCAACTTTTCCTAAGTTTCCTAGATACTGTCTTTTGACATAATCTGTCTTAGTCCCTTTCTTTTTATCTCCAGTTTCGTCAATGATTAAAATGATTGGTCTATCTTTTATTACTTGAAGGATTAACTCTAGCCTTAAGGCTCTTAACTGTTCTACATCCCAAGGTGATGTAGTGAGAAAATGATGTAGCCCCTGCTGGTTATCTAATCCTGTAAGTTTTGCTATTTCTGGTAGTGTTTTTCGTTTTAGTTCAGAAATGCAACCGATGTGTAAGTACTTAAATGCTTCAAAACTCCTAACATCTGAAAACAGCTTTCTATACCACTGACAATATTCATCTACGAATTTAACTGTTTTTGCACCTCTTCGCGGCTCTATCATGCTCCCTGAAGTACTTTCGGCGTTTTTACTTAATTATTCTCTCATGGAAGTGACAACAAAGGG
>NZ_CAWUDJ010000107.1:0-1397 GCF_963920875.1 Anabaena sp. CCY 9910 | reverse complement strand
CGATCAAGCTCTCAATCTCGCTCCTGACGACACTTATGCTCTCAACAACAAAGGGAATGCGTTACAAAGTTTAGGGAATTTGCAAACAAAACTCGCCCAGCATCCCCAAGCCATACAATCCTACACTAGTGCGATCGCCACCTACGATCAAGCTCTCAATCTCGCTCCTGACGACACTTATGCTCTCAACAACAAAGGGTCAGTCTTAAAAAATTTAGGGGATTTGCAAATAAAACTAACCCAGCATAGTGAAGCCATAGAATCTTACACTAGTGCGATCGCTGCTTACGACCAAGCCCTCAATCTCGCTCCTAACTACACCTATGCTCTCAACAACAAAGGGTCAGTCTTAAAAAATTTAGGGGATTTGCAAACACAACTAACCCAGGATAGTGAAGCCATACAATCCTACACTAGTGCGATCGCCGCCTACGACCAAGCCCTCAATCTCGCTCCTCACTACATCAATGCTCTCAACAACAAAGGGCTAGTGTTACGAAGTTTAGGGAATTTACAAACACAACTAGCCCAGCATAGTGAAGCCATAGAATCCTACACTAGTGCGATCGCCGCCTACGACCAAGCTCTTAATCTCGCTCCTGACTATATCAATGCTCTCAAAAACAAAGGGCTAGCGTTACAAGGTTGGGGTAAGTTACTTTTACAGTTATCCCAAAAACCAGAAGCAGTCAATCATTTACAAGCAGCATTAGCCGCCTTTAATCGCTCCCTAGCAATAGTTCCCGGTGATGAGAGTGTTCGCAACTTAAGAGATGAACTACAAGAATTTCTGGATAATTTAGACTAAATTCACACGATGTGCGACTTATTTCTTAGAACCCCTCTCCATAGAGTATCCGCGTAGCGTATGCTTTGAACTCTTGCTCCCTTTCCCTGGTCTAGGTGTACACACAAGTCTAATAACCTAGCCCCATAACCTTTTGATCCCCCCTAACCCCCCTTAAAAAAGCTACCGTGTATACACAAGTCTTGAAATCCCATCTAACGCTTGATTTCGTCGTCTGGCTCTAGGCTGTGCGATCGCTCTGGAAGCCTGTCATTGCGAGGAGGAACGACGAAGCAATCGCAAAAACTATGGGATTATTGCGATTACTTCGCTCCGCTATCGCTGCGCTCGTAATGACAATTTAAGGGGGCTATAACGTCTGAAACCCTTTCAGATAGTACTTGTGTATACACCGTAGCTTAAAAAAGGGGGGAACAAGAATCAAAGTCCCCCTTTTTAAGGGGGATTTAGGGGGATCTAGCCACATTTTGCACCCAGCACAAAGATGTGTGTACACCGTAGATGTAAATCTTCGTGAGCGAGTCTTTGATACTGGTGAGCGAGTCTTGAATACTCGTGAGCGAGTCTTGAATACTCGTGAGCGAGTCTT
>NZ_CAWUDJ010000106.1:0-1454 GCF_963920875.1 Anabaena sp. CCY 9910 | reverse complement strand
TCAATACCTTAGCCAAATTACGAGGGTTCAACGCCTGTAGAAACGGTATGAATACGTCCCAGAGAAGTAAGCTTGGCAAAAATTTGCGCTAATAAAATAGGCTCAGGCTTTTGAGGAAGTATTTTTAGCATTTCACGGACATATCGAAAACCACGGTAATAAGCTTTGAGGTCAATAATGCCAGAACCAGGATTATGTTTACGGAAATCAGCCAGAAGATGATGGGATAAATTAACCATGAAGAAGGCAAGATTAGCCGCATTAGTCACAGCAGTTTGGCTCAAATTCATAAAATCCTCTAAACCCCAAAACTGCTTGGCATCACGAAAATTAAACTCGATTTGAAAACGTAGTTGGTAGTAGTCAATAATCTTATCAGCCTTCAAATCTAGGTCACTGGAAAATAAAATTACATGGCTACGAGCCTGAGTTTTAAGATGAGTTTTGACCAAAATAACTACATTTAAAGCCTGGGCAAACTCTTTGTGAAGAAGAGTCGCTTGATAAATATCAGTTTGAATTTCATCCTCAATATCAGTTTTGCACAAATATTTGTTAGATAAATTACGATAGTCTAGTTTGTCACCGTATTTACGACGAGAGCGTTTGCTGGAGTCAGGATTTTCATAAGGGATATATAATGCTGAATCATGGCGTAACTTGGAAATTATATGCAAGTTAACTTGTCGTGCCATCTGCAAAGCATTGTTGTTACCAAAATGACCATCTACTACAAAGTACGTCAAGGGGATAAAGTTAGCTACTAGCTCGAATAGTGAATTAACCATCTTTTTAATTAGCAATAATTCAGATGTCAATATCACTTCGG
This sequence comes from Anabaena sp. CCY 9910, assembly GCF_963920875.1. Lineage (NCBI taxonomy): Bacteria > Bacillati > Cyanobacteriota > Cyanophyceae > Nostocales > Nostocaceae > Anabaena > Anabaena sp. CCY 9910. The sequence goes on along the minus strand of NZ_CAWUDJ010000106.1, from coordinate 625 downwards.
TTTTGTTTTTATTTTTACTGCCTTTTGGTCGTCCCCTTCCAGGCTTTTTTTGGGTTTTTACTTGTTTGATTAGTTCCGTATTATTTATCTGAGTATCGCTTTTGATTACCTGTTCTATTTTAATTGGAAATGACTGTCTTCCTGACACACTTACTAATGACAGCACAAAGAAAGATAAACCATTAATTGGTTTACTTGCCAGGCTAGAAAAAAATCTATCCACCCCGTAAGTCTGCTTACCCGACTTACTGACTACAACTTCATCTCCTGCCAGCAAGTACACATCATTTTCTTGCCACAAATGTTTACGAAAAAACAGCCAAAACAATGTTGCCCAAGGTATGACTGTTGAAAAAAATCTCCCCATTGTCCGATAGCTACCGTGTTCCCCTGTCCAACGGGCAATTCCCCTCATCGTGACTCGACCACTCATCGCTAACATTGCCAAGATGATTTGGTTTAATTGCCGCATCGTTGTCGCATTTATCTGCGGTAGCAAGCATTGTAACAATGATAAGATGTCGGGCATGGGCGGCCAGTAGTTTTTGAGTTGTCGTTGTGAGAGACAATAACTCTACTACGAAACGCCCTACCTCTTCATGCTCTTATTTTGGCAACGGTATTG
>NZ_CAWUDJ010000105.1:0-1455 GCF_963920875.1 Anabaena sp. CCY 9910 | reverse complement strand
ACTTGTGGCTTATTTTATGGTTCACAAGTTGGCTCATTTAATGATTCAAGTCACATGAGCTAATATCCCAGTTCCGGCACTTGGTTCTAACGCTAAATCATCAGTTGTGATTTGTCCGGCAAGGGAAACCAGATATGCCAAAGACAACGGGGTGGAAAACTGTTGAAGCTGCAATTGTTCTTCGCTGCGGCGGGTGTGCGTGGGGCAAAGGCTCTCGATCAACTGCAACTGTTCTAGCGGATTTTTAGACAATCCCTTGTGCCGCAAGTACAAAATTGCTGCCACCTCAACAGCCTCATAAGCGTCCTTCCACAACCACGCGCCTTCTGCTGCCGTGCCGTGGAAGTGGCGATTCATCTGTGCTTGAATAGTTTTGGTGGTCAGTGGTCGTTGCTCAATCAGTGATTTGGCGAGTTCTTGGGCAACGTTGATTATCGACTGTCCGTATTCGAGAACCGTTTGTAGGTCAAAGAGACTACCTTGTGTAGCGATAAGACTTACCATATATATAGATATGAATACATCACTTTGCTTTGGCGTAGCCGTTTCTGGGGCATTCATCAACAAGAGCGATGGCGTTGACCTTGGGACGGAGTATAGTCGCTCTTGTGTTGGGACTAAGCAGCCTGCTTGCGTGGTTTTGGCTCTTTAGGAGATTTAGACTGTGTGGATTTGGAGGGTTTACTAGTTCTGCGTTTGGTTTTGGTGGGCTGTACTTCTTGGGCTGGTGGCAGTAGTCGGGGTGCGGGAAATGATACTATGACGGCTGGCACAGAATGGTGAGAGGATTGTGGTTGTAGCGTCCAGGGGTCGGGGATTTCTTCAAACTGTGGTGCAATGGCGAGAGTAAGTTGTGAAATTTCCTGCTGTGGAGTGGGTTCTGGTGTGGTGACGGAAACTGTTGGCTGCTCAATAACAGGTGGTTGCCATCCTACTGGAGGCAATGGTACAACCCACAAGCCACCTATGAAATCGAAAATCATCAGTGCGACAAAGCTCATCAAGACTGCTTGAATCATGAGGTTAAGAACTGATTGAGTATCCATGATTAACTCCGAATATTTGTAATGGTTCAATGTGGTGAGGTGTTGCAGTTGGGTCTGAAGCGTCTGGTTGGTCGCTGCAACTCTCACGGATGCTTTGGCGTAGCCGTTTTTATCTGTTTCTACAAAGCGATTAGAACGGGATGTGAATATCTTCGTTTGCAAAAGAATTGTTGCTATTGGCAATACAAGACTTGGGTTTAATCAACTCGAAATTTGCTCCATGCCAGCAGCCATCACTAAGATTGCTCTCAAGCCAACACTGTAACTGATTGAGGAGTGAGGGATGACTCAAAATTAAAGCCTTTTCCTCATCAGTCCATCTCAGACGCGGAAAGGGGACTCCTGCTATAACGAGTTATACCAATTCAAAAAATGTTTGCGACAGATAAGGCATTGAGGATGAAGTCAT
>NZ_CAWUDJ010000104.1:0-1734 GCF_963920875.1 Anabaena sp. CCY 9910 | reverse complement strand
TTGACATACTCACCGACCTAAAGGTGCGGTGATTCTTGACGCTTCACCGGACTGTGCTGGCGAACCAGTCTTACCTGTCCTCTGCGCCCGTTTAAGGTCGTGCCGATGCCCCATGCCGACCATTTTTATATTTTGGGATGCGTTCTCATCTCTGTCGTGTTCAGTATTGCAGTTTAAGCACAACACTGAGCGCACAGATAAATCAATCTTACCCCACCTATACCCACAACAAGAACAAGTTTGGCTAGTAGGTTCCCATCTACTAATTACCCTGAAATCCCGATTAAGTTTTTCAGATTTACTCTCACAAAATACCCGAAACTCTCTCCATCCCTGCAAGCTAATTATTCTTGCTAACTTACGATTCTTGACCATTCCTGACACATTCAAATCTTCCAAAACAATAGCTTGGTTTTCACTAACTACTTTGGTTGAAAGTTTGTGAAGGAAGTCTTTTCGGGTATCCGCAATTTTGTTGTGTTGCTTGGAGATTCTTAAGCGGGTTCGTTCACGACGCTTAGACCCCTTCTGTTGTCTTGCTATCTTGCGTTGCAGTTTGCGAATTTTGCGGTCTTTCTTTGAGTAATCGGGACTGATTGCTTTTTCTCCATTACTCATAACCGCAAAAGTTTTGATTCCTAAATCAATACCAATGCTTTGGTTTTTAGCTTCAGATTGAATAGGCTCTACTTCTACGACAAAGCTAAGAAAATAACGATTAGCACAGTCTTTAATGACTGTTACACTACTTGGTGCAGATGGTAATTGTCTTGACTTTAGAGGCTTGACGTTGCCAATTTTAGCTAGGTAGACTTCATCTCCTTTAATCGAAAAACCACCAATTCTAAATCTGGCTGATTGTTTACTTGTCTTCTTCTTAAACTTGGGTGTGCCTACTTTTTTGCCTTTGCGTTTACCCTTGAGTGAATCAAAAAAGTTTTTGTAAGCAACTCCTAAATCAGCAACAGATTGTTGTAAAGGGATATTAGAAACATCAGATAACCATGAACGCTCATCAGTCTTTTTAGCTTGCGTAATCACCAGCTTTTGCAAGTCGTTGTTACTAGGAAGCTTTTCGGACTGTTTGCAAACAGCCAGAGCATCATTCCAGACTACGCGAACGCAACCAAACAACTGCGCTAACAGTTGCTTTTGTTGGTCTGTCGGGTAGAACCGGAATTGATATCTGGATTTCATCGATAATGTATAATTGGTCTGTAGAAGTATTATACATTGGTGAGCAGCGCGTTGGGCGGGTTCCCCGACTTGTAGCGACTGCTCACCCGAAGGGTCTACAAGAAGTGACAAGCCAGTTTCGCAGGGAAAGACACTCTGTTACGGACTTAAAAATTCATTTGGTCTGTGTTACCAAGTATCGTAAGTTTGTATTCACAAAGGAAAGTATTGAACTAATTGAAAAAACGTTTAGAGAGGTAGCTAATAAAATGGATTTTCAAGTAATTGAATTTAACGGTGAAGACAACCATGTTCACGCGCTTATTGAATATCCCCCCAAGTTATCCATCTCTCAAATTGTTAATGCTTTAAAAGGTGTCTCTAGTCGCAGGTATGGACAAGCCGGATACAAGAAACCCCACAAAGAAGCCTTGTGGAGTCCCAGTTATTTCGCTGTGTCCGTAGGAGGTGCGCCATTAGAGATCCTAAAAGAGTACATCAGAAATCAAGAAAAGCCGTCGTAGAACGACGGGGCTTGTATCCCATTCTTTTGGTCAA
>NZ_CAWUDJ010000103.1:0-1960 GCF_963920875.1 Anabaena sp. CCY 9910 | reverse complement strand
AAACAGTCACACTCTTCTATTTCCTGAGCTTCAGCCTCTTTGTCACCCCTTCAGAGAACACGCTTTTATTAATCAATACAAATAATCAAGTTAAAAAAAACCAAGAGAAAATTAACAAATTAGAAATACTGCTATCAGAAATTAAAGATGCAGAAATTGGACAACAAACCTATATCCTCACGGGAGAGGAATTGCATCTTCAACCCTATCAACTAGCAGTTGCCAATGTAGAGCGTGAATTCATTGTGCAATTAGAAAGTCATCTTAATAGTGTTCAAACCGAACTAACCCAATTAGGAATTCTATGCCAAGCATAGATATATCGTTGTGACTTGAATCATTAAATGGTTCTTGGCAACTTTTGGTGATCTAGGCTGGGGAAAGGCAGAGGGCAGAAGGCAGAAGGCAGAAGGCAGAAGTCAGAAAGATATAATTAAGATACGTCAAACTTCACTCCATCAAACATTTGAGGGATAATCCTCAGCTTGATTATGTTAGTGCTAAGTTATCTATTACCAGATTCAGCAAACCTGAAACTGGAAAATTGCGTTCTTGACGAGATAAACACTCAGATAAATGTGATTGTTTCCGCAATCACTAGAGTAGTTAATTGTCCAGTTTGTAATCAACCAACTCACAAAATTCATAGTCGCTATGAGCGAAAGTTAGCAGATTTACCCTGGGCTGATTACAGCATTACCTTACAGTTAAGGGTGCGGAAGTTTTTTTGCCTTAATAAGTTGTGTAAACGACGTATTTTTACAGAAAGGCTGACCAATGTAACCACACCTTGGGCGAGAAGAACTCTACGTTTAGCTCAACGACTGAATGCGATTGCTTTAGCTAATGGTGGTGCAGCAGGGGTAAGACTCTCGCAGCAATTGGGGATAAAAGTTTCTCGCAATACGCTATTAAATTTAGTCCGCTCAATCCCACTACCACCAATCGTAACGCCACACACTCTTGGGGTAGACGACTTCTGTTTTCGTAAATGTAAGACTTACGGCACAGCACTAATTGATCTAGAACGCAGCCGACCAATTGCTCTACTCAAAGATGCAAAGGCTGAAACGTTGACAGAATGGTTAAAATCTCACCCTGGTGTCCAAGTTGTCTCACGAGATCGGTCAAAAACTTATGAAAGTGGTATTCGCCAAGGCGCGCCAGAAGCCATTCAAGTTGCAGACCGCTTTCATCTATTGCAAAATTTATCTCAAACGCTTCATCAAGTCTTTGGTACTCACGCCAAAGCACTTAAAGAAGTGGAAAAACAAGTCTTGAATACTGATATTAAAGTGCTAAAAGATGTGGAAACACCACTTGAAGAAGGCAAAAGTATGTTCGCGCAGCGTCCCGTAGGGAAGACAGAGGGTATTCGGGAATTGGATGGGGACACATACCCCACCCAATTGCAGACAACTGAAATTCAAAACTTGGGTGGTAGTCTTCAAGCATTTTTGACAGAGAGTACAGACGGATTGACTGCACGGGAAAACCTAAGTGCCAACCATCTGCCTTTTCCTGATAACCTTTCCCTGATTAGTGAGGCTCATCCCGGCTCAGTTGTGCCAAGGTTTCCCCAAAACACAGCTCTAAAAAGGAAAGTCCAATCTGCCGAGGCACGGGCTAGACGGAGGGACATCCATGAGCGAGTTTGGAGCTTACGTTCTCAAGGCCTATCAGTACAAGCAATTGCTCAATCCCTGGGAGTTTGTAAAAACACCGTATATAATTACTTGCGTAGCTCAACTTTTACCGAACGTCGTGAACGTAGCGACCAAGGTCTGAGCCTTCTCAACCCTTATCATGATTACCTCCTCAGTCGCTGGAATAGCGGTAACCACAGCACCCAAAAACTGTTTGACGAAATTCGCGCCTGCGGCTATACCGGTAGTTATGCCACGGTCTTCAAGGGGCGACAAGCAACCTAAAGTGCTTGCTGTATAAGCTTCATAGCCCT
>NZ_CAWUDJ010000102.1:0-2027 GCF_963920875.1 Anabaena sp. CCY 9910 | reverse complement strand
GGTTCTATTTTTAACCAAAAACCTCCTTTTTTACACAAAAGGGGGTTTTTGTTTTCTCTTATTGTGATTTCCTATTGATAGCGACGTAACTTGTATTGAGTATTCAACTGAATATTACAGTTCGCAGAAATAGGATTATAGCTACAGGTATAAGAACCTAGTAGGTCTTTTTGATAATTAAATACACGGACGTTGTAACCGTCTTTTCTTGCAGTACTACCCAGGCGATTTACAAAATCATAACGTTCTAAATAGTCTAACAAGCTCCAAATTTGCTGATTGACGATTAAATCTACTCGTCCAACTTCATTTTCAGTAGCGGGATATGCTATCCAATTATCTAACAGCTTGTTTTCAGAGTTTTCTTTTGACCACCATAAGCTCGGAGTAGTTAATCCTGATAAGTTAATAGTATTCGCTGTAATTACAGAGTCTTTTGGTTGAGTTAATAAATCTAGATCCAACGGTGCATCTGAAGGTAGAGCGACGGATTTAGTTTGCGCCAGCGATGATGGCATCGGGAAAATGCTAAGAGTACTGAGAGTTATGGTTAGTAATAAGGGAAATTTGTGTCTAAGCATAACTAAAATTAACGGTCTGGAGACTATATACGCTAGAGGCGCTAGAGAGGGTAATATATATTTGTTGATGACTGGCTATTATTGAGCTTTGATAGAGACTATACGGATTCTTCGATAATCTGCTGTCCAAGATTCTTGGTGATAAAGTTTGTCTTGGAGAGTAGCTTCTACCTTGCGAATTAATTGTACTTGTTGGTCTGGAGTTAGTCCTACTAAAAAAGCACTGGCGAACATTTGAATCCAGTTTGCCATACCGAATTCACCTTCTGCTAAGGTAGTGGGACGGTTAAATAAAGCTGCATAGGTAACATCAAATCCTTGTTTTTCTAGTATATTAACGTATTCACCAATGCTGGGAAAATACCAAGGATTTAGTGCTTGTGGGTTATGAATACCAAGGGTTTCTAAAGCATTGTATAAAGCCTCAAGGATGTATTTTATATTACCCTTGCCACCAAACTCAGCTACAAAGCGGCCTCCTGATTTTAATGCTTGATGTATGCTGGCGATCGCTGCTTCTGGCTCTTTTACCCAATGCAGCGCCGCATTGGAAAATACGGCATCTAATGGTTTATCTACTCGAAAGTTTCGCGCATCAGCAACATCGAAATGCAAATGAGGATAGTTTTGTCTAGCCTTCTCAATCATTGTGGCTGCATTATCAGTTCCCAAAACCTCTGCACCAGATTGGGCAATTTTTTCCGTCAGTTGTCCAGTACCACAACCTAAATCTAAAATAAATTCTCCTGGTTGGGGATTGAGTAATTGCAGCAAGTCTTCGCCATATTGCCATACGAAACTGTGTTTATCTTGATATAAGGTTGCATCCCAAAAATTTTTTGCTGTCCCAAGATTAGTCATAATTTATGAATTAATGCTTAATAATCACAGTAAAAAATAATTTTAATTATGTCCAATATATTTTTATGGTGTTATTAATATTTAAAAGATATTAATTGCCCTCAAAGATGGAATTACGACACCTACGCTACTTCGTCACTTTGGCAGAAGAACTTCACTTTGGCAAAGCAGCAGAGAGACTGCATATTGCCCAACCTCCCCTCAGCCAACAAATTCGCCAGCTAGAGATAGAATTAGGGTTTGACCTGTTTCACCGTACTAAAAGAACTGTGCGGTTAACAGAGGCAGGACAAGTGTTTTTAGGTGAAGTGCAGCAAATTCTCCAGCAGTTGCAGCAAGCAATTCAATTAGGGCAAACAAGCAGTCGGGGCGAAGTTGGACAGTTGATTGTTGGTTTTGTTAGTTCAGCCGCGTATAACATTTTGCCAATTATTCTCCGAAATTTTCGTGCTTGTACTCCAGCAGTCAAATTAGAATTACATGAAATGACGACAGACCAACAACTAGAATGGTTGAGGGAAGGTGGTATAGTTCAAGGGGCGACAAACGCCTCTAAACTTAGCCAGATAAAGGTTTGAGAGGCAC
>NZ_CAWUDJ010000101.1:0-2172 GCF_963920875.1 Anabaena sp. CCY 9910 | reverse complement strand
TGGACATTGCACAGTAGATGACCTCAATTCATCCCTCTATTATGCAACGCCAATAAAACCGCCGTGACTTTTAATAATGCCAAGTACGGTTGAAAGTCCTAGTCCTGTGCCTTTACCCAATTCTTTCGTGGTGAAGAATGGCTCAAATATCCGATCTAGTATGTCTGAGGAAATACCAATTCCCGTATCAGTAACTGTAACTACTACATAGGGGCCAACTTTGGCATCTATATTCATTCTGGCATAATTTTCGTCTATCAAGAAGTTTTCCGCCGTGATTTTCAAAGTACCACCCTTGGGCATCGCATCACGGGCATTAACACACAAGTTCATCAGTACTTGATGTAATTGGGTAGCATCACCAGAAACAGTCCAAAGATTCTGGGAAATGTGCGCCGCCAATTCAATTGATTTGGGAAACGTTTCTTTAATAATTTGCTGAATTTCTCCAACCAAGTGTTTCAATTGCAATAAGGTGCGTTCACCTTCAAGACCGCGAGTAAATGATAATACTTGTTTAACTAAGTTAGCCCCGCGCTTAGCGTTAGTAATCAATATTGGCAATAGTCGCTGAGAACGTTCATCTTTGATTTGTGACTCTAAAAGTTGTGCTGTCATCAAAATAGGAGCCAGAACATTATTGAGGTCATGGGCAATACCACTCGCTAGGGTGCCAATACTCTCTAATCGTTGAGCGCGAAGAAATTGAGCTTCTAGTTGCTTTTTTTGGGTGATTTCTGTGTTGACAACGAGTATACATTGGGATTTATTTCCAAACTCATGTACTAATGTCCAACGGCTTTCAACAATAATTTCTCTACCAGATTTTGTGGTTTGATATAATTCTCCCTTCCATGAACCTTTTTGCTGTAGTTCATCTAGTGATTTTTGCAATAAGGCTAAGTTTTTTTCTTGCCAGAGATTTTGAATTTTATTGTTAATTGCTTCTGCTTTTTGCCAACCGTAAAGCCTTGCTGCTGCTTCGTTCCAGAATAAAATGTTCCCGTCTAAATCTTGTACAAAAATGGCATCATTGGCAATATCCAAAAGCGCCGCTTGTTCACGAATTTTTTTCTCTATTTGTTTACGCTCGATAGCATAGAGAATAGAACGTTCTAGGAGAGGTGCATTCAGTTGGTTCTTTTCTAGATAATCTACCGCTCCCGCTTTCATGGCTTCTATATCTATTTCTGTGTCTCCTTGACCCGTGAGCAAAATTATCGGAGAGGTGCAGCCATCGACAATTGCTTCACGTAACAGTTCTAGTCCACTGCGGTGGCCTAAACGATAGTCTACTAAATATATATCATGCTGATTTTTGGCGATCGCTACTTTTGCCGCTTCATAATTATCTACCCATTCTAACTCGCAGTTAGCTACCCGAAATTCACTGAACCAATTACAAGTTAAGATGTAATCACTTTCACCATCATCAACCAATAGCACTCTGACTAAACTTTGGTTCATTCCTGACTCCTGCGTCTCTTATTGGCAATTCCACAACTCCAAACCAGTATTTTCTACTGCCTTAAAAGTAACTGGCTAGATGAAGGAATTTATACCTAAATCTTAGGAATGATATATATATTCTTCTCTGCTTAGATATGCTCAGGAAAATCATCTGGATTAGATTTCGCAGATATTGACCAGCCATACTTATTATTTTGATTATCATTATTATCAATGAAATCAATCACTGTTGCTTGACAAACCTTTACTCCGAAGGAGTTTATTGTATTTTTTATAACCAATAATCAAATAATTAACCCCAATAAATTAATGTACATAGTCTTACTATAAAGCTTATTTTGAGGTCTATTAGTAATCCCTCTTTAGGAAGAGAATTTTCCAAGAATCATTAAGCGACACCATAAAAATTAAAGCTTTCAGCCATTTTTAATACTAATTTGTCAAGAAATTCTATCTCAGTGTCATAAAAATATACTTTATTATAGCTGCAAAAAGACGAAGGGATACCTGTACTAACAAGCACCCCAATCGCGGAAAATGAAATAAGTACTACCAACCTTCATCCAAGACTAGCGAATTATCATGAGAAAATCTCTGCGTCCCTTGGCGCTAACCCCAGCGTTACTCTGCGTTAAAGAAGCTAAATATTTCGGCGTTGCTGAATAAGGGGATGAATTGATTTAGCTAGGTACAATTTGATAC
>NZ_CAWUDJ010000100.1:0-2235 GCF_963920875.1 Anabaena sp. CCY 9910 | reverse complement strand
CGCATCTTACCCATATTCTCAATTCGCCATTGGTTGATTTTATAATCTATTTCATCGCTCATCCTCACTTGCTCATTTGTGAGTTCAGGATCGATATTAAGTCCAATGGTTTCTGCAAGGAGTCTGGCAACATTTACAGTGAGCAAGTATGGGTAATCTCGAACTAATTTCCCAGAGCGAAGAAAAGCCAGTAATCCTTCAATTGTAGATAACCCTTCTTGAATATCATCTAGAAAATCCTTGAGCCATTGTTCTGGGGAAAACTCACAAAAACGAATCCAATCCCCCTGAATCTCCACCTCGTATCCTTCCTGGGTGAGAAACAAATCCCGCACAGGATTATCCCCATCGACGATTCGTAACAACCCTGGATATTGCCGATTTTCTGGATTTTTGAGCCAATCCCCCGACTTTGCTGCTTTCAACTTTGCGAGGAACTCAGGTAAAGGCTGATTCCATAGTTCCGCAGAATTGTTTGCCATAACTTCCTCAGCCGACCAGTAATGTCCCAGCCGTTCCCAATTGCCACCATTGCAAACTTCTAGCAAAAACGTTCTGTAAATGTCAGGTAGTTTAATTCCATGTTGTGCTTCTAACGCGCTCAACTTTGCTTCAGAACCAATTGGCGGATTAGTCGTAATTTGGGCATAGCGATTGCATGGATCGAATTTTCGCAATCGAGCGAGGGTAACGTGAATTCGTTCGGGAACGCTTAACCATTTTCGCAGAGGTAATTGGCAACCGAAATGACGCTCCACTGTAAAAATGTCTTGATCGTACACTCTCACCCTTCCTTGCGGGTCGTGAGAGAACTGAATTTCTAACTGAGTCAATGCCTGACACAATTGCTCTGCCTCAGCATCAGTCGGAAATAGCCCCACAAGATGGGGATGCTTGATTCTCTTAATCTCCCGATACATAAACTCACAAGCTTCAGCCTCATCCGTAAATTCAAACAGCAGTTGTTGAACCGCACCACGCTCGGTATAAACGACTTGCCAGTTATCATCTGTTTGAATCAAGCAAATCTCATCATCACCGAAGGAGCGAATCTGATACAGGCTACAACCTTCACCCCAAAGTTTAAGATCGAGTAACTCTGCATTCAGATATCTGACTTCCCACATCCACTCACCTCTTACCATTTGGTATGATTATTACTTCGCTTGTTCTGCCCGAAAAAGCCGGAGGAAGCCCCCATCAAACCATTCCCCATAGTTAAATCGCAGTTCCCCGGATAGTAGCATCTGACCTCGACAGTAGAGAAAGTAGGTTTCCTTTGGGAAATAACTGTGCAAAGGAAGCAATCCTTTTTTCAACGCCGTTCGCTCCCCATTTTGCCAGAGTCTTGCCAGGTGAGATGCTAAACAGTTCAAGAAAAATTCAGCTTTTGGTAAGGAAGGATCTGTTCCTAAAGTTACCAACTCATCTTCTCGTCCTCTCCAATCAACAGACATCTCCCAATCTTCGACGGGAGGTAAGCAGGATTCCAGCGAAGCCCAGAGAACTAACTCTAGGTACGTCGGTTCATTCACGTTGGTAAATAAGGTATTCGCATTTATCGGCATCGTAATTTCTAAAACCGTTAACAAGGCGAGCGCATTGTGATACACATTTCCTGTCACCAGTCGATATTGCTTCCCATCGGCTTCAAAGGGAATTGTATACGGGTACTGCAATTTTGCTTTTTGAAAATGCTGTAAGCAAAGCTGATGAAAGTCAGGTTGAGGTAGTGGTGGATCAAAAAACATCCAATCTAAACACAAACTATTTTTTTCTTGGCTCACAGAAGCACCATCTAAATAACGCCATAGCTTTTCAGCTTGAATGACGCAGCGTTGCAGATTTGGATAAGCAACTAGACGAGCAAGAATTTCTGGCGAGATTTCACGGTTGAGTAGGTTGGCGATCGCCATCTGATGCAGCAGTTCATATCTAATTGCAGCAACCTGGTTGGGTGTATATAAGCGTGCTTGTTCTGCAAAAAATAGTAGATATATACTCGCAACTTCCTCAATCTCAGACAAAATCTGGGGAATTAGTAAGGGTTGAGTAGGACTCGCAGCAGACGCAAAGCGTAAATTCCACTGGGTTTCATTGAGCAGTTCAATTCCCTCGATTTCTTGCAGATTGCTCCAATTTTGGGCAACTTGTATCACCTTCAATGCAGTTCCATAGGGAATACCGTACATCGGATAATAACTCCCTGGATGCCATAAACAAATCGGTTCATTG
>NZ_CAWUDJ010000099.1:0-2582 GCF_963920875.1 Anabaena sp. CCY 9910 | reverse complement strand
CAGAGGCTCTGGCTGCTGCTAGGCAGATTCAGGATGAGTATCATCACGCCTATGCCCTAATTAGTTTGGCTGTTAAACAGCCAGAATTATTATCAGAGGCTCTGGCTGCTGCTAGGCAGATTCACAATGAGGAATTTCGCGCCAAAGTCCTAAGTAGTTTGGCTCCTATCCTGCCTCCTGATTTGTTAAGTAAGGCTCTGGCTGCTGCTAGGCAGATTCAGTTTGAGCCAAGTCGCGCCGATGCCCTAAGTAATTTGGCTCCTAAACTTTCGCAAATACAAAAAACTCAACTTTTTGATCACTGGCGAGATACCCTTCACATCTTATCTGTTTACACTCGCGCAAATTTACTTAGTGATATAAACGCATTAACTCTTGTGATCTTTTCTTTAGGTGGTCAACAAGCGGTGAAAGATACAGCTTCTGCCATCCAAGATGTGTCACGGTGGTGGAGCTAAAGAACACATCTTGAGTGAGAGAGCGCATTCTACAATTGAGCCAGAACGTGTAATCAATGGCTCAAACGTTATAAGTTAACGCTAGTTTATTGTGGACAGAGGTAAAAAACATAAATAGCTTGTCGGCGTAAATAGAAGGTTCGTGCAACCAAGGGCAACCCCTATTTACGCCTAGTAGTCAATATTAACTGTTGTAATCGGCGATTCTAAAGTGGCAATTTGACCCTCTAGAATAATTGAAAATACAGTCTAAATAATAGAGTGTAAGCAAACCAAAGAATAAAAAATCTTAGCCAATTTTTGCAGATTTAGCCTGTTCCTTACGCTTCAACGACAGGAAGAAAGCCACACCTAAAAGACTGCTTATAAATGATGGTTCAGGAACTGCGGTAGTATTTTCGGTTTGATAAATAATATTATCAACAAATAATTCGCTGCCATTAAGAGGGGTATCAATAGTTGCATACGCAATTAAATTGCTTCCCGCATTCAAGCCAATAAACCCGTAAGGTGAACTGAATACTGTTGGCAAGCCAAACCCTCTTAGAGTCAAGCTTTCAATCAATCTATTTGCGCTATCAAAAATACTAAGGGTGGTATTAGAATAATATGCAGCAAGAAAATTGGTACCAACCGCAGATACCGGATTTAAAAAATCAAATCGAATTACTGAGGAATCACCTCCATCATAATAGCTTTTGCCTGATAAATAGTCATCCGGAACAGGGCCAGCAAAGCTTACAACCCCATTGCTTACTGTTAAATTGCCGTCACTAACAGTTCGTTGGAACATGGGGGAACTTTCAAAATCAACATTAATTGCACTTGCATTAAATTCAGAGCGTTGAATACGAGCTGCTTGAGATGAGCCAGCACTTGCGATTCCAAATCCTAATGAAATAGCAGTAACAATCAATAATTTCTTGAAAAATCTCATACACAAATCTTCCTAAGTAAAATCGCTAAAAGTACAAATTTCACTTTTCTTTACTCAGTCACCGAGCAATTAGGTATCAAATTAATGTTTTTGCTTAAAAATAGAGAACATACTAGCTATATAACAAAAAGCATACATGAACCCGGAAAATTACTTAGAAAATGTTAAATTTAATTTAAACTTCATATTTTTTATGATTAATCATTAATCTAGCCATTAAATAACCAGCTTTTCTCGCCTCCATTTCCCCATTTGTGCTTATCTCGCTTCAATGGCGCATTCACACCGATCACACTTCCCAAACTTCGACCTCTCAACAAAGGTTCTCCGCACTGGCTTCCATAATGGTTGATATATATAGCTTTGAAGCCAATAAGGACTACCATTGCTTAATTTTTGCTTACTGCTGCTAAATTCCATAAGGAAAACCCTCATAGTGTTTATGAGGGCATTGATTATTATCTATGTCAGTTCTCAAGTGCGGAAACGTCTTTTACCCTGCTTTTGTAGGACTAATCAGGGGTTAAAAGTGCAAAAAAAGATAAACTTCTTGTCCGACCTAAAAATTCGCTCTCTCAAATTTCAGGTTTCAAAGCTTAGTAGCGTCCGCGTCCACCGCCGCCGCCATATCCCCCCCGTCCGCCACCAGAAGAACCTCTGTCTTCCTTGGGCTTGGCTTTGTTAACTTTGAGGTCACGACCCATCCATTCAGCACCATCAAGACCTTCAATGGCAGCAGCTTCTTCGTCATCTGTTCCCATTTCTACAAAAGCGAAGCCTCTTGGACGGCCTGTTTCTCGGTCTTGTGGTACTTGAACCCGCTTTACAGTACCATATTCAGCAAAAACGCCTCTGATATCTTCTTCTGTAACTTGGTAAGAGAGGTTGCCTACATAAATTGACATTGATTTTCTCCAAAATTATCAGCTTGTAGAGATTAAATTTCGGAGAGAAGCCTGTGAATACTAAAAACAAACACTGTCACCGAATTAACTCCATTTTTTAGGATGACATAGAAGCGAATTGTCTGCATCCAGTAAATGGTTAATAGATGGTTAACCAGTATTGTGATGAGGTGGCGATCGCTCTGGTACTCAAAAGCCCAGTCATAAAGGCTGGGCTTTAATGGGGTTATCCCTCATTTGTCACTCTAAGCAGAGGAAAATACAAAATCAGAGTGAGTCAGG
>NZ_CAWUDJ010000098.1:0-2710 GCF_963920875.1 Anabaena sp. CCY 9910 | reverse complement strand
AATGGAGATGTTATAGGTACTGCTACTAGTGGACAAGGGAATGGTGGCAATATAAGCATCAATATTTCAGATAGAATCTCCGTTGATGCAGTGGGGAACGACGTAATTTCAAATTACAAATCTAGTTCTGTAGAATCTCATTCTGTAAAAATTGCAGGAGAAATCAACTTTAACGTGAGGTCGCTTCTTGATAGAAAGATTGCTAGTCGCATTGAATACAAAACAGTCAGTTTAAACAATCGAGATAGGCTAGTCTTTGTAAATTACAAAGATAATCTTAATAATGCCGATCAAACCATTTCAAGTAATGATAACAGTATTGTTGCTTCTATTAGTGGTGGCAACACAGTCCTCTTGAGTAAGAATGGCTCATCACTCAGCCTAAAACTTAATAATTCTGTTAGTGCCATTGCTCTTCATCCCAATAATAAGATTCTTGCTTCTGGTTGTGATGATGGGACAATATACTTTTGGAATGTTAATACTGGCAAATTAATACGTAGTTTAAAAGTCCATGAGAGTAAGGTAAACAAAGTTAATTACAGCCCTGACGGACGGAGAATCACCTCTGCTAGTGATGATGGTATTGTCAAAGTTTGGTATCCTGACTCATCTAGTAGTAACCCAGGATTCATAATTGTAATAGTTTCATTAATTTCCGTATTTTCTGGAATCATAGTATTATTTGTTGTAACAAAGCGCCGACAAAGTAAGCAGCATAACAATACTTCTAATACTCAAACCAGTTACATTATAACTGGGTGGGTAGTATGTGTTATCCCAGAAGATTGGCGAAGCGACCTAGAAGCCTTGCGCTATGAATTGATTACTGCAAAAAATCCCACATGGTACGTCAGATTCATTACAGTCACAACATTAGTAGATATGCTTTTTGGTGGTATCCGAGTGAAGTTGCATAATTTCTATTATGGTAATAACTTCATGGCAGTTCCTGGTCGCCCTTCTATCACCGACAAGAAAGATAATTCAGTAAATCACAATGATTGAAATGAGTAACCTGCTTGACTCTTCCAACTTCCAAGCAGGTACTCTTTACTCAACGTAGGAGAGCAACAAATGGATTCTAATCTTGCTACTAACCCACACTATCCCTCTTCTGTCAGTTTCCGGATTAAACAAGTAATAAATAGCGAAATTATCCAGAAGCATAAAAGGGTTTAAATTGATTCATTTGAGAAATTAGGTGATTAAACCCAGCAATAAATCAGAATTAGGAAAGATATCTAACCAAGGATAAATCAGCCAAAATAGAAAGAGTGGTTGGACAATTAAACGAAGATTATTGAGAGTATTCTTCCATCCATTTTGATGATTCCATTGTTGATGAGCAGAAAAATGCTCAGGCTTACTGTCTTGTACTTTAGTTTCAACTTGATGAGATTGATTTAAGGATAAAAAGACTGGAGAATTTAAACTAATCATCGTGTAAACCGAAAAAATAATTTCCTACCATTTTTCAATATGCTGAAAATTAGTAAAACGATAATCTGTCCAACCTAATTCCTGTTTACACTGGCGAAACCCATATTCTACCCATGTTCTTAATCCATAGAGGTCTCCTAAAGTTTTCTTTAGGTTCCCTTGTAAATTAGTCATGATAAAAGAACTAGAATTTTCCGGCATTGTTTCTGTGTCAGTAGTTATTTCCCAATAAGTTATTGCTCTTCTTTTACCATAAATTATTTCTCGGATATATCTAGTTTCTGATTTCAGGTTGCTAAATGTTCTCTCGAATTTACACCATTTATTAGCTCTAACGCTCTGCGAAGCTGGCAGCCAGACTCCATGATTACTTCTAATTGCTACGACATAAGATAATTCATAGTCATTTAGTTTTTTAATAAATTCGCTACTTTCACCATATAAACTATCCGCTAGTACTAGTTCAATATTAAAGCCTTCATTTATTAATTCTGTAATAATTTCTGATGCTAACTCTATTTTGGTTTTATATTTATCTCCTTCTTTGAGCGTCTCTTTCGGTTTAAATACCTTAAAACTTAATGGAAATGTTATATTTTTATAAACTCCATAAGTATTGACTGACACTATTCCATTATCTATTTTTCCTACGCTCCCTAGATATTGTCTTGCTACATAATCTGTCTTTTTACCTTTTTTCCTATCTCCCGTTTCATCTATTACTACGGTTATCGCATGACCATTTAATGCTTTCTTTAATTTCTTTAATCTTCGGCTCTTTAATTTCTCTACTGACCAATCTGAATAGGCTATAAAATGATGTAATGACTGTGCCGAGTTTATACTTACTACTTTAGCTATCTCCGGCAATGATTTTCTTTTTATTGGTGAAATTATCCCTAAATGTAAATATTTGAAGCATTCATAATTTCTTACTTCTTTGAACAGGCCTTTGTACTCTGCACAATATTCATCTATGAGCGCAACTGTTGGCTGGGCATCTCTGGGTAAATGTTTTAAGATTTGTAGTTCTACATCCATTGCTCTACTTACCTTGTAGAGTTTTATTTTTCCTTTCTTCTATTCATTTTATCCGGAAACTGACAGAAGAGGGCTATAATGATATGACAAACAACAACCTTGCATCTGTTTCGATCACAACCCTCAACTCAGATTCAGTATTGATGGCTCGTATTGCAGAGGAAGGGTTACTTGACATACTCACCGACCTAAAGGTGCGGTGATTCTTGACGCTTCACCGGACTGT
>NZ_CAWUDJ010000097.1:0-2739 GCF_963920875.1 Anabaena sp. CCY 9910 | reverse complement strand
CGTGCTATGTCTCTTATCCAGTCTGCTTTGTAGCTTCTTTGTCACCCCTTCAGGGCAACAAATTTAAAAAATATAAATTTTGATTTAGGTATATTACTAACCCTTTAATAAAGAAGATTTAATGTGAAATAGGTTGTCCCACTTCGTCTAGCTTTGCGTACTTTTCGTAAGATTAAAGTAAGGGCAGTTAGCAGATTTAATCAGAGTTCCGGATAACTGACGTTTGATCTAAAGCATTTGAAGTCCTTCGATTACTTGCCGCAAGAGTGTTAGCAGATGCAGCTAATCGTGGATTTGTTTTAGGTTATAAACTGGCTAAAACAACTAATTCAGTTTGCCAACCTTCATTATGGCTCAGGGTAAGGACAGTATAACCATTCTCGTACCTCAAATTATCCCGTTCAGTCTGATCCTGCCTGCGCTTTTCAGGACTATCATGAACTGAACCGTCACAGAAAACAGCGATCGCCTCCTCTTTATAAACAAAATCTGGCTTACAGTTAGCCTCTGGAATAAATTTCTGTGCAGTATCAGGTAATTTATACCCCCGTTGGTAAATCTCCTGTAACACCACTCGCTCAAAATCAGAGTTAGGGTCTGTTTGCTCCAACAATTTTTGATATTGCTCATCACGAGAAAGACCTTTAACTTGGGTAATAACATTACTTTCAAGGAGTACATCAAGCCAAGGTTTAATTAGGTGACGGTTAATAAGTGCATGGTCAAACTGATTGCGGTAAGAAAGCAAACATTCATAACAAGCTTGAACACAACTGTCTTTTACCTCTGTGAAATGGCAGATATCTAAAGCTGCATCAGCGATTTTTCTAAATACCTCTGGTTTTTCCAATAACTGAGACAGTACCCCTGCGCCACCTTCAGCAGCTTCCCAAAACAGTAAATACTTGTCTTCACCTAGACGCTCAGAGTCAAGTTCATCAGCTTCTAGTTTGTAGACAGCTTGAATTGCTGTTTCTAGAACATATTGCAAAGTAGTGATAAAAGCTTCCCTGCCCTCAGCCGGAACATCCAATGGCTCAACAACCAGGATATTGCAAGTGTCATCAACCATTAAGTTGACTTCAGTATGTAGAGTATCAGGTGTTTGTTGAGTCTGTGGGTTTTTATAATCACCCCATACTCCCGTGGTGGGATTAAGTTTAAATCCTCGTTCTTCTCTATTTTTCTTCAGTCCGCGATTAATACGCCAGATAGTAGCTGTAGCACCATAGGTTAGCTTAAACAATGGTGTACCACAAGCCGCTTGAACAATAGCTGATTCGCGCTTTTGATTGGCATAACGGAAGTGAGTGGTGATGTTATAGCCATACTTGAGCCGTTCTTCCTCATCGCAGGTAATGCGTTCTCGACGACGAGCGATCGCAGTATCCATTGGTAGTACACGAGTCAATTTAGGTATATTGCCATGAACATCAGCTTTAATCTCTGCACCACAGTTTTCACAAGTATCACGAAAATCGCCATCGTGGTAATACCCGCAGTTAGCACAGACACTCACTCGCTTATACTCGCCTTCAATCCCACCGAGAGGAACTTTAGTTTTGGCGATCATGAATTTGCTACCTTCATAGTAAAGGACATTGCTAGGAGCAAATTCCCTTAATGCCATAGAGCGAGGGCGAGAGATAAATTCACCACCTTCACCAGCCGGAATAAATGCCCGGACTGGTAGACGAGGAAAGTTGAACCCTGGTAAAAACCCTTCGGCAGCAAAATAGCGATAGGGGTAAAACTCAAATTGAGAATTACTCTTACCTTGGGTGTGTCCTACAAGTAAGTCAATTTGTCGTTGTGCTTCTCGTGACTGTGATTCGGCATTTTTACGTTCCTCCTGGGTGACATCACCTCTAGCAGAACGGTCGATAGTGAGACGTGCCGTTTCTAATTGTTTGAATGATTCAGTATACAAATCTCGCCAACGCTTACAGGCTCGGTCAAAAGCATTCAGAGCATTTTCGATAGTTACCTGTAACCAATTAACAGAATACCAAGAAGCTTTTTGTAGGTCATCTTGGCAGAAAATATCTGAAAATATGGACTGACTAGCTTGCAGACATTGAGCTAATTTAGCATGGCTAAGGGTAAGCTGCTGGCGAATGCTGTCTTTAATGGGATAGTCTTCCAGTTCTAAATCCAAGATTTTATTCATGGAGTCTTCCAAGTAAACCCCAGTATGCGCCAACCAAACTGAGTAAACATGAGATTTAATTAAATCTTGGTTGGCTAGTTCCAGTTTTGGTGGAGCAACTACCCCAGCAACCATTTGATTTTGGCGTTTGAAAAAGTATTGGTCATGACCGCTACCAATAGAAGCATAAGTAATGACCAGAGCCTCCTGCCCACTTCTGCCAGCACGACCACTGCGTTGAGCGTAATTGGCAGGGCTGGGGGGAACGTTCCGTAAATGAACAACGCTCAGATCCGAAATATCAATCCCTAATTCCATTGTTGGAGAACAGAACAAAGCGGCTAATTGTCCTTGGCGGAATTTCTCTTCTCGTTCTTGACGGTCTTTGTTTTTGACTTGTCCTGTATGCTCTCGCCCTTCCATTGTGCGGATTTGGCGGGCATTATTTTGGTAAAACTCTTGGAAAAACTGATTAACCGAGATGCTAACTTGGTCATTACCCTGCAAGCGACGTGATGTTAAGGGATCAATAGGAATTTCGGCGTTGCATAATAGAGGGATGAATTGAGGTCATCTACTGTGCAATGTCC
>NZ_CAWUDJ010000096.1:0-3185 GCF_963920875.1 Anabaena sp. CCY 9910 | reverse complement strand
CCGTCGAACTTGACCCTAAATATGCCATTGCTTACATCGGTCTCGGCAATGCCCTGAGAGACCAGAAGAAATTAGACCAAGCAGTTGCCGTCTACCAAAAAGCCGTCGAACTTGACCCTAAATATGCCATTGCTTACATCGGTCTCGGCAATGCCCTAAGTGACCAGAAGAAATTAGACCAAGCAGTTGCCGCCTACCAAAAAGCTCTAACATTACCAGAAGACACCTCCATAACTCCAGCTAGCGCCCATACTCTAACTAACAATGGGCTGGGTCTGGCATTCCAACAACAAGGGAAACTTCAAAAAGCCATAGAACATTTCGACAAATCAGAAGCAATTGACCCCGATTTTGTTTATGCCAGTAACAACAATAGAGAAGCACGGCGATTATGGACTGAAGAACGAAATAAACTAGCCAGCGTAGAAAGCGATCAGCAATGGTTGCCCAACAATGACCCAACTTTACCCATTAAGCGTTCCGTGGTACTCATCACTGCGGAGTTTTCAAACAGCGAACGTCAGGGAACAGAGATTGGTACTGGTGTAGTCATTCGCAGAGAAGCCAATCGCACATTAATCCTCACCAATCGTCATGTAATTTTTGATGGCAGAGAACAGGGTAAAAATATACAGGTAGAATTTTTCAGTTCCCCACCGTCAGACCGTGTGCGAATGCGGCGAGATGCCAAACTATTCAAAATGACTAATCAAGATGGACTTGATCTAGCCGTTTTGGAAATTAGCGGTAAGCTGCCAGAAGATATCCAACCTCTATCCATCTCTGCAACCCCCATCACCCCTGCAATGCCGATTCAAATTATCGGCCATTCTGCTAAACGAGGTGAAGATAAATCATGGTCTAGAGAAAAAGGAAAAATTAGCAGCTATAAAAACCAAGAACTAGAAATATCAACAGTACTCCAACCTGGTTACTCTGGCAGTCCTGTACTTGACTCCCAAAATCGGCTTGTAGGCATAGTCTATGCCCGCCAAAATAAAACGCGAAATTCCGCCTACCCCATTTCCGAAGTTAAAAAACTCCTATCCACCTGGAATATTAATTTAAACCAACCATGAATTATAAAATTATTCTTGCCAGCCTATTAATCCTCAGCTTTAACCATCTCCCTGCTGCTGCTTCTTGCCCAGAAGGAAATTCCCGTTCTACCGATTATATCCGCCGCAACCCACCCAACCGTTGCGAAGGTATCAAACGCGAACTCCTAAGCGGCAATAGTTTGAGCCTGATTTCCATCGCTACCCGCAACCTCACCCGCTTCGACAAAACTTTAACATTACAAGTTCCCCGCATCACCGGCGGTAACAATCCCCAAGTCACAGTGAAATCATTGGGCGACACTTATCACTATCAATTAGATGACTTACTATTGTCTAACAATGGTGCAAATTTCCGCTTTAGCTGGGATACTTACGTCCTCAGAGAAGCAAAAATCCCAGCCAACAAACTCCGCGCCGTAGCCACCTATAGCCTTGGTTCTCAAAATGTTTATGTTCCCGTCGTTTTAGGGCAAGCTTCCGGTAAGTATGAATTTGTCTTTTACTCCCAAGATAGAGTCAGGTTTACCAGCGTTAAAATCATCTCCCCAGACAAAAAAACCATCCACAACCAATCCCGCCCCAACGCCGATAGCGGTGAAATCATCTTCACCTGGGATGGACGCAACGCCCCACCCGGACGCTATGAACTACACTATGTTGCTAATATAGAACGCAGAAATGAACCAAGCGATAGAATTGAACGACGAATTGTATTTGAACATAATCCCAATTGGTTGAAATAAAACATGGCCTCTAGGCAAAAAGCCAGACAAAAATCCCCCAATTTCATCAACGCCATCCTAAAAGTTATCAATAAAATTGACCTCACTAAATTAGTGGGTTTTCTTCGTAACCATACTCAAAAAATTCGCCCATACTTACAAAAACTTAAACCCTATCTACCTAAGAGTAAATCTTTTATTCTTGGGTTGTTCTTACTTTCAGCTTTTACCTTTGTTACCCTTGCCGCCATTCTACCAGGAACACACATATTTGAAGGCAATCTCATTTTTCAAGAAATGAGTTTTACCTATAATGGTGAACTACCTAAATTATTTATTGGCAATATTAAATATATTAAAGAACTAGAAAATCAAGGCATTCAAACATTAAATTTTACAGGTAATTTTCAAAGTCAATCTTTACCGCAACTTAATCAATTAAACTCCTTACAAATCCAGCTTACAGACAGAGAAAGTAAATTAATTCTCACCCCAGCCAACACCGATGTAACCAGCGAAATCAATCTAGAGGAACTACGACTGCAACCCCAAACCAAAGTAACTGGACTCAATTACGACTTTTATCGTCAGCAACTAGCTTTTTCCCTACTACCTAATTCTCAAATAAATCAAACCAATTCCAATACATTAAAAATATACTTGGGTGAACAACCAATCAAAGTTATCTTAGAAGGTTATAAAATACCCAGTTTAAATTTACCCAAACCACAAGACGAAGCAACACCATTAGAGTTTATTGTCAACCCAAATAATAAAGAATTCCAGCTAGCACTCAAACAAAATACCAACGTTTACATTACCCTATCCCAGCCTCCAAAACCTGAATCAGAGCAGTGGTTTAGGGGGAAAATAGCCACTAAAGATGTGAGATTTATTCGTGTAGATAGAAATGGCGGCGACCTCAGAGACGATTTAGAAGTTTCCACCATTATCGAAGGTAAAGTCCGCATGGCAGAGCAGGAAAAAGAAATTAAAGATGACCAGTTTCTCATGGGAGAAAACCCCAATCAGCCACTCAATATTCAACTAATCCGCAACTTACAATTAATTCCCGACAAACAGGGCATAGAAGCCCGTTTTTCTGGTACAACTAAACAAATCCAAATTGGGCTAGATAAAGATTTTCCTGTTTCCAGAATCCAGGGTAGTTGGTTAGATGGCGTTTTACCCCGTGATGCCATTATTGCTCTGTTTTCCTTTGGTGCGGCTACAATTGCTAATTTGCTTCCCTGGTTATTTAGCAACACTTCCAAATCAGATGCAGACAATCAATAGCAACACCTCCTTGGGTGAAGACGCGACGCCAGTCGCTACAACGGGGGGAACCTGAAGGGGTGACAAAGAGGCTGAAGCTCAGGAAATAGAAGAGTGTGACTGTTTT
>NZ_CAWUDJ010000095.1:0-3454 GCF_963920875.1 Anabaena sp. CCY 9910 | reverse complement strand
AATACCGTACATCGGATAATAACTCCCTGGATGCCATAAACAAATCGGTTCATTGAAAGACTCGCCATGAATTTGAAACAGGTGATCGATCAGTTCCCAAATCGCCCAATTTTGATAAACTTGCGGTAGTTTCCAACTGCGTTCGCGTAGCGACTCCTTTGGAATATCGCCAATAAGCTGTTGACAATCCCGAACAAAGAAGCGATTATCCTCATTCTCATACATTTCATGTGCCTGAAAGCACTGCCAAAACGTATCATGATGGGCATGACGTGCCAAAAACTGAATTAGGAGCGAATCGTCATATCGGGTTATGGCTTTGCGACTGTGGCAACCAGAGAATAATACACCTGAATCGCTTTGCGCGATCGCTAGTGTATACCCATCAATTAGAACAAACGTTTTTCCATGCTTATCTCTCATCCAGCAACTGGTTCAAATAGGTGAAAAATGCTGTAATAATGGTTAAATGATTGAATTTCCCCAACCTTAACCATTAAAGAGGTATGAATTCAGCAGTTTTTAAAGCATTCATCCAAGCGATGACAGCAGCTATACGATAATCAGACTCCCTAGAGTGATATTCGTGATAACTGCCATTAAAGACAGTAATTTTAAGGGATGAAAAAGCTTTATTTTCTAGATGAGAATATTGAATCAGCCCCTCGATAATTCCTTCGATTGATGGTGGAATATATTCGTCAGGAATAACGGTCTCATTTGGGATTTGCCAAATAATTTTAATCTTATTGTCTTCTAAATTCTGTTCTAATTTGAATACAATATGACCGTGCGTGTCAATAGAAGAGCTACCTCTGATATATTTACCCTCAGTAATTAATGGTTCTTTAATTGAATAACGTTGATACTCACAACCATGCCAGATATCTAATTCAATTACATTCTGAAATGTTTCCCAAATATTTACTACCCAATGCAAATTTTCCACATATTTACAAATATCGTCCCAAGCGGAGTTACGAATATGTTTATAAATTTTCAGCAATATATATAACTCACGAATATCCTGTTTATTCGGCTCCTCTTGGATAACTAATTTCATTAAACGTTGAGCAACTGTGATAGTTTCCTGGGTAAATAGCTCTTGTGAGTCTTCATCGTCTTTATATTTTCCTAATTCTGGTTGCTCATGTAGTGACTCAATTATTTCATTTAGCCAACCAATCTTTTTTTGTCTAGCTTCATAAGTATAGTCTTTTGCCCAGTATAATTGTTTGCGGTTCATATAATCAAATTGTTTCTAATAATAATTGTTAGATATATTATACAGAAAGTACTATAATGGTTTTACTAGGTCTACCATATCTCATCTAGCAAATTTCGTTTTCTTTCTAAAGGAATTGCGGGACAATTTTCAATAAACTGCTTCAACCTATCATTTGCCAAACCCATTAAAAATCCTTGGAAAAGAAGATATGGACTTTGCTGAGAATTCAAGATTGAGATCGATTTTTCAATTTCATAAATCTCATTATTTAAAAAATTGAGATGCATTTGTAACCATTGCTTCGGTGTATAGCGTTCCATCACAACATAAGTCAACAACGGTTGTAAGCAAATTTGAATTTTCACTTCATGTCCTTCTTGTGTCAGAAACAACCCGTAAGTCTCTTGTTCTGGAGGATACAACCCAATTCGTAATAGTCCAGGAAGGGCGTTAATTTTCAGGAGATAGGGTAACTCGACCGCATCAGATTGTTTTCCTGTTGCCAGAAATTGACGAACGAAATCAGGCGGTGACTGATGCCATAACTCAGCACAATTATGCTGCATGATTTCATCAAATGTCATCCAACAGTCTCGCTCGGCACAATCCCAACCCCCTCCATTTCCCACCTCTAGCAAAAAAGCAGCATAGGCGAATGGTAGCTGAATTTCCAATGCTTTTAGAATCGCCACGGATTCAAGCGGTGGATTTAAGTCTATTGTCAAACATATTGCCTCCGGATCGAGGTATTTCAAGCGATCCAACGCGAAACGAATCTCCCTAGCAACTTCAATCATTAGTAATCTAAAAACAATCTAAAATCGGAGTGGACTGCAACCGATCGAGGTAGCCATTATCTAAATGCAGGTGTGGAAGCAGCCCCATATAGTCAGCCCCGACTTTGGGAGCTTGCCAATCTTGGCGAATCAAATAAAGATTGCCATAGCACCAATCATCACCACGACGCTCTAGATGAGTGCAATACTGCAAAATCTCAGACACATCCAAAAGGGCAAATTCCAACCCAAAGCTTTCCAGCAAATAAACAGGGTAATTTTGCAGCTTCGACTCAATTAGATAGGGCTGGTTTTCTGAGGGTGCGATCGCCAGATATGCTAATGCTTCCTCTCGACATTGAAAAATGCCAGAAATCCAACGCTTGATTGCAGTTTTATGGGCGATTAAATACATAGCTCTAGCCCAGGGACTTGCTCCAAAAATATACTAGCAAAGGACTTACAACGAGGCATGATTTTTGGGAGTTCAACCCGTAGCAGGGAAATGGCAGCATCAACATCCTCACAATCACAATATAAGTGTTCTAGATGATACCCTAGTACAGCTTCGGGGGTTTCTGTACTCCCACAGCAGTTGTGAGCAACCCAAGCGAGGAGGTTCTGCTCAGACACCAACCCAATATTCCACAGGGTGGGTGCGATCGCTAAAGGACTTGGATTTTCTAGTGACATACTCCTCACATCTTCCAAGCAAAAATGGTGAGATTAAATACTCAGCATAAAGCTAAAAGTATTAATTTATCGTTAAAAGCAAACAAAAATACTGTAGCTATATCGCCCATATTTTCGATTTTGCTGTATGTATACGTAAAGGTGCAAGATATTAAGTTAACCTAAATTAGGATTTATTAGCTCAAATGTTCTCAAAACTAAGATGGCGATCGCTGCTTTTCATATTTCCCTTGGTGGTGGTTGGAATTTATCTGCTGCAACCGGCTACCCCCGCACCTTGTGGAAGCCTGAAAAAATTTGGCGCGATCGAGCAAGAAGGACGCTGTATCATCAATCGTAACGTTACCCTGGAAGGTAATCTCAAGCGACTGCCCAATCAACTAACCGTCAAAGGCGACCTAACTATTAGCGGTACGTACATTGAAGAACTGCCCATTGCAATGGTGGTTGACGGAAACCTTTTCTTGTACAAAACTAGCATTGCCAAGCTCCCCCCAGATTTGCAGGTTCAAGGAAGTTTCGATCAATATAGTGGATTTGGTTCTCCAGGGGTTAAATGCAGTGCAATCCCTAAAACTGCTTTTATCAAAGGGAATCGCAACTGTCACTAATTGCGATCGCAATAGACTACAAATCAAATCTGCTAACTGTATGTCGCCACTCAGCAGACTTTGCCACACTAATTCACTAATTGGATTCATCAATCAATACCTTAGCCAAATTACGAGGGTTCAACGCCTGTAGAAACGGTATGAAT
>NZ_CAWUDJ010000094.1:0-3588 GCF_963920875.1 Anabaena sp. CCY 9910 | reverse complement strand
TAATTCTTGTTGTAGCGTCTAATTTTATTATCACTACATATTTACCACTACCAAAACAAATATGGTTCCATAGATGTCATCGATTATCGCGCAGGTGGTATTAATGCGGCAGGAACAATTGATATTTTGCAAGAAATATTTGACGACAGTTTACATTTGTTCGCTAGCTACGATAGTAACTTTTTCCCTGAGTCTGTTATTGATGAATTGATGCAGGAATACATTACCCAAATCCAGGAGTTAGCTTCACTAAAAATCTCCTCTGAGCAACTAACGCAGCCAGTAACTAAGACACAAACAGATGTAAATATAACGCAGCTTCTGCAAGAGATTGCCACAGAAATCTGCCATTCCCAGATTACTGACAATGATATGGCCAAGGATTTAGAAGCAGAATTGGGAATGGATTCTTTGGAACTTATCCGCATTGTTACGAGGTTAGAAAAACGGTTAGGCAAAGTAAATCGTCAAGCCTTGCTTTCTTGTCGCAGTCTCCAAGAAATGGCTGTGCTACTTGGGAAGAAACAATCATCTTCTTTACAACAGCAATCAGTTGTCAACCATCAACAATCCCAAGAAATTCCTTACTGGGAAATTATCGAGCAAGCCAAGCGTACTCCCAATGCCATAGCGGTGACGGATGGAGAAACTCAAATTACCTACGCAGAGTTAAACCGTCTTTCTAATCAGGTGGCTAATTATTTGCAGGCTCAGGGAGTTAAACCAGGCGTGTTTGTGGGAATCATGACACGACGCGGGCCTTTGATGTTTGTGGGTATTCTTGGTATTCTCAAAGCAGGCGGAACTTACGTTCCTTTAGATCCCATATATCCTCATGAACGGATTAAGTACATATTAGAACACGCCCAAATCGGAATTTTGCTAACAGAAAATCGCTTGACAAACAAGTTAGCAGAATGCCTGACTGAGCAGTTACCTTTAAATACTTTGATGTTCTTAGATGAGGGTGTTTTTGAGCAAGGTAAAGCTTGGACACAGCTAAACAAAAAGACTTGGGCGCGTTGTTCAGATATAGCTCCTGCCAATGTGAATACTCCTGATGACTTGATGACAGTACTGTACACCTCTGGTTCTACAGGTAAACCGAAAGGAGTGATGCTCAACCATCGGGGTTACATGAATCGCCTAGTTTGGATGCAGAATGCTTTTCAATTGCGTTATGGCGATCGCGTTGCTCAAAAAACATCTTGCTGTTTTGATATATCAGTATGGGAAATATTCTGGCCTTTGATGGTGGGAGCTACTGTTTATTCTGTAGAAACAGAAACAGTCAAAAATCCTTGGCTCTTAGCACAGTGGATTAAAGACAACCAAATCAATGTCATGCACTTTGTTCCTTCCCTATTTGGAGAATTTTGTAACGCTTTAGAATCAGAATCATGGACTTTTCCCGATTTGCGTTGGTTAGTCTTTAGTGGCGAAGCTTTACCTGTGCCTTTTGTACAGCGTTGGATTGATAAGTATGGTATGAGTGTTGGTTTAGCCAATCTTTATGGCCCCACTGAAGCTTCCATCGATGTCACTGCACACATCATTCGTCAACGTCCAGGCGAACAAGAAATCTGCATTCCTATAGGTAAAGCTATAGATAATGTGTATATCTTAATCTTGGATGAACAGATGCAGCCATTAGCCCCAGGAAAAATGGGAGAACTCTGGATTGGCGGTGTACAATTGGCTAAGGGTTATCTCAAAGATCCACAACGCACAGCAGACGCATTCCGGCTGAATCCCTTTTCTCACGTTCCAGGGGAATATTTATACAAAACCGGCGATTTAGCTGTGGAATTGCCCGATGGTAGTTTCGAGTATCATGGACGCATTGACCACCAAATTAAAATACGTGGTTTCCGTGTAGAACTGGGGGAAATCGAAAGTGTTCTCAATAGCCATCCCGCGATTAGTGAAGCTGCCGTTTTAGCTGTAGATTACGAAAATGGTCAAAAACGGTTAATAGCTTGCTTGGCTGGTTCTCAAGTAGACAATCAACAAATTAAGGAATTCCTGGCTCAACGCTTGCCTGATTACATGATTCCTCACCGATGGGAATGGCTAGCCAGTTTACCTAAAACCCACAATGGGAAGCTAGACCGCAAGGCTATTTTGGCTGCTATCACCCAAGAAAAGCCAACAGTATCTCAGGAATACTTACCTCTAGGCCCTGCTCAACGTTGGTTAGTGAAATACTTTGAGGCTCCATATCAATGGAATGGCTACACACGTTTTCTTTTCCATCAACCATTAGACCCAGAGATATTTAACCAAGCTCTCAATATTGTACTGGAAACTCATCCCGCACTACGGACTGTGTTTGTGCAACGAGATCAACAATGGTGGCAACAGTTAATTTCCCCAGATCAAAAGTTGAGTGCTGAATTCTACGATGGTAGTCATCTGACATCTGCACAACGAGACAGTGAAATCCACAACCGGATACAAGAAATCGCTCAACAGTTTCAAATTGACCAATGGCCGCTGATGAAAGTCATCGCGATCAAGGTGAATGAATCCTGCTACGATATCTCGATGGTTGGGCATCATATCATCGGTGATTTGCTGAGTACTGGGGTAATTTTTCATCAATTATGGTTGACTTACAGCGAATTGCTGGGGAACAGAAGTCAGATTTCTCAGCCTCTCCCTGCGACACCTTCTTATATGGACTATGTGCGTGTACTGATGCAGGCGGAACAACAAGGAGCTTTGAGAAGTCATGTAGATTATTGGAAATCTCAATTTCCTTCTCAGGAATATACCTTCCAAGTTCCCTTTGACCATCAAAAAGGTGCTAATTTAGAGGCTTCCGCCGCCAGGGAAAAATTCACCCTGTCCAAAAACAGTAGTAACATACTCTTACGTGAAGCTAAACAGTATTACAAATGTAATGTCTACACGTTGCTACTTTCTACCTTGTATCAGTTAATGGCTGAGTGGAGTGGACAACATTGGGTAGTAGTTAGCCATCGCAGCCACGGCAGGAATCTAGATAGCAAGCACACGTTTTTAAATAGTGTTGGTAACTTTGCGATGAATTTCCCTGTCGGGGTTAATCTAGAACGTTCCATTAGGTGGGAGCAAACCACTAAGGAAATCCAAGCCAAATTTAACGAGTTACCGATGAATGGTGTAACTTTTGATTGGATTTCTGAGCAGCTTCCTCATTATGTTTATCCCGATAACAATCTCACACCAGTCAGAGCTAACTACTTAGGAAATCGTACTGCTCCCTCCTCGGAACTGTTTGAGTTTATTGAGGAAGATAGAGATAGTCGGTTGTCTTCCCCTGACCAAAAACGTACAGCGTTACTAGAGTTTTTCTTCTCTATCACCGATGGCACTGTTCACTTAGAAATCGAATACTCTCGCAATTTCCACCTACCTGCAACTATTCGCAGACTTGGCGATCGCTATTTGGAACTAATGGCACAGATGCTAGCTGTTGTATCTTTAGTAGGTAATGGTGTGGATGTGACAAATCTAGGAACGCACTGAACTAAAAACCCTTTTGAGGGTGGTCAATAGTCAATAGTCAATAGTCAATAGTCAATAGTCAATAGTCAATAGTCA
>NZ_CAWUDJ010000093.1:0-3605 GCF_963920875.1 Anabaena sp. CCY 9910 | reverse complement strand
GTGCCTCTCAAACCTTTATCTGGCTAAGTTTAGAGGCGTTTGTCGCCCCTTGAACAATTTGGCAAAACCTGAAAGAAACCACAATTAATACTTTCAATACTTTTGGCTTGGCTTGGTGGGTGGAGATTACTACTCAAAACCCACGCTGTACATACTACTTCGGGCCTTTTCTGAATTCTGCTGACGCGAAGGTAGCCATCAAAGGCTACGTTGAGGATTTAGAGACAGAAGGGGCGCAAGGAATAGGTGTGAATGTGAAGCGCTGTAAACCTAATAACTTGACGATTGCTGAAGACCTGGGGGAACGTCTTGACCGCAAAGTAAAGCCTGCCTTTAGCGGTCAGATGTAAGTTAGGCAATTAGTTAATAGTCATTAGTCATTAGTCATTAGTGATTGCATTAAACTCTTGACTTGGGACTTTTGACTGTGGACTTTGTATTATTAATTACTCATTACCTGTGAGTTGTTTGCTAACCACAGGTCAATATCGTTTATTACCTGCTGGGGTATTTCCCAGGGGAAAAGATGGGCGGTATGAGGGTAGCATTGCCATTGACTCTGTTTGAGATGTTGGGCTGTTTCTAAACTAGAATCGGCTGTAATGTGTCTATCTTGAGCGCCAGCCAGCACCAGACTAGGGCAATGAATTTGCTCAAGGTCTGCGAGTCGGTTGTATCCTAAACGCAAGGCGCTGTTAAGGGCGCGAGTGGCAGATGGAGAAGTTTGCAAGTAAGCTGGCAAAGCTTCCCTGGCTATGTAATTATAGGCAGTGGGTGTGTGTTGTTGTATGAGATAACGAAACAGCGATCGCTTGCCAAAAGTCTCAATATTCCAGCGCCAGCCCGGTTTGATGTAGTTTAGTAACCCAGCAACACCTGTATAAAGATTATCCTGCCAGGAAATCGGTGGATGATTACCACGGGGTCTAGCTGCTGTCGCCACCAAAATCAGCCCAGTGATACGCTGCGGTAGGCGCAAAGCCAACTCCATCGCTAAAATCCCACCCAAAGACCATCCCAATACTAAGCATTTCTCGATCTGCAAACGATCTAATAAAGCTTCTAAGTCGGTTAAATGATCCTGCATGGTAAAGTTCCCCCGAAAGCGACTGGTGCCATAGCCACGCAAATCGGGGGCAATAGTTTGGTAACGTTTTGATAAGTGATTTGTAAAAACCGACAGACTCCGACCACTACCAGGATGTCCATGCAGTCCTAATATGGGGAAACCTTGACCTTGAATATGAATGTTAAGTTTCTCAGTCACAGTAATTAATTCAAAATTCTTAATACCCAATGAGTAGGGGCGGGTTAATCCAATATGATGCACAGTTAATGATGCTCCCGTCCCTACAAAACCCAATTTTAAACCTACTCTCTGGCGTTCCTTATTTCCTGTGCTTAACTTCCACCACAGTATGAACGTTCCCACGGGGGGTAAAATCAGCTTTGACAGTCGCCTCTAGAGGGTCACAAGCTGCGACAAAATCATCGAGAATTTGGTTGGCTGATTCTTCGTGGGAAATGTAGCGATCGCGGTAACTGTTAATGTAAAGTTTGAGAGCCTTTAATTCCACCACTCGCTCATCAGGGACATAGGTAATATAAATAGTGGCAAAGTCAGGATAACCGGAAAATGGACACTTACAAGTAAATTCCGGCAAGGTAATATTAATATCATAGCGCCGACCCACACGCGGATTGGGAAAGGTAATTAATTGTCCTTCCGCAATCTCCCGTTCGCCATACTTAACTTCCTGGCTAGGCTGAGATACCGTTTCCGGTGAAGAATTACTCATAAATTATTAGTCCAAAGAAATGTAAAGATCCATTACTAATAACTTAACATCCAACACCCAGCACCCAGCCTTCAAAACTATTCTCGCTCCCAATCAGGACAACTTCCATCATCCCACCCATGAGGGTGCATACCGCAGACTAGCAAATTACCTCCATATACATGACCGTGGTAATTACTGCAACCTATACAGGCAGCATTTTGTTCTGTTGTCGCTTCGACTGAATAAGGAAAGCCAGGATCAACATCCGCCACAACATCCTCTAATTCCCAGTAGATATCCAGAATCGGCTCGGTTAAATCCTGTAAATACTGGTCAACTTCGGTAACAATACTGTTTTGGACTTGTTCAGTGAATTCTTCTGTTAGCTCAAAAAAGGCATCTACCATTTCACCCATTCCTAAGAAGAAGCGTTCTACTTCATCGGCCGCAGTTTCCACCATTTCCATCAAATCTTTTTGCCATTGATCCATAAACTTAACGCCCTGGCTTGCAAAAAATAGGACGCATAGTGCTACTTGACTGGAAACACTAAAGTACACCCTAGATCACATATATTATAGATTCTCAGGTACGTACTAGTACGCCCAGTTCACACTGTGCTGATAGGACTTTTAACTGAGCAATCTCTATTCTTTTTGCAATCTTTTTAACTCTTCTTGCAGGTCTAGCACTTGTTGGCGCAGTTCATCTACTTTCTCTGTTGATGCCTCTTTCACCGTTGGTTCTTCATCTTCCTCTAAAATTTCGATGCGACGAGGTTCAGAAGAGGGCGGTTTTTCAGGAGCTTCATCTGTTGCTGGAGGCTGTTGGGCTTGCTTCATCATGTCTTCCACAAAGCGACGGGCTTCGTCTGTGGTCATTTCACCCTTGGCAACCATCTCGTCTGCCAGTTTTTGGACTTGCGATCGCAGTTCAGTTAATTTACCTCCGGCTTTCTCGCCAGCGTAAGAAGCCAATCCGACACCGAGGTAAAATGCTTTTTGAACAATATCTCCAAAACCAGGCATTGCTGCTGATAGCTCCTAATAAATAGGGCGACCCGGAGACTACGCCTACTACAAGCATCCCGTGTTGCTGCTACCTTCCGGTCCTGACAAGGTTTAGGCGTTGGAGTCGCATAGATCCAGGTCTATTAATAATATAACATCAAATTCCGTAACTGTGCGTTATTCCACAACAATTTTCCATTCGTAAAGTTTAAAGTTGACACAACCGCTCTTTACTAAGGGATCATCGGCAACAATGGCCTCGGCTTCTGCCATTGAAGCAGCCTCAAATAGCAACATCCCGCCACCGAATTGCGCCCAATAACCTGTTCGGGCTTTGTAACCCTTGGTAATCAAATCTCTGACGTAGGCTTGGTGAGCTGGTACGTATTGGTCAAAGATGGATTTATCAACTTTGCCTTCTTCTAACTTGACGAACCACGGCATTTTGTTTGCAACCTCTAGAAATCCTATGTTCTAATATTTTTAACGGTAATGTTATCTTTAGGGAAATAGAGTGAGGAGCGATCGCAGTTTTTTAGCTCGTTAATTTTCAAACTACTGTATTTGATCTTCCCTTTTGAATCTTGAATTTACCAAAAAGTCGTTTTTTCGTTGCCTTGCTACCGCCGCAAGAGATACAAGACTACGCCAACCAAATCAAACAGCACTTTGCAGATCATTACGCTAGTCGCCACGCGCAAAAGTCGCCGCCACACATTACACTGCAACCACCTTTCGAGTGGGTAGATAATCATATATCTATCCCTTTGTTGTCACTTCCATGAGAGAATAATTAAGTAAAAACGCCGAAAGT
>NZ_CAWUDJ010000092.1:0-5566 GCF_963920875.1 Anabaena sp. CCY 9910 | reverse complement strand
AATACCGTACATCGGATAATAACTCCCTGGATGCCATAAACAAATCGGTTCATTGTAAGACTCGCCATGAATTTGAAACAGTCGATCTATCAGTTCCCAAACTGCCCAATTTTGATAAACTTGCGGTAGTTTCCAACTGCGTTCGCCAATTACCTGTTGACAATCCCTGACAAAGAAGCGATTATCCTCATTCTCATACAGTTCATGTGCCTGAAAGCACTGCCAAAACGTATCATGATGGGCATGACGTGCCAAAAACTGAATTAGGAGCGAATCGTCATATCGGGTTATGGCTTTGCGACTGTGGCAACCAGAGAATAATACACCTGAATCGCTTTGCGCGATCGCTAGTGTATACCCATCAATCAGAACAAACGTTTTTTCATGCTTATCTCTCATCCAGCAACTCTCGTTTTCTCTCTAAAGGAATTGCAGGACACTTTTCAATAACATCCTATTATTATGCCACGGTAATATTTGAGAACCTCCTCTACCACCCCAAACGGCAAGAAGCCATTACCCGATTCTGTCCAAACTGTAATTAACCCAAATTAAAATTAGAATTTATTAGCTCAAATGCCTAAACAATTCTGTAATCTCAAGTGGTTGAGATTTAATCGTACCTCTTTCACCCTGTTTGCAACTCTATTTGCAATAGTTGTAATAATTGCCCTCTTCTTCCGAGATGATTGGATTAGACCGTTACTGGGCGACGTTTTAATTGTCATGGTGATTGCTTACTTTGTCCATGCTTTTATTGCAGTTCCACTACGGAAGGTTGCTATTGGAACTCTCATTTTTGCCTACTTGATTGAGTTTCTTCAGTTTCTTAATCTCATTGATATTTTAGGCTGGCGAAACTCCCAGCTAGCTCATTTAACAATTGGATCTACTTTCGACTGGCGAGATTTGGTTGCTTATACGGTTGGGATTGCGATCGTTTTCCTCACTGCCAATCCTTTGAAGTCATAAACTACTATTATTTTCCTCTTTATCGAGTATTCATCATTGCTTTGATATGGCGCAAACGCCCCAGATTTAAACGATTTGGGCATTGCTTACTTCTGGTTTGACTACCAAAAAACTGTAACTCAAACTTGCAGTATTCAGTTTGATAACGCTCCCAAAGAGCTTGAGTGGTATCTTGCCCAGATGTAACTGGGGCTTGCTGCGCCTCGTCTTCTGGATCGTATACAGCTATCCCCTTTAGATCCGCAATGCGATCGTTATTTAGCCGAGCTAAACAGCGATGATAGAGCATTGGTGACATAGAACCTTCCTTAAAAGGTTCAACCAACTCAGTACAATGTGCTTCACGATAGTCTTGCCAGTATTTCTGTGCGATCGCAAATGTTGGCTGATACTGCTTCGATAGTTTTTCTGCCCAATCACCATAAATGCTTGATTGCAAAAACTGAGTTGTTTTTGACCAATAGACCGCGCATTGATTTAACCCAAACTGTGTCTTATCCACACAATTTAGCTCTGGAATTCCAGGTAGCACAAAACTATTGAAGAGATCCAAGCCACGAGCAGGTGCTGCCAAAAGGTCTTCTAGTTGGTGAAGTCGAGCCTCTCTGAGAAGCTGATGACATTCCCCCAATCTCAGGGGGTTAAAAGCGAATAGAGCTTTTTCGATCTGGCAATACTGAGTTCGATATTGCTCCCAGTGACGTTGCACCGATGAATTTCTCAATTTGAGTCGATCAAGTAAGGACTCAAATCGAAGATCGCGAGATTGGAGGGTTATAACCTCACCACCTCTTTGCAATTCTAGAATGCGATCATTATTTAATCGCGCTAAACAGACAGATGTTGCAATTGGAAAATCTGGCGTATTGCGTAAGCGTTGAGTTAACTGTTGACAGTGTTGTGTTTGAAACTGATGCCAGGATTGATCTGCGATCGCCAGTTGATGTTGCAGGGGTGCAATAAGTTGCGATTCAACATCTTGATAAACCAATGATTTGAGCAAATGGGTTACTTCTGCCCAACGCTTTGCACAGCGATATTCACCCGCTTCAACCTGTCGAACACAGTCCGGTTGCAAAACTCCACCAAATCCTAATATCACGGTTGGATCAGGTAAAGGAGTCGGTGGCTTGGCATATGGCACAGGGAGAGCTTGGCTCGGTTCCACACCAAGCTGACTTCCAAATAAAATGACACTCGCAAATATCGCAATTCTAAATTTTATCATTTTTCTCATCACCAATCCTGAGTAGTCTTCAAGCACTATCCCTGGCATTTAGATTGTATGAG
The DNA here is from genome assembly GCF_963920875.1 of Anabaena sp. CCY 9910. Taxonomy (NCBI): domain Bacteria; kingdom Bacillati; phylum Cyanobacteriota; class Cyanophyceae; order Nostocales; family Nostocaceae; genus Anabaena; species Anabaena sp. CCY 9910. The sequence continues at coordinate 3,304 of NZ_CAWUDJ010000092.1, read as the reverse complement.
CTTACTCATTCAAACGGGATGATCATGAGAGCAATTTTTTTCGGGAGAGATGGGAAAGAATTAAGCAAGGGTTCTAATGAAATCGTGCATTGCGGAGGATGCAGGGGATGAAGGGGAAAATATGTAAAAGTTTTACCCAGTCCCCAGTCCCCAATCCCCAGTCCCTAATCCCCCTAAAACCCAATTTCAATAGTCAAGCTGCGAATCTTCCCTGTATCCGCCTGTGCTTTATCTGCTACTTCTAAAGTCCAGGTTCCTTGAGGAATTTTACCCTTCAAAGCAGTTAGTCCTGGTGTACTCACCTCATCGTAAGTTTGTTTAATATCATCTGCGCCTCCGCCTTTGCGGTCGTGGAGGATGATTGGTAATACACCGGATTCAGCAGGGGGGTTGAGGCTAACTACTAAGTCACCGATGTAGGTATGCTCGATATCTACCGTAACTTTGATAGATTTGATGGGGTTGGTGTTAGCGATCGCTACACTGAGTTGAGATATCTGCAAGTCGTTAATGGGGACATCCTGCACAGCCGTGAAAATGCTGACTGGCTCAGGTTGTGCGGGTAGTGCCAATTCTACCGCTTTGAGGGCATTGATACGACCATAACCGTAGAATGGGCTACGACCTTCAGCGTTATAGTTACCACCAACTGGATCAATGCGATCGCATGAACGTTTAATAATATCTCTGACCTCATCCCAACGCAGATTTGGATTGCGAGAGAGAATCAAGGCGGCGACACCAGCCGCACCAGGACAGGCGCTAGAGGTGCCACCGAAACTATTTGTATAATTACCAGCCTGATCGCCGAGATTAGTATTACCGGAATTATAACCGACTACACCAGTGCGATCGGCTGTCCAAATACCAGGGGTTTGGGAAGGGTTACCGTTGTTGCTAGGAAAGGCACACCAGACGGCTTTACCAAAATCACTGTAAGCACTTCTAGTACCAAAGTCGTTACAAGCCGCGACAGCTATTACCTTTTCGTAGCTGGCGTAGCCGTCATTATCTACGCTTTCATTACCATTACCCGCAGCGAATAAAATCACGCATCCTTTGCCATTACGCCCCTTATTAATGGCATAGTCCATTGCTAGTCTTGTGGAATCGGGTAGAGGTACTTTCTGCTTGTGTAGGGGGTCTTTATCATCCCACCATGTACCATCTGGTGGCCCCCAACTACAGGAAATTACATCCGCACCATTTTGAGCAGCCCAGACAAAAGAGTCGGCTTCATCTTGGGAACCCAGGGCAGAAACGAAACGAATGGGCATTAACTTAGCCCCAGGCGCTACCCCAGAAGCCCCAAAGTTGCCATTACCACAAGCTACACCTGCACAAGCCGTACCGTGATTATCTCGGTTTCCTGGCGTGGGAAAGTTGGTTTTGCGTGTGACATCTCTAGGGGCGACAATCTTACCGGAGGAACGGAACTCTTCATGGTCGATATCCACACCATCATCAATAATGGCAATAATCGTTCCCGTACCATCGCTCAACTTCCATGCCGCCTCAACATTGGCGTGGGCATTGATAGTTTTACCCGCAATCGTGGTTTCCTTGAGATGCCATTGCTGGGGAAATGCCTGACGTTGCCTAAATTCCCGCACCAATTCAGGATGACACAATTCCACCGATTCCTCGTTGAGCAACCTTTCGGAAATATCAAAGATGGCTAAACCAGTATTGGGGGGTGCGCTGACAAAGTAGGCATTACGGGCGTATTCTAGTTGACGTTTAATTGTTAAGCCGTAGCGTCCCAAAATTTCTTGGCAGAAACTAACGTCTTCTTCGTGGTCAAACTTCACGAAGAGGTTTTCTGTGTAAACTATGGGTTGTTGACTGACCGGATCAATTAACACACGTCCGGCAAACTGCACCTCAGGTTCTTGATTGAGAATTTCCCTGGCTGTGTCGCGCAAAGCACCATCGTGGCTTGGTTCCTTCACATGGAGAACTTCTACACCTGCTTGGCTGAAACGAGTTGATAACTCGAATTGATTGAGGATATTACGGGCTTGGGGTGAAACAGGGGCGGCTTCAAAGGGGCGATCGCTAATTAGCGAGCTGCGGCTTTCAGTCCGTACTACAATATGATTCTCACTAATCGCTAGTTCGTACTGTTCACCGTTCTGACCACCATAGCGGACATGAACCATACTTAATCTCCTACTATTAAGTTGATACTAAGCCTCTGTATTTTGTGTGCTGTTTCCAAAATGACGCACACATAAGACGCAGCTTAGAACAATTTCCTGTGGATACAAACTATCAGTCTGGCTTTCCAGAAATGGGTAATGGGTAATGGGTAATGAACTTTTCCCACTGCAAATTTTACTCAGCCAGAAAAGGATTGTGCATCAATGTTTCAACCCTGAAAAAGCACAAAATCAACAGCTTACACCCTTACACCCCTTACACCCCTAAACCCCTAAACCCCCACACCCCTAATATTTCAATCTATGAGTAGAAGTAGTTCATTACCTAAAATCATTAGAATTTAAAAAGAATGTTTTATTTTCCTGGTGAATTATTTTTACAGGCGTACTCTCTACCTTTAATCGCTGAAGTGAGACCCCAACGAGACTATTTTATTGAGTATCCCCAACAAATTCCTGTTGGTACAAAAGCGAGTGTCTTCTACAATCGCCAGTTTGGATACTACGCCGCACATTACAAACAAGCTAGCAAGATACCATCCCAGGCTATTTTAGTCTTGAATGAGGGTGAGGGAGCGATCGCTATTTTTCCCGGTGAACCCGATTCAGCAATCGAGAATACTGCCAATACAAATATACTAAGTCCAGTATATACCTTAGAAAATAACGGAACGCTGGCTGTGCCTACTGGGATGGTTTTCATCTGTTTTACAGAAGGTGTTGATATTGAGTCACAACAAGTTGCTATCAATCAAGCAGGTTATGAAGTAGCAAAAACTCTAGTTTATGCACCTAACGCTGGTTGGTTGCGTGCCAGAACAAACAAAATTGCTGATGCTCTCAAAGGGATAGCTCAACTATCAGTTATACATAATGTGGAGAATGTCGAACCACAAATGCTGATGGAAAGACAACTACGCGAGAAGTGAAAATAATTCGCAATTCACCATAACTTTTCTTAACATCTATCTAAGGTATGAAATGAATTTATAACTAGAGATGGTCGTAATTAAAGTTTATATTTGTTAAATTATATTTATGTGTGTTCCCAAATTAATGGCGCAATTCCCAATAGAGAGTATTGGGAATTTTGGCGTTGCATAATAGAGGGATGAATTGAGGTCATCTACTGTGCAATGTCC
>NZ_CAWUDJ010000091.1:0-6218 GCF_963920875.1 Anabaena sp. CCY 9910 | reverse complement strand
AATCAAGAAAAGCCGTCGTAGAACGACGGGGCTTGTATCCCATTCTTTTGGTCAAACGCTACATTATACCCAGTACAAACCACCAGATAGATGAAGATTAGGGAAACTGATGATACTTTGAGATGAGCAAAAGCAGATAACAAAAAGTAGCTCCCAATGATCATTATCCATCATCTCAACAACTCGCGATCGCAGCGTGTGCTATGGCTACTTGAAGAATTAGGCATCGAATACGATATCAAGTTTTACGAACGCGACCCAAAGACGATGTTAGCACCAGCATCACTGCGCCAAGTCCATTCACTTGGCAAGTCACCAGTGATTACAGATGCACAAGTGACTGTTGCTGAGTCCGGCGCTATTATCGAATACATAGTAGAGCGCTACGGCAATGGTCAGTTAATCCCAAAATCCGGTACGCCAGAGCGTCTGCGCTACACCTATTGGCTGCATTACGCCGAAGGCTCGGCAATGCCACCTCTGGTAATGAACCTCATATTTAACCGTTTTGGGGCAGGAGATAGCAGGGCAAATGACGCATTTATCGCGCCCCAAATCAAGCTTCACTTTGATTACATAGAAGCTGAACTTGGTAAGAGTACGTGGTTTGTAGGCTCAGAATTTACCGCCGCCGATATCCAAATGAGCTTTCCTTTGGAATTGGTTGCCCTGCAAGCCGAACTTATCTCAAACCGACCAAAGATTCACGAATTTATCGAACGCATCCATGCGCGACCTGCCTACAAACGCGCCCTTGAACGTGGAGGCAAATACGACTACGCCAACAGCATTTAATAATTCTCGTACAAGAGCGATGGCGTAACCGCCCGCCGCAGGCGATCGCCCTCAAGCCCCGGCGGGAAGAATTAAAGAACCAACGCACTGTATGCAACTATTTCAAGATTCCACTCCTTGAATACTAGGCGATCGTAGCCAAAATAGAATAACGGCGGATATCTGGTGGCGCAGCTATTAATCCTTCTAGCTTGGCTATTGGTACTTGCAGACGGCGTGACGCTAAATGAATATCGAGTACTGCCTCGGATTCCCACTCTTCTACAAAAGTAAAATCTGTTGGATCTGATTGATTTTGTAAAAGTTCATATTTAATCACACCTGGTTCAAGTCTAGTTGGTTCAATCAGTCCCAATAATACTGCTTTGAGTTCTTCTACTTTATCGGGTAAAGCTACAAAACGAGCTACAACATGAATGGTTTGGTTAGTCATTGGTCAATGCTTATTAGTCATTAGTCATTAGCCCATAGCCAACAGTTCATAGTCAATAGTTACTGCGGATTGCCTTAGCATTTCCCCATCCCTAGCTAAAGATAGTGATATTTCCTGAAATTCAAGCGTTCGCATTCAGCGTCTCGTAGAGAGGAAACGCTAAAAAAAGCGATATCTCCACAATTTCTCGTATAGTACATAAATACTATACAAAACTTACCCGATTACTCCTCAAACAGTATCGAGTATAGTAGCTGCGCCGTTTGTTGAAAGTGATGTCCACCACACCCCTACCAAGTCAGCAGCAAATCAACGCCACTTCCAAACATGAATTGATTACGGGAGTGGTAGAACGCTTGACTTATTATTCTCAAGAGTCGGGTTACACGGTGGCACGTTTGCAACGCCCTGGTGCGAAGGAACTAACTACGATTACTGGTAGCTTTGCAAGTATCAAGAGCGCGAAGTTACTTATGATTATGCTGACATGAATGAGTTGGCTTTAGCTTGGAGCGTGAGCATCCACAAGTCGCAGGGTTCAGAATACCCAGTAGTAATCTTGCCCTTGTACACGCAACATTACATGATGTTGACTCGGAATTTACTTTATACAGGGTTAACCCGTGCTAAGAAGTTGGCGATTATTATTGGCAGCCAGAAGGCAATAAGTATGTGCGTTCGTTCTACAAAATCCCAAGAGCGATACACCCGATTGCAGCAGAGGTTACAAGCAGCTATGAGCGTAGCCCTACCAAAATAAGCACATGAGATGTGTTCGAGCTTTTGAGAAAAAATTCTTGATTTTTTGAGAGGTTATCTCTAAAGAAATATAAAGGGAGAAACATAAATAGATATTCTCATCTGAAGATATATGAAGAAGTGAAGTGCTATCCCTTAGATCCATAGAAAAAACCATTGTTGGCAAACAGCCTCTTATGAAAATATCTTTGCTTAAATCGAAGATAAAATTTCTTTTTTCTCATGTTGGTTGCTAACTTTTATCATTTAGTGAAAGAAAAACATTAATATGCTGAATAAATTATCACTCGCTGCTGTTGGTTCTTTAATCATCGCTTTGGGAATGGGAGAAACTGCACTAGGCGCACAATTTACCAGTAGCGTTGTTGCTAGTGGACTAGACAATCCTCGTGGTCTGGCTTTTGGACTGGATGGCGCACTTTATGTTACAGAGTCCGGTGTTGGTGGAACAGGAGCATCCGTTGTCTTAGGTGATGGGCAAACAGCACAATACGGTTCTAGTGGTGCAATTACTAAAATTCAAAACGGGCAACAAACGCGCATAATTACAGGATTACCATCTTTAGCACCATCTAATGGAGGAGGAGGTATTGGCCCAAGTAGCATAGCATTTGATAGCAGTGGCAAGGCTTATATAATTACAGGTTTAGGTGCTAATCCAGACCCTAGCTACTTTAATCCTTTGATATTTCCCGACTTTGGCAAACTCTTGCAAGTTGACTTTAATACCAACTCTTGGACAACTGTGGCTGATCTGGGAGCTTTTGAGGCTGCTAACAATCCTGATGGCAGCGATTTAAATAGCAACCCTTATGGGCTATTAATCCAGAATGATATAGCTTATGTCACAGATGCGGGAGGTAATGATTTACTCCAAGTCAATACAGATGGCAGTAATCTGAGTGTACGGGCTGTGTTTCCTAGCAGTTTAGGAACGAACCCATTTACAGGTCAGACCATTCCTGTGCAGTCAGTACCTACAGTGATCGCTTCCTCTGGTAGCGGTGAATTATTTGTTGGCCAACTAACCGGATTTCCTTTTACTCCAGGTACAGCTAACGTCTATAAAATTTCCTCTGGTCTGCCTCCCGAAATGTATGCAGGGGGTTTTACAGGGATCACTGGTTTAGCTGTTGACCCTCAAGGCAGTTTGTACGTTTTACAATTTGCGAGTCAAGAACTCTTGAGTGGTAATGGTGCTTTAATTAAAATTGATCCTGATGGTACTCGTACTACCATCGCCAGTGATGGGCTAATTGCCCCTACAGGCCTTGCCATTGGAACTGATGGTAGTATCTATGTGTCAAACAAAGGTGCTTTGCCAGGACAAGGCGAAGTGTTAAAGTTTGTTGCTAAACCTGTACCAGACAATAGCTCCGCAACGTTAGGACTGATAGCTTTAGGTACTATTTCTGCTGTATCTCAAATCAAAAAAAATAAATTTAACTAGCGATCGCCTCCCATAAAATACAAGCGAACGCGAGTAGCGTCTCGCAGAGAGGAAAAACCAAACCGTAAGCGATGGCTTCGCCGGTTCGCAAAGCGACTATTGCCCTCATCAGATACTAAGGAGCTATCTTGGCATAAAAATCTTCATCGGCACGCCCAAAAGCAGGTCGTTGCATCAAGCTATTGATATATTCAGCTAAGGGATCATCATCTTTGAGCATTCCTAGCTTCTTAGCCCATAGCAAAACTCCTCCAGTGAGAATATCAGCAACTGTTAGTCTATTTCCTACTAAATAATTCTTGCCAACCAAGACTTCTTTTAGAGGTTGAGCAACGCGGTCAAACCATTGTTGAGATTCTTGCAGTGAAGTTTCAGACCTGACAAAACCTGGCAGTAGTTTTTCTGGCAGATTTGGCAGCACATTAAACATATAATGCTCAACCGGCGGCTCTAGGGTAACTGCGGCATAAAAAAGCCATTGCTGATAATAAGCACGTTCAGAACTATCTAACGGTGGAGCAAACCCCATTTCTATATATTTGTCTGCCAGATAACTACAAATAGCAGCAGACTCAAAAATCGTTACTTCCCCATCTACCAAGACTGGCACTTTACCATGTGGGTGCAGTTGTTGATATTCTGGTTGTTTTGTCATGCTCATATTGACTCGCACTAAGTCATAAGCAATTCCCATTTCTTCTAAAAGCCACCGAGGGCGTACTGCTCTTGTTGTGGGAATGTAATATAGCTTCATCGCTCCTCCCAAAGCCAATGTCTATTATTCTTGGGCATAAAGTTCTTCCCACTCAAAAAACTTAGTAAAATTTTGAATTTCAGTCTAATATCGCTTCTATTGCTCAATAAAACTCATTAATTCCTGTTTCTAATCTTGGTCATCTGGTCATTGCTTGGGCTTGGCGATATTCTTAGAGGAAAATCAAGAAGTGCGTAGGCATCGCTTGTGACAAAGCAGTACACTGGTACTATGCCAAAAATTCCAGAGTGCGATCGCTGTCTCCTCTATGCCCATGACCCCCACCTCGTCTGTGCTGTTCACCCAACGGGGGTAGACGGTGATAGCTGCCTCGACTTTCGAGAAGACCCCAACGCCCAAGTAGAGGAACTATGGCAACCAGAAGGGGCAACCTACTATAACGGCGAACTGATTTTGCAGCCCCGCCAGAGATGGACACTAGAGGAACAATTAGAGTTACTTGATTGGCATCCTTTATTTACTGGTAAGTGTCCCCAATGTGGTGCTGAGTATGAGCGTGACTATATCTCAAGGGTGCATTGGGATTGCCCAAACTCAGAATGCGGCTGGATGGATGATAGTGTTTGACGATTTCTAGCTACTGTTGTGCCTTGGGGGTTTGGGTTGGCGAATGTGTAATTTCTCCCTCAGCGTAACCTAAATCATACATACTCGCCGCTTGAGCATTTTGTTCTGGTGGCACTTTGGGTTTTCCCGCCCAGGCATCAGATTTTCCTAAGCTAAACCAATCTTCATCAGCCATCTCAGAACCGATTCTGTTGTTTGTAGTTTTGTTCATCGATGCAGTTGTGAGTGGTTAAGGTTTGGCTGCGGCTATAATTTATGATGTTTGCACTACGGTTTGACCAAAACCTGTATCTAGAGGAAGAACAAGCATATTTACTGTGAATACTAATTTCTCACATTCTCCTGAACTAATAAAACTGATTTTACTTTTCGTTTAATGGGATTTCCTTGTAAATCAAATTTTCCATAAAAGGCTTTGCCATTGTAATACAGCGAAGACGAACTACCTCCGTCTAAGTTCATCGCTGCGGATGCACCCAACTTTTTCATCAAATCTGCTAATTGCACTAGAGATATGCCAGAATTTTTGGGTTTTGAAGGTTTTTGAGCAACCATTACTAAAATAATGCTGCCCTCACTGGTAATACCTACAGCAGTTCTAGCGTTAAGCTGTTTACTCAAGAGTGCATCGCGTCCTTTGGCATTATCTACAAAACCTTCTGGTACTGATGTCAGTTCTGGTAATAAGCGTGGGCCAGCACCTATAGCATCAACTAAGCGACAATTTGCTGGTGGTGATTCATTGTGCAAAGTAATATCATAACGGGTAGTTTGCCCACATAAATAGCGACGAAATTCACTGCGATTAAAAATGAGATTGATGTAAGGCTTTAATTGCGGATTGTTTACTAGGCGCTCATTATCTTTAGGGTCAGCAACCATCTGACCAGTCACCACTACATAAGATGTTGATTTTTGATTGGCTGGGTCAAAAAAGCCTGCGTTGAAGATAGCAACAGCTCGATGCTTCTGGGCAAATTCCTCTACAGTGCTTACCTTCGCTGATAATGCTCCAGTTACTACAAATGGGCTATTGGCTGGAATCAATAAAATGTGAGCCATACCTTGGGGCAAGCTACGCTCTATGTAGCGGATGGTTTTTGGTGGTGAAGGAGTAACTGTTGGTATAGCAGAGGATATTGACGGTAGAGAAGAACGCACACCTAAGCAAGACAGTAACCCTAAACTAATTAGTACCAAAACCAACAGCCTAATTTTTCTCACTTTCACCCCCAAACGTATCTAGCATACTATTCACAAATGCTAGTTTAAGCTTCCTCTCTCACTTCCCTGTCATGTAAGATAATCACCTAAATAATTACTAAATGTTAATGCAATGTTTACAGTATTTTTACCTCTGCTTATATAACTAAATTTATTTTGTAATCAATACCTTAGCCAAATTACGAGGGTTCAACGCCTGTAGAAACGGTATGAAT
>NZ_CAWUDJ010000090.1:0-6240 GCF_963920875.1 Anabaena sp. CCY 9910 | reverse complement strand
TACAGATAAGACTGTACCAATTGAAGTCTCTGAAATTTAGGAGCTTCAAACCCTTGCTGTGCCGTATTAAATTGTTGCACCAAATAATCTATAGGTTAATTGGTACATCGAGAATTGTGAAAAATATCGATTTTCAGAATGCTTATCCAGTAAGAGTTACAGCCTTAGCGTAACTATCTGTACCGTTGCTCATTTACCCCCCATAGCTCCAAAACCCGCAGTCTCTCGTTCAAAAGTTGTGGTTGACTAAGTTTTACTGTTGTTCTTATTCTTTCATATCCAAAATACTGAAAAGTATTTCTATAAAGTTTTCTGAATCTGCGAAGTAGTTTGGATAACCTTTTTTTATTTCTTCTATTGAATCTGTTTTTATTAAAACTATATCGATGTTTTCATTTTGTGTTTCCTTTTCCAACCTAGCATACTCCTCTGTAGCCTCTACTAATTCACTATTTCTAAAATGTACTATCTTTATTTCATTTATTTTGGGGTTAAGAATCAGTAAAAATATACCTTTTACTTTTCCTATATTCTCTGTCCAATTTATTAAATTTCTATAATGTAGTAATTTTCCTGTTACTTCTAACTTTTCATTTAGCTGTTTAATTTTTTCTTTATCACTATTTTCTATTTCTATTTCGTTTTCTATTTTCCCCATGCTTAACCCAACTAATTTAAAAAATTCATGCCACTCATTTTCTTCTTCTCCTGATTTTAAATGTTGTCCTGTAAAGGTATCTATGATTTCAACTGCTGTAGCCCAATAATGCTGCATTTTATTTCTTATTTGTATTTCTATTTTTAGGTCTTTAAAATCTAGATTTTTTCCACAATATTGAGATATTAAATGTATTCCTCTATAACCTGTAACTTTTGGGTTTAATATATAATCTACCTCTTTTATTATGTTAATGCTTTTTGTATTTATAATTTCCTCTTTTACTTGGTAAACATTGTTATTGTTTGGTAGTATAACTCTACACCCTCCTATATCTTGCATTGTATCAAGCTTCATATAATCAAATCTGATTAGCTTGTTCTTTATTGATGAAATTCTTTTTAATCTTTGTGTTACCACAGCTTTATCATCAATTAATTTAGCTCTATATCTTAATGAATTTTGCACACTGTTTAACGGATAAGCATGGCAAAGCCTCCAATTATTTAATATTAATAATGCTTCATCTGTAGGCATACTTTGGTGTTTGTTTATTAAACATTCGCCTGCTTTTCTTACTTGTTTTTTGCTGTAGCTTAGTTTTATTGACATCAGATATTCTTCGTACAAGTCATTAGGTCTTGAATTGTACATGGTATTTATTTCTAAGTAAATCTAGTAGTTATTTGTTTTGAATGAAATAGCTTTTCGGAGTAGCCACCAATCTTTGCCTCAAAAGTAGCGGCGCACGACAACACAAAGGTCTATTCATGCTGACCTCCGCAACTGGTTTCGGTGGGTTCCGCCTTCACTTGATTTTTTTCAGTGAACAAAAAAAATTACATTGCCATTAAACTATAGATTCTAGAATATACACTCTATATTATAGAATCTATAAAAGTAGGCTTTCTCTTTCTCAATTAATAATGATAAGAAGCATCCCAATTCGAGAGCGGTTCTTATGACAGAGCAAGAGATATTTGAACATTTATTCAGAATTGCGGATCAATCCGATGACACAGGTGGAGTGGTGAGTTCGTGCTTGGTACGACAAGGTTTTATTGTGGCTGTTGGAATCAGTTGTAACGACGGCAAACATTCAGAATATGTACTTCTGCGTCAGCTCGAACTCTCTGCTATCTCAGTTCTTCCCGACGATATCGTATATACAACAGTAGAGCCATGTGGAAAACGCACTCCTGGAGGACAAGGCGAATATATGGGGGACTGTACAACTAACTTGATTGACGCAGGTGTACGATATGTGGTTTATGCAGCTCCAGATCCAGACGCATCAGCTCAAACTCGATATAAGTTCGAGCAAGCAGGTTCCTCACTGCGTCAAGTAAACGATCCCCACATAATCCGTCAAGCAATCACGCTCTTCAACTCAACAGTAACTTCCACATCAGACGCTTTGCCCCAATAACTATCGCAGATTATAAAAATAATCAAGATTAAATAAAAAATAATCAATAATCAAGAATCAAGATTCTATAATAAAGAATTCAAAGTATAAAAACGGCAAAACCAAGCGTGGCTAGAAAATTAGCTGTTTTCAATATGAAAGGGGGGGTCGCCAAATCGACCACCGTCTACAATTTGGCTGTTGGTTTAGTTAAGTTCAAAAAGCAACGAGTGTTGATTGTTGATATCGACCCTCAAGGAAATGCCAGTGCTGCGTTAGGAATCCCCATCTGGCAGATTGATTTCCAGTTAAAAGATGTTTTGCAGCACAAAACACCGCTAGAGCAAGTGTTAGTCTCAACCGATAGCGGTGTAGATGTGCTGCCATCGAATCTTTTTCTGGCAGAAGAAGAAATACCTATATCCGGTCGTCCAGGCAGAGAACTACTGCTTAGAAAAGCGATCGCACCAATATTAGATAAATATGATTTCGTTCTCATAGATTGTCCCCCAAACATTGGAGTTTTTTCCATTAACGCGCTGATGGCAAGCGATGCGGTACTAATTCCCGTAGACATGAGCTACTTGGGACTGTTAGGTGTTCAGGGGATTGAACGTGCCTTAACTTTAGTGCGAGAACAACTAGAGCATCCCATCGAGATTGCAGGTGTGCTGGCGACTCGGTACGACCGCAGGAACAATCTCAGTAAAGAAGTATTTGATGCACTCACGAATCATTTTGGCGACAAGATGTTCACTAGTGTAATTCCTGAATCGGTGCGAATTCGGGAAGCACCTTCGCACGGACAATCTATTTTTGATTACGACAAAGATAGTGCGGGTGCTTTGGCGTATAGTCAATTAGTGGATGAGGTATATAAATGCCAGTAAATAAAGGAAAATCGTCGCGTTCGGCATTGGGTGGTAATCCTTTAGCACAAAGTATTTTCAGCAAAACTGAAGTCGAAACTCAACCACTAACCGAAGTGGAGAATAATCAAGAATCCACAAACAATAATCAAGAGTCTTTAAACAATAATCAAGAATCTAGATTCTTGATTAAATCAGAACGGGAAGCGGTAAACTTGCGCTTGCCGCTTGAGTTGAATGATTGGTTAAATGATCTCCTCAAAAAAGGTAAGCGACAGCATGGTGCAAAAATACCCAAGGAGGTTTGGGTACAGGCCGCACTGGAGTTATTTAGGGCTATGCCCGTTTCATGGTCAGAAATTGATTCCGAAGAGAGTTTGCGCGATATCCTCAAGAATCTAGAATCTAGAATAAAGAATCAAGAATAAATTTTATTTGAATGTACATCACTACCCAGAAAGAGGAATTTAGCTATGCTTACATCAATGCCGTCGCGTCTGCTGCCGGTTATTCATTCCAAATAGCACCCAGACCATTAGATTTAGTAGGGGTTGATGTAACCATTACAGGAATTGCGACACCTGGTTCTAGACGGCGAACTCGGATTGATTTGCAAGTCAAATGTACTTCCCAAAAATTACTAGATAATGACTTTGTTAAAATTCCTCTGGAAATTAAAAATTATGATGAATTAAGAAACGATAATCCCGACGATGACCCCCTGTTGTTAGTCGTTGTCTTAGTTCCTGATTTACAAGAAGATTGGCTACAACAATCGGAGACGGAGCTTTGCTTGAAGCGTTGTGCTTACTGGGTGTCGATACGCGGTCAACCACCAACTGAAAATCAAAGCACTGTCACTGTTTATTTACCCCGTCAAAATATTTTCAGTGTTGAAGTTTTGCAAGCTCTAATGCAACGAATTGCTAGAGGAGAACCAATATGATAGTTACCGTGCGTGACCCAGATATTCTCTCTAATTTAGACCCTCAGATATTAACATCTTATCTTCAAGCAAAAGGTTGGTATCAAGAAAGTCAGGTTGACAATAAAGAATCAGTTTGGATTAAAACAACTGATTCTGGTGAAGAATTTGATATTACTTTACCTCTCAATCCTGGAATCAGGTCTTATGCGCTACGGATGGCTGAGATTCTGGCAATTCTAGAAACAGTTGAAGTTCGTTCTCAGTTAGACATTGTAAGCGATTTGATCACAAAAATCCCAAATACCGAAATCCAGGGGATGGTGATTAGAGTAGCAGAACGAAATCATCCAAGTAATGTCACAATTATTGGCTTTGTTGTCGGCAAGCCTCGTCAAATTTACCTTTCTCTGAGTGAATCTGAATATAATCAAGCTCGGACTGCTTATCAGCAGAGGCTACCAGTCGTTTGTACTGGGGATTTAATTAAGGAGAATGACGATTTTGTGCTGAAAAAAATTACTAGCTTTGTTTTATATAATACTTTGACTGAGCGAGCAGCAGTTTAAAAAAGAGTGCGGCACATAAACTCAAAATTAAGAAACTCTGGTAGTTAATTTCTTACTAAGGATTGCTAAAGGCAAGAAACAGTAAGGTTTTTGAGAGGCAATGCGGCATAGCTTTATTGCGAAGCATTGGCTTACTTAAGCTATTTATGAAATCTTCGTATAAATATTGACGGAAATGCCGATGACTTACTTGCCTTGGTAAGTTTTGATTAATGGTAGTGTAATCGTATTTATTGTGCTAGTTGTAATCATTAGTACCTATGCTTAACAAATTGTACAAGATAACACTTTAAAATTAGCCCCTTCTGGATATATTAATATGAAGAACATCAATGTACAATTCGATATGCCTGATTGGGTTCAACAAGGTTTAGCTAATAACCAGTATGAACGGTTTGGTGGTGTTATTAGAGAAAATGCTAGTGGGAAAATAGTAGTTTATTTAAGAGAAACTAATTCTTTTATTAATCAATCATTGTCGAATTTGTCTAATATTGGAAGTATTGCATCTATTTTAAATTTAGGAGTAAGTGTAATAGGTTTTGCTTTAATTCTAAACAAATTAAATGATTTAGATAATCGCTTATTAGTTATTGAAAACTCGCTAAAAGACATTCAATCTAAGTTAGGAGATATAAATTACAAGATAGATTTGACCTTTAAAAGTGAACTAATAGGAGCTTTAAAGCAGCTAATTAAAGCAATATCGTTATCTGATAATTGTTTAAAGCAGCGGTTAATTATTAACATAGTCTATATTTTTGAAAAAACTACGGCAATATTCAAGGATATAACCGAGAAAAATAGTCAGAGCGCAATATTCAGTTATGAAACTTTTTGTAGTGCTTATCAAGCATATTTCCTATTCTATTTATCTTCTACTTCTTTAAGCATTTGTTATTTAGAAGTCAATGAATTAATGACAGCAGAAAAAATTTTAAAGGAGTGTATATACAGTTCAAAGGAAATTTATCAAGAAATGTTGTTACTTGATTATGATATAGATGAAGAGGATCAAGAAGAAGCTGAAGAAAAAGCAATAGAAGAGTTTTTAGATTCAATAAGAGATTCAGAATGGGAGAGTTCAATTATATTTCCTACATCTTTAGCAGAATATATTTCTGGTGGATTCAGATTAAAAGAAGATAGTGAAAATATTGAAAAAAGATGTCAAGAGCAATATACTCATACAAAACAGATGCTTAAAGATTTTAAAAATTTATTACTAAATTTAAAAAGTTTTTCCGAAGAAATTCAATACATACAAAAAGCAGATATATCTTGGTCAGAATGGAAATCTCTGAAACCAACAAACAATTTTTCTGAATCTGAGTATATATATGTAATCCCTTGCGCTGCCTCTTTGAAATAGCACTTATCAAAACTCTGCTAATAACTTGCGTAACCCTGTCCCTTGTGTGCGATCATACCTTGCCTTACACGGGGTCATCGTGCCAAAGCGGGAAAAATGTACGTTAAGGAATATGGTCAAGCTCTCAAATCCTTACTAGACTCAAGTTACAGACGAGCTTATTTTTTATTATGGGTGCAGAACTAGGTTTTAAAACCAACTTGCCCATAACGGGGAGAAAGTAGCGAAGCTGCTATGAACCGCCACGTAATGTCTGAAAGCTTTGCTACAAAAGGATTACAGAAATAAAATTGCTCTCTAACCCGAAAATCGCCAAAAAAGCTTGTTTTGGCTGTGCCAATTGAAGCATAGATTATTTGGTGCAACAATTTAATACAGTACAGCAAGGGTTTGAAGCTCCTAAATTTCCGAGACTTTAATTGGTACAGTCTTATCAGTG
>NZ_CAWUDJ010000089.1:0-6469 GCF_963920875.1 Anabaena sp. CCY 9910 | reverse complement strand
AATCAATACTAAAAGAGTATTAAAAAGTTTTCAATTAGAAAAATACCAATTAAAATACATCAACTTAGGTCAATTTAAAGAGAAATTAGTTATTAATTTACTTCTTAATATAATTTTACCTATAATAGGTAGTATTATAAGTTTAGTTTTATTATATCTAATAAATTTAGAATTTATAAAAAATTTTATCTATTGGCTAGTTTTTGAAGGCATTATTTTTACTGGTATAGGTTTAATACAACATCTAAATATTTCTCTAGCTCCAGTAACTGCTGTAGCCTTGACTAGAGACGGAAAGTATTTGATTGATAGTTCAATAGAAAAGACTATTAAAGTTTGGAATCTACAAAGCAAAAAACTACTTTTCACTCTTAAAGGTCATACAGATTTAGTAACTGCTTTAGCTATTACCCCAGATGGTAAATATCTCATTTCTGGTTCTAAAGATAAAACTCTCAATGTGTGGGATATAGAAAATATAAAATTACTGTTCACACTATATGGTCATAGCGATTCAATCACTGATATAACAGTCACTAACGATGGTAAACAGGTTATTTCTAGTTCAAGTGATAGAACAATTAAAGTTTGGGATTTAGAAAATCGTAAGGAGCTTTTCACATTACGAGGTCATACTGAATCGATAACTACAGTAAAAGCAACACCCGACAATAAACAGATTATTTCAGCTTCAGCTGATAAAACTCTTCAAGTCTGGGATTTAGAAAGCCGCAAGGTAATTGCTAGATTCACTGGAGAAAGTGCTTTGTTATGCTGTTCTGTTGCACCGGATGGTATGACAATTGTGGCAGGGGAACAATCAGGTAGGGTGCATTTTTTGCGCCTTGAAGGGATGAGAGAGGAATCAAAGGAGAAGTAATTTTATCTGCCAAGGATTTCATTGACGCTAATACTCACATCGCTTAAGGCTTTAATTGATAAAGTTTGACTGCTAGCGAACTTTTGCATAAGCTGATATCCTGCGGCTGTTGGTTGTTGATAAACTTCCACAATTTCCTCGTTAATATTTACTAACCAAACTTCAATTATGTTTGCTTGTGCATATAAAAGGATTTTCTCTTCCCGGTCATACTCGATAGTTGAATCAGCTACTTCAATTAATAAAAAAATATCCTGGGGTTGGGGGTGTGCAGTGGCGTAAAAATCATCACGGGGTTTGAGTAATGCTACATCTGGCTGAGGTTGTGAGTTATCGTTTAATGCAACTGGATTTTGAGCCGCAACTATGACGCGCTTACCTAACAACTGCACTAACAAATTAATCAGGCGATTTACACAAGCCGCGTGTTTTGTCCCAATAGGCTACATCTCTATAATTTCTCCCCGAATCAATTCCACTCGGTCATCTTCTGTGAGAATCCCCGACTCAATCATTTTCTGATATTGCTCAACTGTGAATTTTCGTCTTAATAACTGCACAGTCATGACTACCTCCACTGTTGCCTCATCTTATAATTATTCCTCACAATTATGAATTCACCACCCAAACCACCAACAAAAATTAATTCCAGAGGACATCCCACAGATTTTGAGCAAATTATTCAAGCCAAAAGCCTAAACTTTGTCGGTCGTGAATTTGTCTTCACGGCTATTAACAACTTTCTCCACCGCCATCGCCACGGTTACTTCACTATCATTGGCGCACCCGGTAGCGGTAAAAGTGCAATTCTCGCCAAATATGTGACAAACAATCCTCAAGTTATTTATTACAATGCCGAACTTGAGGGTAAAAATGGTGCTGACGAATTTCTCATAAATATCTGCACGCAACTCATTAATCAATACTCGCTTAATTACACCTCTCTCCCTAATAACGCCACAGAGGGAAGTTGGTTTTTCTCTAGTCTTCTCCAGCAAATCAGCGATGAGTTAGAACCTCATCAAAAACTGATAATTGCCATTGATGGGTTGAATTGCATTGACCGCAACAGCCAACCATCTGGTACAAATCTGTTTTATCTCCCCCGCTATCTCCCGGATAAGGTCTATTTCCTCCTCACTCGTAGACCTTTCTTGCGGGACAAGTCGGGTTTATTAATTGAAACGCCGTCGCAAAGTCTTGATTTAGCAGATTATCCAGAAGAAAATCGTCGGGATATTCAAGCTTGTATTCAAAATTACCTAACCCCCTTAACCCCCCTTCCCTACGAGGGAAGGGGGGGACAAAATTACTCCCCTCCCCTTGTAGGGGAGGGGTTGGGGGAGAGGTCAAGTCTTAAATCTTGGTTGAGTAATCACCAGATTAATGAAGAAGAATTTAGCGACCGCCTCACTACTGAATCCGAAAATAATTTTATGTACCTTAGCCAAATTATAAATGCGATACTTGGAGGTTTTTACCCGGAACCTTTCCAGTACAACCAGTTAACCCCGGATATAGCAGCATATTACCAGCAGCATTTACAGAATATGATTTCATCTGGGCAAGAGGAAGGCTTTAACATAGCTGTGCTAAATGTATTAGTACAGCAAAAACAACCAATAGCAGTAGAAGCGATCGCTCATATAATTGATGCAGATGAATATGAAGTTGAGGAAGTACTAGAAAATTGGCTTGAGTTTTTACAGCAGCAACGAATTGCTGGAGAAACCCATTACAGCCTCTATCATTCCAGTTTTCGCCACTGGCTAAGTAGACAACATATATAATATTCTAGGTGCCTTCCTAACACTCCCCGTTCATAGAGAGATAAATTAAACTATGTGCATTTTATGTTAATGGCGTTTCTGACGCTTTGCCATTTTTGCAAAAGGTAGGGAACAATGGGTGCATTCCCCTAGCTCCCAATCAGCAGGGATTAAAAATTGTGTCTCACAGTTAGTGCATTTTGTTAACAAACCCAACTGGTGGCGATCGCACTTCATTTTGTCCTTAAACTGCCACTCAATTCGATGACAAGGTACTTCTGCATAACAAGCAGCACATAACCGAATTGGTCTAGGTTTCATCGTTACGCCTTTGGGTGGCAGCATCTCATATATTCTAGTGGCTGGTACACCAATAAGCTTGCCTAACGCTTCTAATTCGTCACTGCTAGGAAATGGATTGAAATAAAGCTTCTCCCATCGCGTTGTGACAGCACCTATACCAGCAATTTTTCCCAAAGAGTACCCAGAAGGAAGGCTATTAGCTTTGAAGCGGCGCAACCGCCCCAAGTAATGACTAATACTTTCTCCTTCATATGGTTCAACATAGCCCAATCTGGGCAAAGCTTCATAATTGTCATGAATTCTTATTTCTCTTTTCGGGGGGAATGTATCCTTTTCCATACCGATTAGCGATTTTTCCTAAAATACCTTGATCAACTCTGACAAAACCATTTTTGAGAGAATGTAAAACTGCTTTCGTTAATATCTTGACCAGCAATCCGATTCGTCCACTTGTACTTTGCCATAGAATCTCAAATGTAATTCCTTCACATAAATTTGAAGCTTGGGGTAAAGCCAGAACATCAAATTCAATGGTGCTTAGTGTCTTTTTAAAATCATCATCTTCTAAGGTGTCAAACTCATAAAGTGTTGGAAAGCTAGTTAACAAATCACAATCATATAAAATTTTATCTAGCTCCTGCCCTCCAACTAAGACAACAGAAACATTAGATTCGTCAAAAAGTTGCTTTAGGTCTAATAATGCCTCTCTTTGGAGATTTTCAGCATTATCAACAATGACTTGTTCTATCCCAAATAATTCCAAACTACCAGCTAATCTTGGACGTAAATCTTCTCGTTTACCTGTTGGTGCTGCGTGGTTAATATCCTTAAGAATTTGCGAAAACAGACGCTTAGAACTTGATGCTGACCAAGCTCTTACATACGATACTTTCTTCCTATCCTCCTCCCGATAATGAACCGAGGCTCGGCTTTTCCCAACATCTCTTGGCCCAACTACTCGACCACATTGTTTTAATATTCGCAACTCATCTAGCCATCTGAAATATTCACAAGCCCGATCAGTGGGTATAAAGCAATTACTAAATATCTCTTCAATTTCAACGACTTTAGCAAGTTGATTATTTAAATCTAGTTGAGGAGCTAAGGTTTCAACATTAGACTGAATTGCTAGTTGTGATTGTGCCATACATCACCAAATATTCTTTAAATTTTGTTTGCGTTTAGAAATAACTAACTGATGCCTTTCTTGTTTTAGATTATCAGCTTGCTCAGACACTTCTATTTGCACCTCAGTTTTTTGAACCTTTATTTCCTCCCTAGAAACTCTCTCTGGCAATACTTCAATTGGGTCATCATTCTCTACATAATTCTTAGCTCTACTTTTTCGTAATTCAACAACATTAGAGTTTTTCTTAGAACCAGAACGTAAGCGTTTTTGTTCTGCTTGTCTTCTTTCTTTTTTTTCCTGTTTACGCTCTTTTACAAGCTCTTTACGCTTACCTAATGCTAATAGAGCATCATAATTAGAATGCTCTCTACGAGCTTTGCTACGCTCCTTATTAAGACTTCTCAATTCTTCAAAACTCAATTCTTGAGTATCCATGTTTACTGCATGAACGTAGCCTAAGAAATTTCCTAGATCATCATTTGCATCACAACTGTAGACATATAATGTCAGGATATGGTCTGGGTCATATCTCAGCGTCACATATTCACCTTTATAAGCCCTGAGTGATTCTCCTCGATAAACCAAGTTCTCGAACTGGATAGAACCATGAGCTTGAACAACTCGTTGAGTTTCTTTCATTAAACAAATATCCAATTCTCGCTCATCCAAAGGCTCAGGTAGTTTTCCTCCCATTCCCTTGAACCATCTTTCAAATCTTGTCTCGCGGGGATCTTTGGGATAAGGTTCATGATTATAAATGTCACAAAAGAAACTAGCCAAAATCTTGTCTATATCCTGTATGCCCAAACAAGCTTCTTTTTCTGCGTTTTCAGGGCGTTCCTGAACATTAGATCCTGTGTAACCAGGTAAGTCTTTGAGAACTTGAGTATTAATCGTTTTAAAAATCCGTTCTACAATACCACCTTGGTTTGGGCGATCGCGCAATTCGCATTGAAATCGCAGTTTCTTGCCGATGGCTTTGAGATGTTTAGAGCGAAAATCTTTGCCGCCATCAGTGAAAAAGTATTGAAAAGGAGGGCCATAACCCCAAGGTTTACTCAATTCATAATCATGGGGATACTGCTTGGGTAATATAGAATGTCTTAAAGCAAGAGCCACTTCAGCAGACCCAGGTTGTTTTATCCATAAGTGGAAACCTAAAACACAACTGGAGAAAGTATCAACAACAGTAGTTAACCAAGGTCGCTCAGGTAATAACACACCGTTACTATCAACTATCCGAATATCCAGTTCTGTATGGTCACATTGAATAATTTGGTTGCTAAACTCAGCTTTTAGTTGCTTGCCATCTCGTGTTTCCACCGTCAACCAAGATCCAGAACCTGGATTTCTAATTTTTTTCTTCCGTTTTTGTTGCTCTATTAACGGATTTAAAATTCGGTAGACAGTAGCCGGATGAGGATAGTCTCCTTGCTCAAGCCCAAGGTCAACGATCGCGTGGCGCTTTACCTCACGAACTACAGATGCTGGCGACATTGGATGTTTTTCTTTTAGGCTATTTTCGTAAATTCTTTTTATATATTGTTGCCAGTATTCGCTAACTCGATGTTTGCCCTTGTCACAGCGCTGTACTCCGGCTGTCTCATTTAATCTGTCTCCATTGTATTCTTTGAGAAGACGCTCCACCTGCCGAGTAGAAACACCAAGAGTGTCTGCAACTGCCTGTTTTCTCTGAGACTTAATCTGTCGATTCGGTGATTCAGCAAGCCATTGAATAAGATTAAATTTGAGCTTCTGGCTATCTGAGGATTCCAGAATAATATGTAATGGATCGACCACAAAATTACTTTCACCAAGGAAAATAGCTTCCGTAACTTGTGTCAATTCTCCGGTTAATCCAAATTCTTTGTCTGGCATTTAAGCGAGGAGAATGTAGTTATTGGTAGTATTAATGTACCATTAACTGAAGAAAATGCGACATTGAATTTGCAATGTGACAAAATTTAGATTAACGACATTAATTTGCGAGTTTTAATGTTAGCGACATATAATGTGCGAAGTCGGGAATTTGGCATTTTTGGCTGACAATGTTTTGAAAGCTTTATATGATAAGCGTTTTAGATGCTCAAGATGCTCATGTCGTTATTTGCGAAGTGCGACATATAATGTGCGAATGTACAGTACATGTACGGTGAACTGTTGATTCTCCTACAATTAGCATTGAAGCGATCGCCTCGTCTTGATAACCTTGATCTGCCAACAGTAGAATCTGCGAGCGTTTCAATACACGAGCCGAATTTTTACCTTTCTTGGTTAAATTAACTAATTGTTGATGCTCTTTATTGAATCAGGTTAACAGTATATTTAACTGTCATAGGTCTTAAGTGTTTTAAAACTATACTCTCATTGAAAACACTACCTGTCAAA
>NZ_CAWUDJ010000088.1:0-6919 GCF_963920875.1 Anabaena sp. CCY 9910 | reverse complement strand
TGACTCACTCTGATTTTGTATTTTCCTCTGCTTAGAGTGACAAATGAGGGTTAATAAGGGTGAGCATTGCTTGATTTTCGTTGACAGGCTTTGTTCCATGATAGTTAGGGATTGGGGAATGGGGGTTGGGGAATGGGGAATGGGGACTGGGAAATAGAAGATTTTATAATTTTTTCTGTTTGTGTAATCTTTTATGGATTGAGGATGAGAGCCAAATCCAAAATAAACCCAGGTAAGACATCTTCACCGGAAAGTTGGGGGGGTTGGTTAGCAGAAAAATTGATGGTTTCCACTTCAGCATCAGAGCGATAAATTTCTACTAAGGGTGTTTTGGGGTCAATGAGGAAACCCAAACGAGCGCCATTATCCCGATACTCCTGCATTTTGGCGCGCAATTTCTTTAAAGAGTCAGTTTCTGATCGCAGTTCAATCACAAAATCGGGACACAATGGCGGAAAGCGCCGCTTTTGTTCACTTGTCAACGCTTCCCAACGTTCTAATTTTACCCAAGCCGCATCAGGGGAACGAAATGCACCATTTGGTAAGCGAAATTCTGTCGAGGAGTCAAATACTTTGCCAAGTTTGGCTTGTCGATTCCATAAACCAAGTTGTAGGTTCAGGTCTGAATTTCTAATGCCGCTTTCGCCGCCTGTTGGGGGCATAATAATTAGTTCTCCTTCTGCCGTCAATTCAATTCGCCATTCGTCATTGGCTATGCACAGTTGATAAAACTGCTCATCCGTTAGACCTACGGCTGGTGGGATGTTGAGGGTGAGAGTTTCCATAGGTAATTTGCCAATCGGGTTTATTTAATTATGAGCGATCGCCTGAATGCTATCTTTAAACTCAGCTGTTCACATTAGGCTGAATATGCAGTTAAAAATAAAAATAGCAGATTGATCAAATCTGCTACGGTAGTATATAAAAATCTAGAATTTTTCTTAAATATCCATCAGTCACAAGTAATCATCGTTACCAGTTAGCTACGGCTTGAGCGATCGCATCCTTCGCCTCTGCTAAAGATTTTTCACGAGCATCATCACCTGTGTTCAGGTTCTCGGCATGAATAAAGGTAACATCTATCAGACCAATAAAACCTAAAATTGCTCGCAGATACGGTTCTTGATAATCGTAGGCTGCGTAGGGGGTTCCTGGTGGGTAAGTACCTCCACGGGATGTAATAACTAAGACTTTTTTGCTGCTGTCAACTAAACCTTTATAGCCGTTTGCATCAACAGTAAAGGTTCTGCCTACACGGACTATTTGGTCGATATAAGCCTTGAAGGTCGAAGGTATATTTAAGTTATACATCGGCACACCAAAAACGAGGCGATCGGCGGCTAGCAGTTCATCAATGAGGCTATTAGACACTTCTATCGCTGATTTGAGTTCAGGGGTGTGTGATTCTGGTGAAGAAAACGCCGCAGCAATCCAGGGTTCATCTACATGGGGAACAGGGTTGCGACCTAAATCCCGGTAAGTTACCGTATCACCAGGATGGGTATCTTTCCAAGATGTGATGAACTCGTAAGAGAGTTGGCGGGAAATAGAGCGATCGCCTCGTGGGCTAGAATCAATGTGGAGGATATTTGCCATAAGTAAATTATTTACCGTTACGCAGAGAATAGTTGTCGGTACTGAGTGCTGAGTTCAAAGATTATTTACAAAGGAGTCAGAATTTACTGACTCATTACTCACCACTCATCAATATATTTGTCAAGTTCAAAGATACTTGCTGAATCGACTTTAAACTATGTAAAGTTGATATGAAAAGTACGCACTTAAAAGTAAGCTACTTACTCCAAAGTAACTATGAAAGCTGAAGCACAAAAAGATGAAAAGCTAACTTGTGAAGTGGAAACCACTTTGAAGGTAATTGGCGGACGCTGGAAGGTTTTAATTATTAGAGAATTAATGTTAGGTGTCAAACGATTTGGGGAATTGCAGCGAGCCTTACCTGGAATTACACAAAAGATGCTTACCCAACAACTCCGAGAAATGGAAGACGACGGGATTATACATCGACAAGTTTATGCACAAATCCCCCCAAAGGTGGAATATTCTTTAACACCTTTGGGGGAAAGCTTACAGCCAATTCTTTATGCTATGCACGAATGGGGTGTAAAGCATTTAGCAAACAAATAATCACCAAAGCCAAAGTTATTTCAATTAGTTACTTTGCAAATATTCAATTGCTGCTTCTAATTTAGAGGGGTAGCTTTCAGCAAATCGTTCAAACCAAAGTCCTTCTGGAGAAAAGGGGTCGAGTTTTTCTAACCAATTTTGTGCTTGCTGTTTTAAAGCCTCTCGCTGTTTAGCTTTGATTTGCTCTTGTCGAAGTCTTTCCTGTTCTAGTTCTTGCTGTTTTCTCAGTTCCTCAGCCGCATCTTCAGCAGCAATATCTGCTTGAACCTCTGCCAATAGATTATCCATCATGGATGATGACTTGGGTTCAGAAGGACTAAAGGATTTGAAGATATTTGGTTGTTGTGTTTGTTCGTTCTCGTATTCAGCTTTGATTTGAGATAACAGCTTGTCTAGAGCATCCATAGCTAATCTGTAATAGCATTAAGTAGCACTTCGGAAAGACTCAAATCTTCCATATCTTCCATTGTAATAGTGTCACAGATATCAAATTTAGCACCAGCACCTTGCAATTCATCATCTAAAACTTTGAGAAAGCGGGTTGCTTGAGCATCTGAGCCGACTTGAATGAAGGAAATGGCTAATTCTTCATCTTTATCCATGCGGCGGGAGGCTTCGATGATGACCCTCATCACGGCCTTGCGATCGTCTGGTTCACCATCGGTAACTACTAAAATTGTCTCACCATTAGGCTTAGTTTTACCAGCACCTTTGCGTTGGAAATAATCATCAGTTGCGTGTTTTAGCACAGCAGCTAAATCAGTAGTTCCTGAGGGGTCATTTTCTTGAAATATTTGATTAACTTTAGCGGAGGTAACATTTTCATAGCGTTTAAATCTACCAGAAAAGACATATACAGTAATGCCATCTGGATCAAATTGTTCGCACTTACTAGCTAACGCCAAGGTAGATTCTTGTGCAGTTACCCATCTATTTCTACCACCCTTTTGATCAGGGGTAGCCATACTACCGCTTTTATCGATAATGAGAGTGTAATCACGATTTTCTAACATGATATTTGGTTTCACTAGTTGCTAATCAGTAATTGCATTCATTAACACATCTGCGAGGCTCATATCTTCTAAATCTTCCAGGGTGATGGTATCGCAAATATCGAATTTAGCACCAACGCTTTGCAATTGATCATCTAAAGCTTTGAGAAACTTAGTAGCTTGAGCATCTGAACCTACTTGAATGATGGAGATACCCAATTCTTCGTCCCGTTCCATCTGGCGAGTCGCATGAATGATGGTTTCAAATACGGCTTTGCGATCATCGGGTTCGCCATCAGTAATTACTAAAATTGTTTCGCCATTGGGTTTAGTTTTACCCGCAGCCTTGCGTTGAAAATAGTTATTCAAGGCATCTTGCAGTACACCTGCTAAGTTTGTTGTTCCGGCAGGGTCATTTTCTAAAAATATCTGGGCGACTTTAGCTGAGGTAACATCATCATAACGTTTAAATCTGCCGGAAAATAAATAAACAGTAATACCATCTGGGTCAAACTGTTCGCACTTTCTGGCTAAAGCTAGGGTTGACTCTTGGGCTATCTCCCATCTGCTTCTACCACCAGCTTGATCAGGGGTAGACATACTACCGCTTTTGTCGAGGATTAGTGTGTAGTCGCGATCGCTCATCATAATATTCCTTAAATTATTACCCTGCCGTTCTAGTCTAGTTCACACATCTCTGGTATAGGCAAAGACTTTAAGCTTTCGTAGCAATCCTTGTGATCTTTTCATCCTTGGTAGTGAAAATTGTGTTCAGACGACTGCCTGAGTAATCTGTCAATTAAAGTGAAGTAAGAAGTCTGTCAATATTAGGAGTAGCCATGTATGTACTGATTGGTGGAGCTGGCTTAGTGGGGTTGAGCCTGGCACAAAAACTAGTAGAACTGGGGCATACTGTTGCCATAATTGATATTGACCATACTGCCTGCCGTTACGCTCGTGAACAAGTGGGAGCAATGGCTTTTGAAGGTAGTGCGGTGAGTACAGAAGTATTGTTAGAAGCGGGAATCCGTAAAGCTGACGCTTTGGCGGCTGTTCTCAGAAATGATGCTTTAAATTTAGCAATGGTAACGCTGGCTAAACACTACGGTGTTTCCCATATTCTGTCACGGATGCGCCATTCCGATTTTGCTGAACCATTGCGCCTGGCGGGCGCTAACCATGTTATTAGTACTGTTGAACTTTCAGTTTCCACGATGGTGAATGCAATCGAGTTTCCACAAGTGGAATCAATGATGCACTTTGAGCAAGGACAGATTGAGGTTTTAAAAATTTCTATTCCCAACAGTTGTTATGTAGCCAATCGTAGCCTAGCTGAAATTGCTCAGGATTCTCGCTTTCCCACAGGTTCCCTCATTATTGGCTACCAACCCCACCCCCACGAAGATTTGGTAATTCCCAATGGTAGTACCGTACTAGAATCGGGTTCAACTATATTAATTGCGACCAAACCAGGTTCTCTGCATCAAGTGATTGACTTTATCGAAGGATGTAAATAGTTTGATGAAGTTGTGCCGACATTTTTGTTTAGCGATCATATTAATGCTTCTTGTGTCTTGTGAATCAACCAAGACGACCCCAAAGTCTTCAACAAAAAATACTTTGGCGACCCCATCCCAAAAGGTGGTGACTCTAGAAAAAAATTTTCAGATAGCAATGGGACAGACTATCTATGTTCCTGTCTATTCCCATATTTATCATTACAATCGTCAGGAGGTTTTTAATTTAGCCGCTACACTCAGTATTCGCAACACAGACTTGTCAAAGCCAATCATTATCACTTCTGTGCGTTACTATGACTCCAATGGAAAATTAGTTAAGCAATATTTAGAACGTCCGATTCAAGTTGATGCCCTGGCTTCTACTGATTTTTTCATCAATAAAAGTGATACCAGTGGAGGTTTAGGCGCAAACTTTATTGTCGAGTGGATAGCTGCAACGGCAGTCTCAGAACCGATAGTGGAAGCAATCATGATTGGTACTGACTTTCAGCAAGGAATTTCTTTTACTAGTCCTGGTAAAGTCATTAAAAGTCAAAATAAACCTGTGGAATAACTATTAATCATCGTCCAGTTGCAGCAACTTTTCATCAATAGTTTGTATCCGGTTCTGCCCAATATCTTGGGAGAGAATTCGTTTACGCATTGCTTCTGTGAGCGCGCCTTTTTCCGCTAGCAGTAAACGCCGACGGATAGAATCCAGTTTGCCAAGTGCGCCACCTTTATGATCAAAATCATCTGAACGGCGATTATAGAACTCTCGTAAAGTTTTTTCTGCACCTGCTACTTGTACTTGGTAAGCTGAACGCATTTCCTCATATACAGCTTTTGGTAACACTCCCGTTTTCAGCAGGGTATCTAATTCGTCTTGTGCGGCTTTGGCTGTGATTAGTTGGGCTTGTAATTCTTCAACCTGTTGCTGTGAATGTGAAAATTTGGATAATTTTAAACGTTTGACTAACAATGGCAAGCTTAATCCCTGTCCCACCAAGGAAACGAGGACACAACCGAAGACTATAGTGATTAGACTTTCCCGTCCTGGCAGTGTGGTAGGTAAACTTAACGCCAAAGCCATTGACAGTGAACCTTTAATGTTGCCTAAAAACAGTAAGTGTTGCCAACGCAGTGGAATTGGTCTGTCAAACCAACGAACTCCTGCGAGTAAAGGATAGATTGTCAAAACTCGCCCGACTTGATAAGCCAAAACTGCCAGTAGAATTGCAGGCAAAGTTTGCCAAAGCGTTACTAGGTTGATTTCTACGCCAATTAGCAGAAAAATAAAGGTGTTAGCAGTAAAACTGGCATATTCCCAAAAACTCAATAAGGTGATGCGACTGGAGGCAGAAGTATTCCCAGACAGCCCAAAATTTCCGAAAATTAAACCAGCGACAACTACAGCTACAGCACCGGATACGCCTAAAAATTGTCCTACCTGAAAAGTTCCTAAGGCAACTGCCACAGTCAGCAGTAGGCTGCTTAGGGGATCATCTAAACGGTTAAATACAGGTATGCTCAGGTAGCCTAAGACTAAGCCAACAAGACAGCCACCCACGGAAATAAACAGCAGTTGTTGGATTCCCTCTATTAAGGTGAGCGAACCAGTCGAATATACTTGCAAAATCAGATTGAAGGAAACTAAGGCCGCAGCATCGTTGAATAAAGTTTCTCCTTCAACGATGGTAGAAAGGCGGGAAGGTACTGGTATTTCCTTAAATACGGCAATCATGGAAACTGTATCCGTGTTTGCCAGAATTACTCCTACAAGGAAAGCTGGTATCCAACTCAGTCCCAGCCCAAATTTTAACAAGATAGCGATAATAGCACTGGAAAGTATAGCCCCTGGCCCTGCCAGCAGGGCAATTGGTTTAAAGGTGCTACGTAAGCGACTGACAT
This sequence comes from Anabaena sp. CCY 9910, assembly GCF_963920875.1. NCBI lineage: Bacteria > Bacillati > Cyanobacteriota > Cyanophyceae > Nostocales > Nostocaceae > Anabaena > Anabaena sp. CCY 9910. Next base: position 372 of record NZ_CAWUDJ010000088.1, on the reverse strand, counting down.
CGGTATTGATGCCGGCTTCAAAGATGAGAATTGGGAGGAAAAGATTTAAAACGAGTGCCGGGTCTAAACCAATTGGACGGGACAAAAGTTCAGTTATAGGTAAACCTGCTAATACTAATCCTGTGACATAAGGAACTCGCAATCGCCGAGATAGCAGCGCTACACCTGTGGCAACGAGTAGGAGAATAATGGAAATCTTGATTAACTCGGTAACATTCACGAAGATACGGAGAATTTATATGGTGTTCAATCAATCTTTTTAGGATACAGCCAGTTTGAAAACATCCCAAGGGATGAGACGTTTTCATGAGATTAACAATTACGCCTAATGTGAATTAAGAAAAAAGGCGGGAGAAGTAAGAAGATGAAAGT
>NZ_CAWUDJ010000087.1:0-7556 GCF_963920875.1 Anabaena sp. CCY 9910 | reverse complement strand
TACTTTCGGCGTTTTTACTTAATTATTCTCTCATGGAAGTGACAACAAAGGGCTAACAAGCGATCGCCTAAAATAATAGGTAAAGGCTATACAGTGCAGTAGTAAACTAGCCACCAATTAATAGAAGGACTCAAACATGACCGAAGACAGCAGAATTGATGATATTTACCTGCGCCTCAATGAATTGACAGAGGATGTGACCAACCTGAAAATACAAGCAGGAACAATCGGTACATCTCAGGTAGCGATCGCTAGGACGTTGAGTTTGGCTAGTGGGTTGGCATCGGATATGCGAGAAGTCAAAGCAGAGATCCGTGAGATGAAAGCGGATATTCGGAATTTAAACGCAGGGATGGAAGAAGTGTTGAGGCTGTTGCGTAACAGAAATTCTTAGCAAAGAATAATCAAAAATATTATCTAAAAGCGGTTTGTTCAATACAGACCGCTTTTTACATGAAAAAATGCACAAAAAGGAAATCTACTATGCAAGTCACAATCACAATTCCCCGTGGATGGGGCTACCCACGATTCACATTTGGACAACGCACAAAGCAAGGTATTGTAGTGGGGATTGAGTATATTCCTGGTGATAGTTTGATAGGTAAAGAAGAAGGTTTCGGCTGGCAATACGGTTTGTTACCTGACAAAAACAGCAAAGATATTGTTTACCTCACAGAGAACGAAATACAACCGCTTTCTGCCAAAGAATCAGAAGAAGAAATACTTAAAGATATTGACGCGCATTTAAACGAAGTTGCAATACTTCAGGCTCAATTAGGAGTTAATCTCGAAGTAAAAACTCCATTTGGTGACGTGAAACCGACGATTTCTAAACCAGTGCAAAGACAAAGCATATCGAGGCGTTCTGCGGCATAGAAAAAAGGCTACGCCAAAGCCCAAGTGAGACTCAAACCTCGTTATCTAACAGGAGAGCGAAAAACTCTCCTGTTTTCTTTCAGTAATCTAAATCAACAAAATATATGGCGAAAACTAAACAGATGCGGCAAGATTCAACGGCTGTATGTCTGCAATTTCTGAGGCTTTCTGGTGGGAAAGCAAGACTAAGCCAAATCAGCTTTAGTAAAAATACAGTCCAAAAACTGTTGAATCAGGAACTAGTGAAAATAAAGAGAACTGAATCTGGCTACTACCTAGAATTGAAGGAGGTAGAACTATGCAGCTAAAGCACTTAAAAGAAGCTTGGGATTTGTTGAAAGGAGTAGATAAAAGATACTACACCTCTACAGGTTTTTATGCCTTGGGTGATGCTTACATACTCAGTGGTAAAAACCCGCAATACAAAAACCAAGTAATTTTGGTAGAGCATCGTGGAAAATCACAAATTAATCATTGGGAGCAAACTTGTCCATTATCTGAGTGCAAAATTCGACCAACAGTTATCACGAATGGCGATGATGGTCAATGTAATCTCAATCGCAAGGCTCCAGTCTTACAAGTGGAGGGTTAATTTGCTATGAGTAAATACAAACCGCGCACTGTTAAACATCCCGTTAGGCTGCAAAAAAGCGATTCTCATAAAATAGTTTATCGAACAATTAGAGAAATACAGCAGCTTAAAAATAGTTCCCAGATTGGAACAGCCACAATTAACAAGCAATCAGTCATGGTACGCAAACAAGGGATGTATTGGGCTGTTGTGTAGTGATGAATTGATGTTGTACAAAGCGTAAACGTTATGCCTGAAATACTGTGAAAGCTACGCTTAAGCAAAGCGAAAATTTGGAGTATTGAACAATGGTACAAGCAATAGCTAACGAAGCATTTTTAGCAGATGCAGTAGTCGAACATTACAACTTTTCTAAATTAAATAAAACTCGTATTCGGTTAACAATCAAGTTAAAGAAAACCACCAAAAGTAATTCGCCTCGCTGGACTGATGTTTTGAAAGCTGAAGGCGAAGAATCAGACTTGCTGAAAGTAAAATCTTCCGAAGTAGGTTTGCGAGGAATCAAAGTATTTAAAGCTTTGGATGAAGCAGCAAGTCAATTGCGTCAAGAGATTGCATCGGTGCAAGAGTGGATGACTAGCGACAACGGTGATTGGATTTGTCCTATCGACCTCGCACCGTTGGTCTGGAGTCAGTTGCTCAACATTAGAGATGCGATCGCACCAACTTTACGGGCTGGACTCAAGGACGACTACGAGCAAGGTTTAGCGGATTATGTTGAACGCATCGAAAGCTTCATCTCGCTGAATGTTTGGGAACTGCCTCAAGATAAGCAAGAAGAAGTCAAAGCCAATTTAATCAAAGCATTCCCAACTTTGCCTGAGTTAGAAGATTATCTACAAGTTGTCATAGGTCGTCCGGTGATTATCCCGGCGCTGTCTGAACAACTCAATTCCGAGCAAGCCAAGTGTTTGCAGCAAATTACTCAGTTCATCCAGCAATACGACCAAAACCTAGAGCAAAGGTTGAGGGAATCAGCGATCGCCGGAGGTGAACAACTAGCAGCCCAGTTGTTAGATGAATTGGCTGATTGGGAACCAGGGCGCAAGCCCGTACAGTTCAAGAAAAAGATGGAAAAGCATCTTCAGAAAGTGCGGGTGCTGCTGGCGAATGCCTCTCCTGAAGCTGGTAGCAGTCTTGCTGAAATGTTGAACCATCTAGATTCGATTGTGAGCGATCCAGCGATTGAATCGAAGAACTTGGGGTCAGAAGGGCGATCTCAACTCCAGACGAAAGTGGATGCAATCTACTCCAAATTGTTGGACGAGCAACGCAATCTGCAACAGTTAGCAAGCAGCGATGTTGGGTTAACTCAAGCCACTGTTAAATCATTCAAGTTCCGTTAGAAAAAAGCGATGCCCTGAGAAATTCGGGGCATTGCACTAATGCTAGTATTCCAGGTTTTATTATGTCACATTTTACACAACTCAAAACTAAACTCACCAATCGTGATTGCTTAGTTCAAGCTCTAGAGGATTTGAAGCTTCAGCCCCATGTTTTTGAGCAACCGCAGCCGTTAGCTGGCTATTATATGGATTCGCAGGGGTACAATGCAGAGATTATTATCTTCGGCAGGACAATCAAAGCCCGTGCAGATATCGGTTTTCGCTGGAATCAAACCAGTGGTGTGTACGATTTAATCCACGATGAGTATGAAACATCTCCGCGACTTGGTGAAGATTTCTTCAGCCACAAGTTAATGCAGACTTACGGGCGGCGGATGGTTTTAGCCAAAGCGGAAGAATTACGCGAAAAGTTTGGTGAATGCACGATTACTGAAACAACTGAAGGACAGGTGCAAACCCTACGGCTAACATTTGCCGGACATCAAGAAGTTAAACAGTACGCACGGAGATAATCAATGGAACGCTCAATACTGATTCACTTTGACAAAACTACTGGTGAAGTGCGAGTAGAAGCTCTTGGCTTTGAGGGTTTGTCGTGTTTGTCAGCGACCCAGCCGTTTGAGGAGGCTTTGGGGGTTGTGGAGGGCGAACGAGAGTTTAAGCCCGAAGTGCAAAACCAGCAGCTACGGACGAATGCCAATCATCAGACGCGGTTACGGCAATAGGAATAGGAAAAAGGGGGAAATTCATCCCCCTGCAAGCATCATGAATAAACTACCCAAAGAATACCCTTTTATACATATTTACGCACAACAAAAAGAACACCAACCTGTAATCATCAAAGGCAATACTGAAGGATTGTCTATGCTGCTGAATGCCATTGTTTCTGCTATTGCCTACACAGAGCGCAACGGTATGGCAGAGATTTTTGACGGCAATGCCGAAGTTTATGAGGTAGTCGTGAGACTTGTAAATACTCACGAAGAACTTTCACCATTACCGTATCAAAAAGAACCATGAACCTAAATAATATATTCTCCACGCTGGATTCACAAATACCTATCGTGGCGTTAGAGGTACTTGCGCCAGAAGAAGCCACAATCATTCAGTGGCTGACTACACAAGCACAGGATAAACTAGACTCTCCCACGTATTTCTGGAATTTGGGAGTATCAGAACTAGAACAATGTCGAATTGCCCCGGATGGCGGACTGATATTCAAGCCAGTCGCAGAATACAAACGCCCAGCCCATGTAGATCCATTGGTATACATTTTCGAGTACATCAACAATTTTGATGGTACAGGGGTATTTGTCTTAGGCGATATTCATCCATTCATTGCGAATAACTCACCGCAGTTATCCTGGGAAATTCTCACCAGGGTTAAGAATTTGTACCACAGGCTCAAACCCACAGAAAAACGCATTATATTCTTGGGTCAAAATATTGAACTACATGAGTCTCTGGTACGGTTGATTCCGTGGGCAGAAGTGCCATTGCCAACAGTGGAACAAGTGCAAGAGCATATCTATTCCTACCTCAACTATTTGTCTGAATCTGCCACTGAACAAGACGTATCATTTCGTGTCCTGTTGAATACTGAACAGAGTGAAACTTTAGCAAGGGCAGCACTGGGATTAACTCTTGAGGAAATCAGTGATTTCTTGCGCTTAACTGTAAAAGAACGTTTGAGTAGCAGTGGTATTACTATTGATGCTACTGTCACGCCGATGGTAGTGGAGTACAAAACTCGGCTGCTTTCTCAAATGGGGATTGAGCTAGGGAAGCCTGCAACAATTCCCTTTGGCGGATTAGACCTGTTGCGTGAATGGTTGCAACGGCGACGGAGACTGTTCACACAAGAGGCGCGATCGCTGCATCTGCCACAACCTAAAGGTGTGCTACTAGCTGGCCCACCCGGAACGGGTAAGTCGCACTGTGCCAAAAACATCGCCAATATCCTCAATTTACCACTACTACAACTTGATATTGCATCAATGTTGGGTTCTTTGGTTGGGGAAAGTGAGGGTAATGTTCGCCGCGCCCTCAAGACCTCCGAAGCGATCGCACCCTGTATTTTGTGGTTAGACGAAATCGAAAAAGCCTTGTCTGGTCAGGGTGATACTAGCGGTGTATCACAACGAATCTTAGGAAATATCCTCACGTTCATGAGTGAGTGTACAGCCGGGGTGTTTGTTGTGGCAACTTGCAATGACGTGACTGCACTACCAACAGAATTAAAGCGCAAGGGCAGATTTGATGAAACCTTCTTTGTGGATCTGCCATCTGAGCCTGAGAGAGCGCAAATCCTCAAGATTCACCTAGAGCGATTCGGCATTAGCGTTGAGGAGGAATACCTTGAAGCGATCGCCGCCAGCACCTCCAAGTTTTCAGGAGCCGAACTCGAAACCCTAGCCTCAGAAGCCGCACTGTTCGCATTTGAGCAAGAGCGACCCCAACAGGTAACTCTAGGGGATTTGGAAGAATGTCGTCAAACCATCACCCCGCTTGCTGTCCAAGATGCGGCGGCTGTAGAACGGATGCGCGATTGGGCGAAATCTGCAAGGGCGGCATCGACAGCGTAGGCGCAAGCCTTGTCGCAGACATCGCAGATACAAAACCCACTCAATCGATTAAGACTGCGCGGTATAGGAACATGAATTAACAACGAGAGCGATTGCTACGACTATTGCCTGACAAACTACGGTTCTAAAATCGTACCTTCTAAATTAGCCTGCTCTAAATTAGCTTGGTTTAAGTTAACGTTGTTTAATTCGGCTTGGCTAAGATCGGCTTGAGTTAAATCTGCTTTTGCCAAATCTGCGTGGCTTAAATCGGCTTCATTTAGAGAAACTCCTGTAAGATCAGCTTCTTTGAGTTCAGCTTCACTTAAAGAAGCACCAATTAACTTAGCTATTGTTAAGTCGGCTTGATTTAGATTAGCACCATCCAAGATAGCTTCTTCGAGGATTGCTCCATCTAAAATTGCCCCACTTAAATTTGCATCACTTAGATTTGCTTGTGTGAGATTTGCACCATTTAAGTCAGCCTTAATCAAACTAGCTTTGCTAAAATTTACTTGACTTAGCTCTGCGCCATCAAGAATAGCTCTGTCGAGAATTATTTCGCTTAAGTTAGCACCTTCTAAAAATATTTCACTAAGGTTTACTCCTGTAAAATCTCTTGTGCCATTTTCGTATTGCGCTAATAATTCATCTGCTTTCATGCTTTTTTCTCCTACGAACGGCTGTTGCAGTCTTTAGTCAAGTAGCACTCTACAATCCAACGTTAAAATAGCTTAACGCTGCAATAATATTTCACTTCTGGTTACAAACTCGATATCTTGCAGAGGAAGTTGAGCATGGATGTTTTTGCCTTGAAGCGGAAAATGAATTTCAAACTTATCTGAATGACACTGTAAAACTGTTCCTACTAAACCTTTTTGCAATTCATGATCTACGTTGCGTTTCAGTCTCACTATGTCTTTTTCTTGAATGTAATTCATAGTTGTGACCTCAAATTATTACTAGTTGAATACGCGATGTTTACATTAAATTGTATTTTGCAAGTATGAGTCATTAACTGTTGATTTTACATCTTACCATAGTAGTAAATAAAGTTTTAGCTTTTATCTATAGGCGTAAATCAATAGGATGAAATTAAATAATAAATATTCATGCTGACGCATCTTACTAACAATCAATTTGGGTAGTTACTTCTAAATTTTAACTACAAAACGTAGAGTATAAAAAGAATTAAAATTTGATGCTGATTAAATAATGATTGCTTTTATATATGCTCAACCAAATAAACATTATAATAAATGACATGGATTTTCATGGATTGTTTTTTGACAACAAATAATAAACAGCTACGCTAAAGCAAAGCGAGAAATTAATTGGAGATAATCTGATGGTAACTGAAGTGAAGTTAGGATTAGGTAATCCACCCCATCCCATTTATTTGTATATTAAAAATGAAGAAATGGGCGGTGAACAGTATGTCTGGTATAAGTACATTATTAATAGTAAAGAAAAAGTTCCTGTCCACCAGAGAGCTTTGACTGGATATATTTGTGAACTCAGGCTCACAGAGAAAGATTATAGAGGTCAAGACAAACTTAAGCTAGATATTGTGATTTCGGCAGACGAACTTTATGTGATCAGAAGCGGTATCAATACCAATTTTGCTAAATCATTCTTACTCGCTGCATCCCTTGTAGAAGATTTTTCAAAACCTTTAACAATTGTGGTTAATCCTGGTAATGAGACTGTTGTCTTTTGCAGTCTTTATGATGCTCAGTCTAAGACTAAGCTTCGTAGAGATTGGGACGCTAATGCTGATTTTGCTGGCATAGTTCAAGATATTCAATCAAGGTTGTCTTTTGCCATCAAATATGAATTGGATGATGAAGACATATTTGCTACTCCTGTTGTAGAACAGCGAAGCACAACCAGAACGCAATCAAGGTCTGTCCCAAAATCAAAAGCTACTCCACCACCCGTACACCCTCAAGATGCAAGAGTCAGACAAATCCGTACAATGCTGGACTATCCTGTTGATCTCATCAAAGAGTATTTGCAGTTTCAGGATGCGAAAGCACCAAGCCAATTGCCACAGTCTAAGGTGGATGAACTGGTGAAAACCATGTGTTTGGCTTGGGCGGCAGACAAAGCTGACCCTTACCGCAATACCGTTGCCAAAATAAGAGCATGAAGAGGTAGGGCGTTTCGTAGTAGAGT
>NZ_CAWUDJ010000086.1:0-7734 GCF_963920875.1 Anabaena sp. CCY 9910 | reverse complement strand
ATTAACATATTTTGGGCTATTTTTATCAACTTTTTCTTGACATTCAACAATTCTGATATCTATGTTACCACCATTGCCATAACCAAAAGTGGATGACGTAATATTACTAGGACGTAATAATGCTGATTGTCCTGATATATATATGTTTTGACTCTTGATAAAAACATTTCCGCCTTGCCCACTACGAATAGTGCTAGAGCCTAATGAAGCTCCACCATCTTTAATGACAAGATTTTCCAATTCTAAAAATAAATTTCCTCCTGCACCTGAACCAGATGCAACAGTATTTAAAACTCCATCTAGCCCTATGATTATATTATTAATTTTACCTGCAATATCTCCACCCTTTCCAGAACTATAACTGAAAGTATTGATTCCACCTAAGCCATCAGGATTAGCATAAGAAGGGGTGTCACCGGAAATTTTTAAAGAATTTGAATTAATAGTGATTAATCCACTAGGGGCATTAGTAAAAGTAGTAGTTGCTATTTGTCCACCTTGAATTGTTACATCTTTTACGTCAAGTTGAATAGACTCGCCAGGAGTAGAGCCAAAATTGCTTGTATATATTGCACTTAAAGCTAGATTAGATGATCCTTGAATATTTAGAGATTGAGCATCAATTTTAACAGCACCAGTTTTAAAGACATGATTTTGTGTAAATACTAATGAACCATCTAAAATGTTAATATTTTTACCTTGAATATCAATAGTATTACCTGTGCCTGCATTACTATTAATGAATAATAATGAATTTTTTGTTAGAATTATATTCCTAAATGTATTAACATTATTGAAATCAAAATCTATATCATTGCCCTGCTGCTCTAATCCAACGTATCCATCTAGTACACTGCCAATCTGGAGTTTTCCATTTCTGGTGCTTAGTATCCCCCCTTCAAGTGAAACATTTCCGCCTATTAAGGAAATATTGTTTCCTGGTTGTACTTGTAATCCAGAAAATCTACTAGCGTCTATAGGAGTAATAAAATCGAAATTCCTATTAGCAATTCTATTTATATTATGACCGCTACCTTGAAGTCTGATCTCTCCAGAATTACCTATAAAAACTAACCCTACAGGAACGCTAACTTTTAACAAAGGGTCAAGTTGATTGTGATTAGCACTAAAATCTATATTATTAGAAAACTTAATACTATTTGCTGTAGTAGCCAAAAAAGAACCACCAATATTTAATCTAGCGCTATTACCAAAAAGAAATCCGTTGGGGTTGAGAATAAATAAATTAGCTTGACCATTGTTTCGGATTGTTCCATTAATATTAGAAATAGAATTGCCAGTTACTCTACTAATAATATTTTGTATAATAGAAGCGTTATTAAAATATGCAGTGTCTCCATAATTAATTGAAAAATTTTTAAAGCTATGAAATAAATTCCCTCCTAATTGAGTGCCACCATCAATAAATATTGTATTACCTTGGACATTCACAACACTATTATTTTGTGAGCTATTATCAGCATTTATTTGAGCTTGACATAATGGACTGAAAGTTGTGAAAATTGTAATTAAAAAAGATATTTTTGTAAATAAAATAGTAAATTTGCTATTCATATTAATAAGTTAGTAAGCTACTAAGAAATTAGAGTATAGTAAAATATCTATACTCTGCTCCTATATTTATCATTTACTATTCATTTAAGAGATATGGCTTCCTTTTCGTTTAACTCAGTAGGTAATGTGTCGAGAGGCTGTAAATTTGCTGCAAATTCTAGTAGTATCCCGTTTGGATCAAAAAAGTAGAAAGAAGACATGGGTACATCTGTATGATGCAATACTGGCGTTGTTTGTACTCCTTTTGATACAAGCTTTTCTTTGTACTCTTCTAATTTTTCTAATGGCACATGAAAGGCTACATGATTCATGGAACCATGAGCAGTTATGATATCGCCTGTCAAAAAAGCCTCTGGACGAACGGATGAGATACCAGGTACAGATTCAGGAGCTTTAGTTGACCAAAAAAAAGCTAAAGTATCATTATTCCCAATATCAATAAAAAAGTGTTTACCACCAGATGGTAAATCAATATTTTTGATTAACTTGAGTCCAAGAGTAATAGTATAAAAATCTATAGTTTCTTGAAAGTCTCTACAAACTAATGCTAGATGATTAATGCCTTGCAGTTCAAATTCTTTCATGACACTATTTATGTTCCTAGAAAAAATAAAAGTGGGTTTGTAAAATAGGTTTTAATACAGATTACTAAAAACCTATCTAAGAATTTTGCATATTATGAATAATTTAGCAAGCAACTATCTTGATTTTCTACTGAGAATTGAAAAATTTCATCCTAATAGAGATTTATATACATTAATTACGCTACCAAATTAATATTACATCTATCTATAGATAGGGAAAAATATAAAATTATCTGAATAATAAGCAAAGATTTCGCTCTATATATTATGTTTATACTTATCGAAGTAAAATTATCTCTTGCTTAAAAGTACTGTTAAATATTACTGTGCATATAAGACAGATGTGTAAAGTATCTTTCAGATAGTAAGTTGTTCGTTTTAGGAAGTAATGTCTTAAGTAGAAAAAGAAAATCAATGAACAGTTTTCTTCAATTGCTGTAGAGTATGTATGCACAAGAAGTTAACAGTCTTGTCAACTTAGATAATAATCTGTATACAAATTACCGAAAGATAGAGACGATAAGCGATCAGCTACGCTGGGCGCTTGCGCCATCGCACCTCTGGCACATACTCAAGCGATCGCATAACGCCCTGTACAATCAGTCACAGAAACCATCGACACGTAAATCGCGCCAGATGTCAGAGACTTGCCAACCGGAGTTGCCTACAGACTGCACTAGAGGAGAATCGTGGACGGGAAAATGAGGAGGAAGATACTCTGGCGTTGGGGCATTTAAATCTAGTTGTGGCTGTGGTGGTTGCTGTTCAATGAGAGGCTCATCATTAGGGATAGTGTCAACTATTGACTCTGGCTCTTGCACTGGCTGTGAATGGGCAGATTTCTTGAGACTGCGTAATTCGGTTTTTTTGATAGGTTTCATATTTGTAAAGGTAGAAAGTCTGGACTGAAAAATGAATTTAGCTTTGAAATAGGAGCAAAATAATGGCTGAACTACATTATGAGATTGAAAGAAAAGTTAATAAATGATTAGTGATAGTCGTATTCAGCACAAAAGCCGATTCATAGAAATAAACAGCCATGAAAAACCCCGGTCACAGTAGGTGAGGCGGGGATAAGTAAGACCATATCTCATACATAGTACATAAATAATCTATACTTAGACACAACGGACTTAATATTACTACCATAGATATAAGTGAATTAGTCAGTAATCTACTGAAATGTTTAACTTTAATCAACTGCTCCATCAAAAATTTCTTCTTCATCCAAAATATCTGACCACTCCTCGTCCCATGCCTGCTCGTTGTAGACCTTAGTAGCTTGAGCAATTTTCAGGCGATGAGCAACCGAAACACAATTCCTTGGTTGCCAACCGATGTTCGGGTATTTACCTTGCAGATATCTCACAGCATTCTGGCAGTCATTAATTACTGGGATGTCTAAGTTTAAATGTCTTCGTAACCCAATGCCTAAACGAATTGCCTCAATCTCATGGTTGTGAAAGTAGTATTCTTCATCTTCAGGAGTAGAAATTGTGAGTATTCGTACCCAGGCGTGAGTATCATAGACAGCTTTAGCTACAACTACATTGATTTGTTGGGGCTTGTAATTATCTAAAAACTTATCCACAGCAACTTCATCTTCCAAATCAATATCTACACCCTGTGCGGATATTAAATCAGAGATATCATCAAGACTTTCAACAAACGATTCACGCCAATCTTGAATGCTTTGGGTGCTAAAAAATTGAGTCGCATCATCAAATGATATTTTTTCCCAGCCTGCATCTGTAGTTATCTGCTGGCTAGTTTTAGGGATAAACAGATTCTCGTGCGCTAACCACGGGGGGACATTCTTTTGCTTTTTCTTATGTTTACCCATAGTCAGAAGAAATGCAAATATATTAAGAATCAAATGAAAAACCCCAACCTAAAAAAAGGATGGGGATATATGAAAACGTTTCTACTATGATGATACAAGTAAATAGCTGTTCAACCACCTTCAGTCTGGAGGTGGTAGCATGAACAAACCTCCCAGCAAGCGCAAAAGACTCACGCCTACAACTACCGATAAACCAAAGCCAGCCCTAAAGCCAGCACAAGAGCCAGAGAATCCAAGCGCAGTCACGGTTGATGTGGACGCGGTGGAAGTGCCAGAGATGACCGAGGAAGAACAGCGCGATCGCCTGCACCTGGAGCGAAAAGTGGAGAGCGCGTTTGTGGAAGCGGGAAAGGCATTAAAAGAGTTACGCGATCGCAGGTTGTACCGTTCGACGCACAAAACATTTGAGGAATATTGCAAAGATAGGTTTGGATATAGTCGCAGACAGCCGTACTTGTTGATGGATGCAGCAGTAGTGTTTGATAACTTGAAGGAAAAATGTGATCCAATGGATCACATTTTGCCAACGAATGAAAGGCAAGTGCGGCCATTAATAAACTTAAAACCTTCACAACAGCAAAAAGTATGGCAGCAGGCAGTCAAGGAAGCGGGAGGTAAAACCCCGTCTGGACGAATAGTTCAGGACGTTGTGGACAAGATCCGCGATCGCACTTCTGTCCCCAATCCCTACCGAGTGGGTGAAATCTGCGTCCTGCATCCTAAGGATAACCCCGACTTGCGGGGCAAGAGCGGCTACTGGGGTGTAGTAACTCATGTTGGTCAGTATAGTTGCACAATCAAGTGCTGGGATGGCGACTATATAGGTAAAGTTGAGCATTTGAAATCTCTGGAATTACTAGAAGATGATTGTAAATTCATGCAGCAGCTATGCGAAAGACTGCGGCGGTTGCATGAGGTAGCCGTGCGGGATGAGGCAGTAGATTGGCTGTTGCAAGGATTGGGGAAGCAAGCCAAACCGTATTTGTCTGCATTGCAGGCGAAGCTGTTAGCGGCGGTGGAGCGGGAATACTCGATTGAGTGGAAGCAGAAGAAATGAGGATAGAGCAAATGATTAACAGCATAAATAGCTGTCTCTACTGATGAGTTGAAGGCGTAGTCAGGGAGTAATCATCGGCAGTATGGATGGAGTGCCAATTGTCAGCTAAAGAACGAATATTTTGAAGTTCTTCGGGCGAAATTCGTTCTAAGTTACGTAAGGTTTGAGTCATGCGTGGCTGATGTTTAAGCTTGTCGTAATGACGAGCCAGGAAGTCCCAGTAAAAAAAGTTAAAAGGACAAGCATTATCCGTACTACGCTCACGATGGCTGTAAGTACAATTTTGGCAGTAATCGCTCATGTTGTTGATGTAATTAGCAGAAGCAGCATAGGGTTTAGAAGCAATCATCCCGCCATCAGCAAACTGCCCCATACCAATAACATTAGTTTGCATGACCCAATCGTAGCCATCAATAAAGGCGGCATGAAACCAATTCTCAAGTTCTTGGGGTGAAATGCCAGCAATCAAAGCAAAGTTATTAAGTACCATCAAGCGTTGAATATGGTGAGCATATCCGATTTGTTTGACCTGAGTTAAAATTTGGTGCAGACAATTCATCTTTATCTCGCCAGTCCAGTAAAAAGCAGGTAGAGGATGAGTGTGGTTAAACCAGTTATTTTCAGAGTAATCTTGCTGAAAGTAAACATAAACCCCGTGCATATACTCTCGCCAACCTAATACTTGGCGAATAAAGCCCTCAATACTGTTTAACTCCCATTGCTGCTGATTTTCTAGATATGCTTGCTCGGCTTTTTGAACAACTTCCAATGGATGAAGTAATCCCAGATTGAGATAAGGGGAAAGCATAGCGTGCCACATAGTCTGCTCTCCTGTGACCATTGCGTCCTGATAAGGGCCAAAAGCAGACAGCCGAGTTTCGACAAAAAACTTCAGCACTTGTAGAGCCTGTTGACGTGTGACTCCCCAACGGAATGGCTCAAGGAGCCAGTAACTTTGATTTTCCTTAAATGCCTCAGATTGCTTGACGAAATTGATAACATCTTGTGTAATCGAGTCCGGTTCAAACCATAGGGCTGCTGGTAAAGTTAGCTTGCCTTTGGGTGGTTTGCGATTTTGCTTGTCAAAATTCCATTGACCACCAATTGGCTGTGATCCAGACATGAGAATGTTGAAGCGTTGTCGTCCTTGACGGTAAAAATCTTCCATGATCAAGCGTTTGCGTCCCGCCGCCCATTGTCGGAACTGTTCATCGCTCCAGATAAAGCGATTATTGGGGGTGAAACTGACTCCAATTGGGAGATTGAGGTTGTGAATTAACTCGAAAAATGGGCGATCTGTTGGAGTCATCACGCGCAGTTCGGTAATTTTGTACTGCTTAATCCACTTTAGCAAGGGTGTACGAAAATCTGAAGCTTGAGCATAAGTAACTGGCCAACCAGCAAAACGAAGTTCCGAAGCGAAGTGACGCATGGCTGACCAGACTAAAACTAACTTTTGCAAATGATAAGGACGTTGCAGAGCATAGGAAAGGGATTCAATCAAAATAACAGGAGTTTGTTGGTATAAATGCACACAACTTTGCAGTGCGGACTGTTCAGCCCAAAGTTGATCGCCGAGAACCCAAACACCAATAGTCATGCTCTTACTTCCTCTGTTGCGGTGTGTTGTCAATGTGGTGGCAAAACACTGTCTCGTACAGCTTAACGCTATTATTACAATTTTGTTACAAAAACGGAGAGATGAAAAAGTAGGTAAAAACCTGAGATATAGTAGTGCTGATGTACTAAATTAAAGGGCAATTTTTCTGAACAATAGTTGCAAGTATCAATGTACGATACCTCAACAACTAAACCAATGCGGAAGGTAATACACGTAGATATGGACGCTTTCTACGCATCAGTAGAGCAAAGGGACAATCCGCAATACCGAAGCAAGCCATTGGTAGTTGGCGGCAGTCCTAATCAAAGAGGGGTAGTTGCAGCCGCCAGCTATGAAGCAAGGAAGTTTGGCATCCATTCGGCAATGCCATCAATAACAGCGAGCGCTCTGTGTCCAGGGTTAATCTTTGTTAGACCGAGATTCGATGTCTACCGAGAAGTATCTGCTCAAACTCATGAGATATTCAAACGCTACACTGATGTGGTAGAAGGAGTAGCATTAGATGAGGCATACCTGGATGTGACCGAAAATAAACGAAATATCGCCTATGCCTCAACCATAGCTCGGTATATCAAAGCAGAGATACTAGAAAAAACGCAGTTAACAGCCACAGCCGGGGTATCAATCAACAAGTTCCTTGCAAAGATGGCATCAGGGCAGAACAAACCCAATGGATTAACGGTAATTTTACCCCAGGATGCGATCGCCTTTGTAGAGAGTTTGCCGATTGAGAAATTTCACGGTATTGGGGAGGTGACAGCAGCGAAGATGCACTCGTTGGGGATTCATACTGGCGCAGACTTGAAGGAGAGATCGCTTGCCGAGCTAACGCAACATTTTGGCAAGGTGGGTCATCATTACTACAAAATAGCCAGGGCAGAAGATGACCGTGTAGTAGAACCAAACAGAGTACGTAAATCAATTGGTGCGGAGACATCATTTGCTGTAGATAAGAGCGATCGCGTCTTGATGTTGCTGGAACTCGAACAGATTGCCCAGAGGTAGTGGTAAATATGTAGTGATAATAAAATTAGACGCTACAACAAGAATTATA
>NZ_CAWUDJ010000085.1:0-7816 GCF_963920875.1 Anabaena sp. CCY 9910 | reverse complement strand
TATTGTGACCAAGGTTGGGACGGTCTACTACTTCCCTCAATATACAAGGTTGGGTTGAGGAACGAAACCCAACATTTCCGTCGTTTTGTTGGGTTACCCTGCGGGAACGCCAAGGGCGAACGCAAAGCCTTGAAATATTTGTTTTGTTTCCAAATCTGTAACTCAATCCTGAGTCTGAGTATTTATTAGCTAACTTGAGACTACAAGATTTACTGATATTTTTCAATCAATATTTTATGCTACAACACTTTTACCACCAAGCCTTATTTAAATCAACTATTATCGGATGTTTGCTTTTTTCTAGTTCGCTAATTCCCTTACAATCTAGCGTTGCTAATCCGCAAATTTTGACTACACCACAAGCAAAGACGATCGCTCAACAAGTGCTTCAAGATGCGATCGCTAAAGAGAAACTTGATAATACTGCAAAAGTCGTTCAAGTTGCTCAAATTGGTAAGGGCGATATATGGATGTACAATCCTGTACCTTACTGGAAAATTGCGATCGCCGATCAGCATAAAAGTTTGGTCTATTTCACCACTGATAATGGTAACTTTAGAGTCTTGATGCAAATGAACGGACAAAACACCCATTCTCTGGGAAAACCTGCCGAAGAAATTCCGCCAACCGCAATGATCACAGCAGCGATTCAACAGGCGAAACAGTGGGGCTATCCTGGAGAACCCCCATTAACTAATATTTCATCTGCAAAGACAACTTGGGCAAGTGGTTGTGAAAATATTTCTGCCCCTTATGCTTGCGATCCGATTATTAATAAAGGCTGGAAAATTACTATTCCCCACCAACGCCAAAGTTGGGTATTTCGGGGTGAAACAGCCGACGATTTACAATTGATTGCACGTACTAATCCTGTGATTGAACGCGGTTTACCGATTCCGGTGGTTAACGAAATCAAGAGTATTGCCAGCAAACACTTGCAAATATTACCCTCAGTTGTTCTGATTACGACAATCGAGCCTCAAACCTTTACTGATAGCTGTTTAGGATTAGGTAATTTAGCCCAATCCTGCGCTCAACAAACAATCCGGGGCTATCGGGTAACGGTGGCGGGAAAGCCCCAAGCACGGCAAATATACCGGATTAGCAGTGATAAAGCTTATCTTCGCACCGAAGCGATCGCTGGACTTCCCAACCGCACTGATGACTTACCAACTGCGATCGCTCGCACAGTATTCAACGCCGCCAAATCAGACTTGAAAAAACCCATTGCTAATCTCAGCATTTCCCAAGTTGAACCAAGATTCTATTGTTTCCGCAGTCCCACGGCTGCACCCAATGAACCTTGCATATCAACGCAGCGCCTTGACGGTTGGAATGTCACGGTGACAAATTTTCAGAAATCACTGACTTACACTGTTAATCTCAGTGGCAAGATTCTTAGCAAAAAATAGCTGATACCAATTCAAAATTCAAAATGGAGAAAGTGAGACTCAACATACTTTTTAGTGTTTACATCTGTATCAAATTTTTTGTGAATTGGTATGAGTACTGAGTATAAATCCATTAAATACAAGGCTTTTAGTAATTAACACGCCCTAATTTAAGTAAATACGAATATACAAAATAAGCTTATGATGCTCACACAATACCTGCGGCGAGTGAAGCTATCGCTTGCTTTGATTATTGCTTCTCAACTCATTTATTCTGTTCCCATTTATGCGGCAGATGCTAAAATAACGATTTCTAAAGCTTGCCGTGTAGAGCTAACTGGTGAAAGTACCCGACGCTGGAATGAAATTTCTGGAATGTCTCTAACTTATACGCTCCCTTCAATCACCAGAGAGCTAGAAAATGCTCAACGGCGAGGAGATACAAGTTTCACAACCCAGACATTAGATTTTGCTATCAAGACAATTACTACTCAAATACAATCACTGACACAGAAGGATAATCCAAAACTTGCTACCATTCTCGATCAAATCGTGGTCTTAGCTAAACCTTTACCGAGTGGGTATAGTCTGGGTAAAACTTATGTCTTGACGGAATCTGCGATCGCCTATGGAAAAATTGGCCAGTCCACCAAAGGAAAACAAACGCTACAGCTTGCGTCTGAGTCGGTATCAGGAATTCGCAATACTCCTAAAGATTTAATTGCGGCGCACATTCGCCTTGCAGAAGGGTGGATTGCGCTCAACCAAACGGCGGAAGCTGCATCTTCCCTCAACTATGGGTTTGAGCAAACTATCAAAAATCTGAAAGATATCTATGCACGACGTGAGTCTTTGTTAAAACTGGTTAATTTATATGCCCAAATTAACCAACCCACAAAAGCTTTAGAGGTGCTACAGCAACTTTCTCCTCAAGATTACGATCCCGATATTACAGTAACTCAGATTGCTGCTACCTACTTTAAAGCTAAAGACCCAGTAAAAGCAAAGCAATTACTCGATCCATTGCTCAAAGCAGCACTAGCAATTAAAGATGTGGAACAACGAGAAATTAAATTAATGACTTTGGTGCTACACTATGCCCCCAGTGGAGATTTAGGGCGATCGCAGCAAATTGTTTCCCTAATGAAACGCCCTAATTCTTTTCGGGCTAGAAGTTGGTTGACAATTGCCGCAGAAGGTCGCAAATTTAACCAGCCAGAAATTCGCGAATCTGCGATCGCCCGTTTAGTTGCTGATGCCAAAGCCGCTAAAATAGCCGATCAGTTTGGCGGACGCTACGATAATGAATGGTATGGCGAGATGTCAAATTTATCTGAAACTCGCGGCTATCAGCCAGAACTCAAAGCCTTAATTGCTGAACTGCGTGCGGTGAATCTCTTGGGAATTGTCCTGAAAGATTTGATTGCTAATAAGCAGTTTGCAACTGCTCGGCAAATATTACCACGTCCGATGATAGTGCAAATGGATGCAGGCTATGTCGATGAAACCGATCGCTGGCTGGATAATATTGCCATAGCCGCCCTTGAAGCCGGACAAACCCAGGATGCAAAAGCTAGAATTGCTGGGGAAAAAACCGATGTGCGGCGATTGCTGCGGTTTGCTCAAGCTTTCCATCGCCGTGGTAATGTTGCTGTTGCCGATCAATTATTCACTCATAGCCAAGTAATCGCTAATAGCATTTCTGCTTTACCTACCACTATCACAACTCATGCTGCGATCGCCAATGCTTTGATTTCCACCAATCGTCCAGCCGATCAGGTATTGAATCGAATTGTCAAACTCATACAAACAGAAAAAGCATTGCCACAGCAAGCACAATTATTGCTATCAATTAGTTCAGAATTTGCCGCAACGCCATCAACTTATTTTACACTGGCAGAAAGATTAAAGTTACTTCAGCAAGTAGACTTTGCTACCTTAGCTGGTAATCAAGCGATCGCCAATCGTCAGCCAGAGGAAGCATCCCGTTTCATGGGTTACGCCGGGAGAAATCCTAGCGAAAAGTTTGACTTTGCTTTACGAGTTGTGGAACTGAATCTGACTCAAGGCAATTTCACAAAAGCGCGATCGCTCCTCGATATTCCCATACAAACCCTCCGCAATGCCCCAGAGTCTTCCTTACCACCGATTGCAGAACGTTCTCGTGTCTGGGGGCGGATTGCTTTAAATCTAGTGCGTACAGGAGATACTAAAACTGCGATTGCCATTGCTCAGAATGTCACACTATCGCCAGAACGCGAACAATTACTACAACGCTTACGCTGTTATCAAGACTGAGACATTGCATTTCAGTTTTAGAGAGCGAAGTGTTGATTCAAGCGATTTGCTAAGTTCAAACAATGTCAATTTCTTAGACTCCTCAATTCCATTCACAACTCTTTTTTCAAAGAATGCGTCGCAAAGTTATGACCACAATAGCGTTGATCATCCTTTGGTCAGTTTTAGTGATCGCGGTTGTTCTCGCCGAAGCATTTTGGTTTGCACGTCCAGCCGTGCAGCCTGCAAATTTAACAGCGATCGAAACTTATTTTGTTCGCAAACTCAGTCATGCGAGTGATCGAGAACTCGGCAGTGCCGCTCTCATTCTGATTCAAGATGGCAAAATTGCGACAACGCATCAATTTGGCATTGCGAATGCAGAAACAAAAGCTTCTGTAAAGTTAGATCAGACGCTTTATCAACTTGCATCGGTAAGTAAACTCGTTACTGCATGGGGAGTGATGAAGCTGGTCGAGGACGGTCGGCTTGCTTTGGATCAACCGGTCAGTCGTTACCTGACTCGCTGGCATTTTTCAGACAGTGAGTATCGCGACAAGGTGACCGCTCGGCATCTCCTCAGCCACACTGCTGGATTAGATGATTTGTTTGGCTATGCTGGCTTTTTACCAGGCGAAGAAATTCAGACCCTCGAAGAATCGCTGACGTTAACACGAGACATAACATCTGGCACCCCTCGTGGCGTAATCATTTCAAGAGAGCCAGGGAAAAATTGGTTGTATTCTGGCGGGGGCTATACTGTTTTGCAACTCTTAATTGAGGAAATCACTCGCCAGCCCTTTGCAGACTACATGGCAAAGTCTATTTTGAAACCCTTGGGAATGGAGAAATCGAACTTTGATTGGCAGGCGATCGTGGATGAAGGTCGCGCCGGGGATTTAGCCACCAGTTTTGACGAAAGACTCAACCCTAGCCCTCCGCGCCGCTACACAGCTACAGCTGCGGCATCGCTTTACGCAACGGCTCAGGACATGGCTCTATTGCTTCAAGCTTATACCCGACAGAATCCAGTCCTGAACCAAAAAACGCTGATGCAGATGATGACTCCTCAGCCTGGAGCGCATCAAGATTGGGGATTGGGTCACGCGCTTTATGTTACTAATGGGGCTGATGGTTACGTAGTGGGGCATGATGGAGGGAATCTTCCTGCTTTGGGGCATACTGTACGAATCAATCCTGCAACGGGGAATGGTATAGTGCTGATGATTTCAGGAAACTTAAACTTGTCCAGTGCATTAGGAGATGACTGGGTTTTCTGGGAAACAGGTCAGTTGACAGTGAATGCAAGATTGAGAATCTTGAGTGATCGTTTAGTGCCAGCAGTTGTGGGAATGGGGTTGGGAGCGATCACTATAGTGCTTTGGAAGTTGATTAAATAGGTCGTCAACGATAACCATTCGCCTCGGTTGTGTAGATTCGCCAAAACTCAAGCAGAATCCTTGGGGGCAGCAATCGAGAACTCGACTCCAGCAACTACTGCCAGTGGGTCAGTCGGTGCAAGTTCGGCAAATAGAGCGCGATAGGGAGAGCGATTTTTTTCGGGGGAGATGGGCAACAATTAAGCAGGGGCCTTAAACATCAATCATCCCAAAGACCTTGAAACTTGGTAGACGCAAGTTCGGTGTAACGAACGGTATGCTGAATATTTTTATGCCCCAAGTAACTCTGAATTGTTCGGGTATCAACGCCTCGATTCGCCAGATAGTAACCTGTTCCATGCCGCAGCATATGAGCATGAATAGGGAAAGGCAAACCAGCTAACTCACCAGCCCGCTCAACAATGCCGGCGATCGTATCATGTGCCAACGGGCCAAGTCGAGAAGACTGGAAAATATAGGGACTAGCAGGATAATCTCGTTGCAGATGACGGAGAGAGCGAATCTCCAAACCGGAAAGGGGTTGAACCGAGGGTGTACCTTTTTTGACTCGCTTCACGTAAATTGTGCCACCATTCCAATCTATTTGCTCCCATCGCAAAGATGCCACCTCTGCCACTCGCAATCCGTGACGGTAGATCAACAGAATTAGGGTTGAATCTCGGTGAGCGTGGCGACCTTTGGATTTTTTGATAGCTGACCGCATCAACTCAACTTCTTCTGGTAACAAATGCTCCCTAGTCCTGACAAAGGAATATTTGCGAAAGTTAGGCGATTGACGTTCTTGTTTTTCGGTTTTACCAACTTTCAATGGTTGGAGAGTTTGTGGTGTCATGACTCAACCCCCTGAAAAACTTGGGGTATATGAGCTAATTTTACCAACTTAAGCTCTAAAGTTGGTAAGCACATAGACATAAAAAACAGTCCAGCATTTTACGGTGAATCTTCAATGGCGAGTAATTTAAATTACTTTTAATACTGAGAATTTAAGCGACTTGAGATAGTTCTTGAGAAGGCTGGCTATCTACTCTAAAACCAGGATACCATTGCTGGAATTTGCTTTCTAACTCTTCATTGAGAACTAAGATTCTGACCTGAAGCAGAAGATGAACACCTTTAGGAGTCCAGCGCATCTGCTGTTTCTTGACAAACCGCTTGCTAATGACTTGATTAACTGTTGATTCCACAAATCCAGTGGCTATGGCTTCACCATTTCGCCAACGTTCTCCATAGTTTGGGATATAAGACCCATTGTTGGAAATATAGCTCTCAAACTCCCGCACCATTTTAAACAGTTTTTTTAGCTCTATTCGGCTATTACCATCAAAAATGACGATTTCTAGGTCGTCCACAAGGTCTTTTATCAGTTGCAATGCTCTGAACAAGTTTCCATGCCACAGATACCACTTAATCCGTTCCAACTCTTTGGGTATGTCAGTATCAAGTTCAGTATCTTTTTTGCTAAGTCCTTTTGCCGTCTGATTCATTACTGTCAGCCGCATGGTGATATGAAACCAATCCAGGAGATATTCTGCGTTGGGATTGAGATAAAGCTGTAGTTCGCGTATCTTCTCATCACCATCTGAGAGGAAAGTTACTTGTTGATTCATCTGCATTCCTTGAGATTTCAACACCTCAAAGATCCGACGCTGGGGTTTGGTATCGTAAGAATAAACTCCCCCAAATCGCTTTGATGTACCGTCTGCTTTTATACTCTTACCAACGATAACTTCAAAATTACCTTTGGAAAGTGATTTTTTGTCGTAAGAACGAACATATCCGCCATCCATTCCCAGTACCAAAGGTAAATCAGGTCGGGGCAATTCATCCCAATCTCTGGGACAGCCTTCAATGTATCCTCCTTTCTCTTCCCCCAACTCGTCTTCTAAGCGTTGACCAATTGTGTGTAAGTTATTCCGTATTGCTGTAGTGTTTATTTCACCTTCTATTGGTAATACTTCCTGTAATAGTTTCGCAGATAGTCCATAAGACATCAAAGACCCAAACTTGGATTCCAGATACAATAGTTCTCTTGAGGTGCGTTCTGGTAGTAAATTGGCTATTGGGTTAAAGCTACGGGTTGGTTGCTCCTGACACGGGCAGTGAAATAGTCGAGGGCATTGGAGATGCAACTTGCCAAACAATGTGCGGTATACAATTGTACGCTTGTCTTTATGCAACAGTTTCTTACTACAGTGCAAACATGATTCCTGTTGAAGAGAATACTCTGCTACTTGTTGCTCGGCTAGGGCGTGTTGGAGACTTTGTAGTAATGTTTTGGCTTCTGCTAGTTTTAGTCCCAAGTTTTCTGGCTGTAAAGCACCGCGCGAAATCTGCATAATTTCTTGCACAACTTGGGAATCTCCATTATCTGACTCCACAACTATTTGGATTTTGACTTTCACACTATCCTCTGCTCAAATAACATTTGTTTATCCCCAGCCACATATTGCTGTAAACGTTGGTTTATTTCTTGGCGGTCAAAATGGTTAACCATTAACCATTGACGTAGTTCGTATATTTCTTCAATATTGCCAGGTATATCACCTTCTTCCACAATTTCACTGAAGCGATTTGCTATGTGTCTTACTGAGTATTCCTGTTTTTGTGCCATGAACTCCCACGGGCCACCGCAGTCTTCTGGAGGGCAAGCGCGTTTACCATCAATGCACACTGGATAAAAGCAATTTGATTCTGCAATACCGTTGCCAAAATAAGAGCATGAAGAGGTAGGGCGTTTCGTAGTAGAGT
>NZ_CAWUDJ010000084.1:0-7846 GCF_963920875.1 Anabaena sp. CCY 9910 | reverse complement strand
CCTGACTCACTCTGATTTTGTATTTTCCTCTGCTTAGAGTGACAAATGAGGGTTATATTTTCAGGAAGAACGATGAATAATTTGACAAAAGAGACATTTTTATCATCAACGGTATCGCTTGTTTCGTGACACAAATTCTGATAATCTTATCGTCTTCATCTTTGATTAAGTTGTTTTTGATGATGTCAATACACAGCAAATAGCATGATAATGACTAATAAAAAATGGGCCGTTAAACGCATAACTGTCAACTTAGCAGCACAGGAAGCAGAAAAACTGGAAAAATATTGTCAACAGACAGGTAGACCAGCAACTGATGTGATTCGGGAACTGATTAGAAGTTTACCTGTATCAGATGACAGCAAAGAAACAAGTCGGTAGGAGGTGTTGTAATTTTTTTGCTGCACATTTACGACTACATCTATATGACTACTCAACAAACATCTATGATGCTTTTTTAGTCTGCTTTTACTAACGAAAGTTAGTTTACTGGAATATGCACACTTCAAGTCAAGTGTTTCTCATAACCAGAATCAAAAGGAGTAATAAAAGCTTATTGATCATCAGGTGCATGACTTTGTTATCTTTCAATACACTGCTGAAATTTATATAACTAGCAAATTCCGACACCAAGCCAGTTACAATTTGTAAAGAAGCTGAAGAAGGAAGAACGGAATGCGCGTTGCAATCGTAGGAGCGGGATTGGCTGGGCTAGCAACCGCTATAGATTTAGCTGATGCTGGCTGTGAAGTCCAAATTTTTGAATCCCGTCCGTTTATCGGTGGTAAAGTTGGCAGTTGGATTGATGGCGATGGCAATCATGTTGAAATGGGTTTGCACGTTTTTTTCGGGTGCTACTACCAACTATTTGAACTCATGAATAAGGTGGGGGCGTTTTCCCATTTACGCCTCAAAGAACATACCCACACCTTTGTTAACAAAGGGGGACGGACAGGTGCTTTGGATTTTCGTTTCTTCACAGGTGCGCCCTTCAACGGGTTGAAGGCGTTTTTTACCACCTCTCAACTCTCATTACAGGATAAACTACAAAATGCGATCGCTCTAGGTACAAGCCCCATTGTGCGTGGATTAGTAGACTTTGAAGGGGCAATGAAAACCATCCGCAACCTAGATAAAATTAGCTTTGCCGATTGGTTTCGCAGTCACGGCGGTAGTAATGGTAGCATCAAACGGATGTGGAACCCCATTGCCTATGCCTTGGGATTTATTGACTGTGAAAATATCTCCGCCCGTTGTATGTTAACAATCTTCCAATTTTTCGCAGTTAGAAGCGAGGCCTCCGTACTGCGAATGTTGGAAGGTTCGCCCGATGAATATTTACATCAACCTATTCTGAAATATTTAGAAGCGAGGGGAACAAAAGTTTATACTCGCCGACAAGTACGCGAAATTAAGTATGCTGAAGCAGAAGGGCAAACTCGCGTCACTGGCATAGTAGTAGCCAAAGGTGATGAAGTAGAAGAAATTACCGCAGATGCCTACGTTTGTGCTTGCGATATCCCTGGAATACAACGAGTTTTACCTCAAGAATGGCGGAAATGGTCAGAATTCGATAATATTTATAAATTAGATGCAGTACCCGTTGCCACTGTGCAGATGAGATTTGATGGCTGGGTAACAGAACTGCAAGATGAAAATAAACGCAAACAGCTAAAAGAGGCTGCCGGGTTAGATAATTTGCTATATACCGCAGATGCTGATTTTTCTTGTTTTGCTGATTTGGCTTTGACTAGTCCTAGTGATTATTATCGTCAAGGTCAAGGGTCGTTGTTGCAACTGGTATTGACACCAGGAGATCCATTTATCAAAGAAAGTAACGAAGCGATCGCCCAACACGTCCTTAAACAAGTATATGAACTGTTCCCCTCATCACGGGAGCTAAACATGACTTGGTACAGTGTAGTCAAACTAGCCCAATCTCTCTATCGAGAAGCCCCAGGTATGGATGTTTACCGTCCTGACCAAAAAACTCCCGTAGCCAACTTCTTTCTAGCAGGTAGTTATACGCAGCAAGACTACATCGACAGCATGGAAGGAGCAACAATTTCAGGACGAAGGGCGGCAAAAGTCATCCTAGATAATATTAAAAAATAGAGTTAGAGCTGCTAATCTAATCAAATCTCAAATCCGAAATAGAATGTCTAACTGGCTAGAACATAGCGTACAGGTAGAAGTGGAAGCCCCCATAGATTTAGTATGGGGGTTATGGGCTGACTTAGAACAAATGCCTAAGTGGATGAAGTGGATTGACTCTGTAAAAGTTCCACCAGAAAATCCTGATCTATCACTTTGGAAACTCAATACTGGTGGACTGGAATTTACCTGGAAATCCCGCATTACCAAGGTTATTACCAACCAAATTATTCAATGGGAATCGATTGATGGTCTACCCAATCAAGGCGCTATCCGCTTTTACGATCGCCACGGTCATAGTATTGTCAAGATGACTATTTCCTATGCTATCCCTGGCTTTCTAGGCAAAATCATGGATAATTTGTTTTTGGGTAAAGCTGTGGAATCGACAATTCAAGCTGATTTAGAAAGGTTTAGGGAGTATGCCCTGAATCTTCATCAGTCATCAGTTAATCGTTGAAAAAGTGTAGAGACGCGACAATTGCGTCTCTATTACGTAGTAACTGAAAAAGTTAGTAGTTACGCTAATGCCCTGCTAATAAAAATTAAAATATATCCTTATGGGATTGGTTAGCTAGAGGAGAAAACCGCGACCACCCTTGGATGTCGTGATAGTGGAAGATCACGGCATTTTCTACTAAAAGCAGCAGCAAGCGATTAGCGATTACACTAGCTTGCTAAACTAGGATTAGGCAAAAATTTTAGCTCTTTTTACAACTAGTGAAACCACTAGATACTGACGTTTTTTTTCATAACTATTAGGACTCATACTTGATTTTTGAAATATACGTAGAGGAGCCACTGCGCTCTTAGAGACTATTTATAAAGTAAATCTTAAGTAGGGTGTGTTACGGCTATGAAAGGATTCGGGACGGAAAGACAAGAAAATTTAGCCGTAACGCACCGCCTCACGGATGGTGCGTTAGGCGCGAGGATATTTATTTTGTGACCAATCATCTGGGAAATCAGCGCCTAACACACCCTACAGTAATTTTATTTTTTCTTTATAAATAACCTCTTACGGGTTTTCCGGCTTAGAGGAAGTGGCGTTGGGCATTGCCCACCAAAACCATGAGCCGTTGGGCAATGTCCACCCTACTGATACTGAGAATTTTATGCGTAAGCGCAGGCTACGCCAACAGAAATCAAATCGGATTCCTATATTAATCAAATTTTAACTAATTAAAATAGATTTTTTTTATTAAAAGCTAAATACGGAGCGAACTACATTAACTTTCAAAACTTTGATATTTTTTATACTGTAACAATCCTTGGGAAGAAATTAACTCCTAGAGTTGCTTAGTTTGTATTTTGTAAATAGTTATATAATCAATTTAAGACATTTTAATCATAAAAAAATTATAAAAATCACAAAATAATATCTCAGTATATTAGCCAAAATTAACATCAGAACTGTGATTTGAGAAAAAAGCTAAATTTTGTCATCTGGACTGAATATCCATATTTTTTAAGCTGATTTTGTGCTGTTCAGATTTTTAATATCACTTTTTTATTGCTTTCACGAAAACACTTAACTAATGCCATCACTTTATCCTGTGGATTTACCTACCATAGAGCAGGTAATGGAATGTTACCCTTTAACTGTGTTACCGGATACTCTGCTCGTTGATGTAATTGCTCTCATGAATCCGGTAAGCAGATGTACAATAGGTTCTGCATCTAATTTTAGTAGTTGTGCTTTAGTAGTTGAGAAAAAAAAGTTAGTAGGTATATTCACTCTACGGGATGTAGTCAGGCTCACTGGCTTAGGGGTAGATATATCCAGGAAAAAAATTTCCGAGGTGATGACTCAGCCAGTCATTAGCTTGACACAGGCTGCGGCTCAAAACGCTCTCACCGCTCTAGCTTTCATGCGCCAGCATCACATTCGCCATTTGCCTGTGGTAGATGAGCAAGGACAATTGTTAGGCTTGATTACTCAAGACAGAATACGTCAGGTGGTTCAACCAGCGCATCTGCTGAAACTGCGATGTGTAACAGAGGTGATGGTAACGGAAATTATTCATGCACTGCCAACTACATCTGTGTTGAAATTATCTCAGATGATGAGCGATCGCCGGATCAGTTGTGTTGTCATTGTCGCACCGCAAGAGACAAAACTGATTCCTGTGGGAATGATTACGGAGAAAGATATTCTCAAAGTCCAGTTACAGGGACTAGATATCGCCCAAACCCCAGCGCAAACTGTGATGAGTTCCCCTGTATTCAGTATTAGTCCCCGTGAATCTTTGTGGACTGTTAATCTGTTGATGCAAGCGCGAGGGGTGCGACGATTAGTCCTGGTTGGTGAACAAGGCCAAATGCAAGGACTAGTGACACAAACCAATCTCCTGCAAGTGCTTGATCCTCTAGAAATAGTCAACGTCATCCAAGCCTTAGAAGCCAAAGTTGCAGAGCAAACATGTCAACTCCAGCAAACCAACCAGCAGTTAGAAGCAGAAATCAAACAACGCCACCAAGTTGAGGAATCACTGCGCCAAACTCAACAAGAATTAGAGTTGCGGGTGGCGGAGCGGACAGCCGAACTAATGCAATCTAATACACGTCTACGACAGCGTGAACAGCAGTTGCAAGCCTTATTTGATCACGCTGTGGATGCGATCCTGATTGCGGATGATGAGGGACGTTATGTGGATGTCAATGCAGCAGCTTGCGAATTATTTGGTGTATCTAGGGAAGAACTTTTAGCCTCGACAATTGGGGATTTTGCCGCACCAGAATTTAACTTTACCCAAGCTTGGCAACAGTTCCGTGAACAAAAACAAATGTCGGGCGAGTTTCAATTGCATTGTCCCAACGGTACAGTAAGAGCAACAGAATTTGCGGCGGTTGCCAATTTTATACCACATCGTCATCTTTCCATCATCCGGGATATGAGCGATCGCCAGCAGGCTAAAGCAAATCTGCAAAACAGCGAGCAACGGCTACAACTGGCACTCTCAGCCAGCAGCACAGGTATGTGGGACTGGAATCTGCAAACTAATGAGGTGGTCTGGTCTGAGAGTATGTGCTCTTTATTTAATATCGATCCCCAGACATTCAACAACAGGTTTGAATCATTTGTAAATTTCATCCACCCTGAAGACCGAGAATTTGTAGAACAACACCTGATGCAGTCTATTGATCAAAATACCATTTGTAATGTCGAGTTTCGGGTAGTGTGGCTTGATGGTACAGTACACTGGGCAAGTGGCAAAGGAAACGTCTTCTACGATGACGTTGGGAAACCAATCCGGATGATTGGAGTGCATCAGGACATTACAGAACGCAAACAAGCTGAGGCAAAACTGCAAAAAAGCGAGCAACGGCTAAAACTAGCACTCTGGGCTGGTAATACTGGTACTTGGGACTGGAATCTGCAAACCAATGAAGTTATCTGGTCTGATCATCTGTTTTCTTTATTTGGTTTGACCCCTGATACGTTTGATGTCAGCTATGAAAATTTTTTAAATCTCATTGTCCATCCTGAAGACCGAGAGTTGCTGCATCAATCAGTGTTGCGAGCCATTGACCAGCGAGTACCCCATGATATCGAATTCCGGTTTCTTTACCCAGATGGTACAGTTGGTTGGTCATTATGTAAAGGTCAAGTATTATACGATGCCATCACGGGTGAGCCACTCCAGATGATTGGGGTGAATATGGACATTACTGAGC
The DNA here is from genome assembly GCF_963920875.1 of Anabaena sp. CCY 9910. Lineage (NCBI taxonomy): Bacteria > Bacillati > Cyanobacteriota > Cyanophyceae > Nostocales > Nostocaceae > Anabaena > Anabaena sp. CCY 9910. Next base: position 2,014 of record NZ_CAWUDJ010000084.1, on the reverse strand, counting down.
GTAAAAACGCTGAGGAAGCTGTCAGAGAAAGTAATCAAAGGCTACAGGCGATTATAGATAATTGCCCTGCTGTTATCTATGTTAAGGATATGCAGGGACGGCATATTCTGGTGAATTCCGAATTTGAAAGAATCAACCACCTGACACGAGAGCAAGTCAAAAATAAAACTAATGTAAAAATCTTTTCTCCTAAAACTGCTCAATCCTTAAGTATAAATGATCAAGATGTTCTCTCTTCTAGGACTCCTGTGCAGTTTGAGGAAGAAATTCAATTTGAGGATGGGCTACACACTTACTTAACTGTCAAGTTTCCCCTCTGCGATGCGACTGGTGAACCCTATGCGATTTGTGGTGTTTCCACAGATATAACAGAGCGCAAACAAGCCCAAGAGCAAATCCGTCAACAAGCAGCTTTAATTAATGTTGCGACAGATGCCATTTTTGTCTGTGATTTAGCAAACCGCATATTGTTCTGGAGTCGAGGGGCGGAAAACTTATACGGTTGGACAGCAGAGGAAACTGTGGGGAAATTAGCCCATGAACTTTTCCATAAAGAATCCTCGTCTCAATTGGAAGCAGCTGTAACAACCACTCTCGAACAAGGTTCTTGGCATGGAGAATTAGAGCAAACCACCAAAAATGCTCAAGAAATTATTGTTGCTAGTCGGTGGACACTGGTACACAATCAATTCGGAGATTTCCCATCAATCTTAGTAGTTAACACCAACATCACTGAGAAAAAACAACTAGAGCTACAATTTTACCGCGTTCAACGGTTGGAAAGTATCGGCACTCTAGCCAGTGGCATTGCCCATGACCTCAATAATGTATTTGCTCCCATTGTGATGATTGCTCAACTGTTGCCTTCCAGATGTAAAAATGTGGATACAAGGACTCAAGAACTGTTCAAAACTCTAGAAACCAGCTCCAAGCGTGGCTCTGATTTAGTAAAACAAATTCTCACCTTTGCCCGTGGTACCGAAGGTCAACGCATCCTCCTGCAACCTGGGCATTTGCTCAAAGAATTAGCCAAAGTCATCCAACAGACATTTCCTAAATCCATTGAAATCATTACTGATATTCCGACAAACACCTTGTGGATGGTGCAAGCTGATCCCACCCAATTAGAACAGGTGTTCATGAACTTGGCAGTCAATGCCCGTGACGCTATGCCCAATGGTGGTAAGCTTACCATCACTGCCACCAATCGGGTAATCGACTCTACCTATGCCCGAATGCACCTAGAGTCGGAAGTCGGAGACTACATTGTTGTCACCATCTCAGATACAGGCACAGGAATTCCGCCAGAAATCTTAGAACGCATATTTGATCCCTTTTTTACCACGAAAGAAGTCGGTAAAGGTACAGGGCTAGGACTATCAACGGTTTTAGGTATCGTCAAGAACCACGGTGGTTTCGTAGAAGTGGCAAGTCAGGTAGGTCAAGGCACAGAATTTCAGGTGTTCTTACTCAGAGGAAAAGGAACAGCAACCGAGACCATAGCAAAAACAGAATTGCCTAGAGGTAATGGCGAGTTGATTTTAGTTGTCGATGATGAAACTATCATCCAACAAACTGCACAAGAAGCCCTAGCGGATTATAACTATAGAATTTTGGTAGCTAACGATGGCATTGAGGCGATCGCGCTCTATGTCGAATATCAACCAGAAATCAGTGTTGTCTTGCTAGATATGGTTATGCCCAACATAGACGGATTAACCGCCATCCGCACTCTACGCACCATCAACCCCAAAGTCAAGATTATTGCCTCTAGTGGCTTACCCGCCAATGAGCAACAAGCGATTGTGGCTGGTGCAAACAGATTTATATCTAAGCCCTACACAACCACAGATTTATTGACTACTCTATCGGATGTCATCGGGGTGAAAGAGTAGAACATTGCTTACTTACAAAATGCCTTATCAAGATACTTGCAATTATGCTTTTTTCTCAAAAATGATCCCTCTTTTGTTACTACGGGGAGAGTATAATCAGGAAGAAAGCAGACAAAGCA
>NZ_CAWUDJ010000083.1:0-7984 GCF_963920875.1 Anabaena sp. CCY 9910 | reverse complement strand
ATGAAATAGATTATAAAATCAACCAATGGCGAATTGAGAATATGGGTAAGATGCGTTACAACTTTGGCTTTAATGCAGAGCAAGCTGAGATGCGATCTCAACGAATTTTAGAAAGGCTGGAGTACATATATAATATATTGTATCCCTAAATGACCCATCATCTGGATCTATTTTTCCAGTGTGAGTGTGCTAGACTCGGCGTTCGCTTATTTTTAATTTTTTAATCTGAAAATTTAATTAACCTTTACAGACTTACAACCTAATCTTCATCGGCTAATTTAAAAATGTGAAACTTGCGCGAAAATAATGATTTTTATGCAGTTATAGCCACGGTCATATAATTTACGTACAACTACTCATGTTATTTTTATTTTTCTAAAGTAAAAAATAGATATACATAAAAATGTTGATGAAAATAAGTTTATAAAAGCTATGAAAAAAATACTTTTATTAGCGATGTTGTCTGCTATCCCAAGCATTATTTTTTCCAGTCCCTCTTGGGCTTCTGTTTATATCCAATATTCCAATAAGGACTCGGACAAACATGTAATGAAAGTCCAGATGGATGGTTCAACGAAAGAAGTTACATTCAATGGTCGTACGACTGGAGCCGCAACGATACAAGGTAGCGGTAGATCTGCTGTCATTGAAACATCTTGTGGAAAAGTCGAAGTCAAAGATGACTCTAAAATCGAAATCAAAGACGGCTGTATCAAAGTATTATAAGTAAATTAAACCCGATCTATGACGAAACCTGGAGCTTTTTTAACGATTGAAATGCGTCATTTCGACATCAGGTAGACGTTATTCTAATCAATCGTTAAAACTCCATTAATTATCCAAAATCATATTTATATGATGTCGTATCTGTTGTCTGAAATACATGGATTATACGTTCTATTCTCTCGCTCATAAAAGCTAAATCTTCTTGTTCTAAAGTATAAGAATGTAAACAAATCAATTCTTCTACAATTTTAGGAACATCTTCTGCTGAGACGACATTTAAATACCCGTCATGAAAATGACTGATTAATTGTAAACCAAGAGACTTACAAGCCGGCAACCAAAATTGATAAAATATTTCCCTAGTTGCAACAGGAATCACCTCATAATTCCCGGTATTAATTTGGAGAATTCCCATCTCTATTGTCATCTCATTATGTCGTAATATTTCAGACTCAAATCTATTGAAAATTATATAATTACTGCGTTGGTTGCCAAATACAGCAGATTTCGTGATTATGAGGTACAAATTATCATCATGAAACTCTTGTGGGGTGGCATATTGCCCGCCCAAAGTGTACATCATTACGCCGGAAAGTGCTGTATATTCAAGAATTATGCAGGCTGGATTACATACATCATATTAAGAGCCATAATTACATTTACTATCGCTAAACTGAGCAAATTCACTCTGATATTTTTCAGGACTATATAACGGTGCTGCTTGCTGTGTTGTAATTTTTTTCAAGCAGATTAAGCGATAAATTTCCAATCTACCATATGTACTAATTGGATTGGCTCCATTTTCTTGAGCTTTACCTTCAATTGCTACTTTTTTGTACCAAAACAAAGCCTTTTCTATATCTATTGGAGTACCCAAACCTTGCTCGTACATCTGACCAATTTTTTGCCAAACAAAGGCATTATCACTATTAATGAGAACCGCTAAGGCTTCTGTGTAACGTTTGGCTTCGTAGAGCGCATCACCATATTTGTGTATTACCCAGTTATTATTAGGAGTTAATATATATATTTGGCGTAGAGATTCAAGATAATTCCCAGCATTTTTTGGGATTGTTCGCAAGTTGATGAATTTTACACTTGGGTCGCTAAAAGCAACAAATTCCATCAGGGTTTCGGACAATAATTTTCCAGAAGATGTTTCCTTGGCTTTATGCAGCCATTTGCTAGCTTCATTTTCATCTTTTTGTAAACCCATCAATCCAGAAAAATAGGCTCTGTAGAGAAAATATGCAGCAGGTGCATAATCAAGCTCGGCTGATTTGTGATACCATTTCAAAGCTGATTGGCGATCACTCTGTTTTTTAATGCCAAATTCTTCCAAATTGTAGGTTTTTGCCAGCCAGTAACAAGCAACTGCATCATTTCTATCGGCTAAGGGTTGTAGCCGTTTGCGGAGAGCGATCGCTTTTTGGTGGTTAAATTTACCAAATTCAAAAATCTGATTAAATTCGGTAATTTCTGCTGGTGAAATTTGAGTTTTTAAGGGATATTTTTCTGATTGAAGTTCTACTTTATAAGTTGTTTTGGCATCAATATATCCATATTTCCCGTTGATTTTTACATCCCATAACTGGGGTAATGAATTCTCTTTTGTAGACTTAACTGTGATAGAAGATATTGATTGATGAGTATCACTAGATATAGATGGAGTTGAAAACAATGTTATCTCAGTTATCGCTACTAGCAAAATCAAGGTATGGTGAATATGAGATTTCATATTTGTGACTGAATAGGTAGTAATGTCACTTATCCATAACTCAAAACTAGCTTAATTGTCATCCCTAAAAATCATCGGATACACGAAACCAATACCAATCACCGTACAAGTAAAATACTTGGTAATTAGCAGTACCAAATGGACTTCCTTCACTATTCGGTTGATGGACAAAACCATAGGATATGGTATCAGGACTTAGACCATCACCATCCCAGAAGACACGAAAATATACACCACCACGAGAATCCATAGCGTATTCATCAACTTCATATAAACCGAGTTTGCGGTTTAATTTGATATTTCCTTTTGCAGAAATAGGAAGTTGTACCCGAACTTGTTCAAACGCCGATTGCGATATCATAAATGCTAAACGACGCGGTATATAGAACTTGAGCAGGACATAACAAACTAAAACTATCCCTGCAATGATAGCAACTTCTCTCCAGGGTACAAAAGTTTGCCTTCTAAGTCTAATACTTTTCAAATCCCGTCTTCCTAAAGTTCTCAATCCCCAGAAGAGAATTGCCAATACTGCAAATGGTACACAAACAATTGACACCAGCATAACTGGAAAAAAGAAACTATTTAATGCACCAGGGTAAATACTGATAATTAGAATTGCGACACCAATCAACAAGGTTATACATATTGCTATTTTGCCAAGTATTTTTATCTGAAGATTATCCATAGTTAATTGAAGATTTTCATCCTAACAAGCATTGCATTATTGCGATAATTTTCCTGAGTTGTGATGCGATTACTTTGGTTTGGGTTCCCAGTTAAAATCATGAGGACAATCGCATTCTTGAGCTTGGTTGCAGTTAATTACCATCATGCTAAAGCAAAAATTTAGGAGAGTCCCGTTATCAAATTTTACTTGTAAATTGCCTGGACTACGAAAACCAGCACCATGATAACCAACAATTTGATACTTAGAGCTTAAGTTTGAGCCATTAAAGAAATATGCTTTAGGGCTGAAGCTATTGTCACCCTTTAAATCATTTAAACAAAAAGCTTTTGTGATATATCTTTGGGCGATAATTTCTGCTTCTTTTGGAGATGGATCACCAATTGCACTGAGAAAGGTATCGGATATTTTGGCAATTTTATGAGCTTTATTACAGTCAACTATATGAGTTTTTAAAAAGTTTACTGGGAAGGCAAAACGTAATAAACAATAAATTAAACCTAGTGTTAGAATTCTAATAATCAAGATTGGAGTAAGTTTTTTCATTGATGCCAAGGGATAGTGCTGTCCTAACTTTGTGTTGCTGATAGATAAAGTTTGTTCATGAAGTGCTACAGATGATAGTAAGCAAGCTGAATTCTGTATATCGTTCCAAAGAAGACTCTAACAACATCTGGGGTGTATCGGCAACATTCCAACGTACCAATTTATAAAGCTTTTTATCAACAGTTAAAGTAATTGCCTCTTGCTTACTCGGATCGTAAATTAAAGTTTTGCAGTTCATCTTGAGAGAAATTTGCCAGTTTTTAAGTTAATTTTAATCGCAGATGCTGTTGAATTTCGGTTTGCTTCCAAGGGAATCGTTACCCACTCACCAACGCGATCTGGTGAACCAAAAAGACAATCACAATTCAACTTTGTAATTACAAAAGGAGTAAAACCAAGTCTAAATTTTAATTCCCCGTGGTATGTGTCACATCCTGTAGAAGTATCTGGTGGAGAACATGTATAATTGTATAAATATACTGTTGTAGGATAGTCTTTAAATGCCACAGTTTCAATGTTTGGCGCATCAAATCCAGACGATATCAAAATGATAAATGAGACAAACAAAAATAGCACACTCGATAATAATAAATATAGAAAAATAAAAGTTCGCTTTTTTCTAAATGGTAAATCTTGAGGTTTTTTAAATAATAAAAAACCAAAAATAAAACTTAGTAACCATATAATTATAGAAAATAGAAATTTAGCATCTTCCAAAGTTGGAATAGTTGGTAAAAACAGAATTCCGACACCAAGAAATGGGGTAGTCAGAAAAACCAGAAGTTTGAAATTTCGATGATACATTGTCTTGCATTTACTACAATTATTGGCATAACAGCCACCGCCTTTGCGTCCACTGTAAACTGTGGTTAGGTGCTAACTGCCATGTTTTTTCGACTGACTCACCATGAAAACTAAGCCAGAAGCAACAATTTGATAAGGAATGAGCAAAACTGCCCCAGTAATAGCTTTAAAAGTCCACCCAATGCCCATTATCGATCGATAAAGTTTTATTGCTTCGTCTCTGAATTCTGGAGCAATATTTCTGAGTCGGTCTTCGTCTGACCAGCCATTAAAATCAAAACCCAGATAATCAAGCCGCATCTCGGCATATAAATCTGGTAAATATGCCAACAAAGTAACTAGAAGTACGCACGTCATAAAAGAGAGAAAACTGCTTAATAGCAAACTAGTCACATAACCCTTCCGCCTTAACAGAAAGGGCATTGCAAATGGTGTTATTACCATCATTACCAAAATAGAAAAATAAATTGCCGAAGAGATATACTGCATTTTTTTGCTAACTATTTATTCCACAGGCGATAATCACATCATTAATAGTACCTACTGAACTGATTATTAATTTTGATAAGCAGGCAGTTGAGAGTTGGTAAAAGTCATTATCATTAAGATTTTCAGTATTTTAATGATGGTATGCTTCTTTACGTCAAACTATATTAGTAAAATTCGTCGATCGCAGTTTGCTTGTGTACCCGATCGCTCTCTTCCAGGTCTTACCCAAGCTATATCTCGGTCAGAATCCAACGTCATTTGTGTATCTCGCTCTACATCACTTTGAAATCCACCACGGGTTAAAAATCCGGGATTGTTGCGAGGACTGGTAAACATATGATAAACAATTACTGCCTCTGTCCGTCCCCAAAGATATTGTTGCGCTAGGGTGTCCGCGCCCCTCGCATCTCCAACAACAAAACATTCGTTTTGAGCGATCGCGCGATCGATCAAAGGACGGTAATGGATCTCAAATTCTGCTTGAGTTATATCAAGGTGTCCACTGATAAAATTAACAACCCTTTTACTTCTCATCTGCTGGCTTTCCATATCTTCACAACTTTTGCCTATATGCTACAAAAAGTAGTATATAGGCTACACTAAATTTATTCGATTGAACTTGAGTTATGCGAACAATTGTAGTTGGCGATATTCATGGTTGCTATGCAGAATTGCTTCAACTATTAGCCAAAGTAGAAATTACAGAAGAAGATTGTTTAGTCTCCTTGGGGGATATTGTCGATCGCGGGATTGATTCAGTCAAGGTGTATGATTTTCTCAAGAATCGTCCTAATACCATCGTCTTGATGGGTAATCACGAACGCAAACATCTCAGGCAAACTCTTTCTTACTCCCAGGAAATTGTCAAATTACAATTTGGCGACAGCTATGACGAATTTTTAGAATGGATTAGTCATCTACCCTATTATCATGAAACCGAATCGGCAATTTTCGTTCATGCTGCGGTGGAAGATGGTATACCCATCGAGGAACAAAGGGAAGAGGTTTTATGTGGTTGCACTGCGGGTGAAAAACACCTGGGAAAACGCTATGGAGATAGTTCTTGGAGTCAGTTATATACTGGTGTTAAGCCAGTAATTTTTGGTCATCGCGTTGTTGGAGATCATCCCCTCATAATTCCCCAAAAAACCTACGGTATTGATACTGGAGCCTGTCATGGTGGGACATTGACAGCCCTAATTTTACCTAGTTTTGAAATTGTTCAAGTACAAGCAGCTAAAGACTATTGGCAAGAAGAGATAGTTAAATGGCAGTTGCCAGTGATGAAGGCTAAACCCTGGGGTAGTTATAAGTGGGAAAAAATTCAGGCGATTTGTGATGAGTTTAGAAATTCTGCAAATTCAGAATTATCGGCTTTTATTGCCCAGAAGGAACAGTGGATGTACGATTTACTTGCCCTTGCTCCCAAAATAATCTTGAAAGTAGAGGAAAAGCTGGCGGAATTGATTTCTGTTTATGGTAACGATGGGTTCAAAAAACCAGCTCGTTGTTTTAGCTATGCCACCCTACTATATCAAGCTAATGCTAGCAATCTGACAAGCAAATTTCTCCAACAAGCCCTGTCGACACCAGATAAGTGGTTGCAAATCATGAAGGAATTGGAAGTTTAGCCTGGTAACAGGTGTACTTATCCCTAAAGTCCAATTATTAATCCCAATAGAATTGTACCTACTGGACTGATTATTGATTTTGATGATTAAATTTTTACCAAAAGCGATTCTCGTTCCCAGAGGCTGAGTCGCAAGCGACACGCTACGCGTTTACGCAGTATAGCGAAGCTAACGCCAACGCGTAACATCTCCAAAAGGGAAATTGCTTAACACAATCCCACCGATACAAAATAACCACCCCGAAACAAGGCGTAGGGTTAACTAATCATATTTTTAACTCAGTATACATCCTCAGTTCCACTGAAGTAATAAAACGGCAAGTTTTTCTGAATCACTAACTCTACTAGCATTACACCCAGTGGTTCATATTCGTAGTAATATCTAACTTGACTATTGGTTCCAGGAAGTGGTGGTTGAGCGCAGTCTGCACCAGGAGAACCGCAAGTTACCTTCACAGGTATAAGTAAAATTCCTATTCCTAATACAAGTATCAATTGTTTCATTGCTATCGTTTACTCGTATGGCTTTTAATGTGTTCAAAATTACTATACATATTCTGCTCGCATAGTTTTATATGGATAATGTTTAAGTCGCTCGCCTATAAAAATTGGTTATTTTCAGATGGTAGTAGACAGAGCAGTAGTTTCAGTGGTGCAGGGGGGAGAACGGTAGTGTAGAGATACATTTTCTTAGCTCTTAAACATCTCCTGTCTACTGGTTTATCAATCCTTAGTATCTACAATTATGTGCGACTTTGACAAAGGCTTCATTTTATGTACTTGCAAGGACAAAGAAAAACCCATTGTGCATAACAAAAATTCGAGGCGATACAAACAGGAGCAAGCAACGACTCCCAAGGTATATCGATGGTATTTATCTACATTTAAAAGATATAAAAGCGACGACGAGCCGCTTATGGAAGGGCTATACGAACTTCCTGCGGCGGATATAGGCAAAGGACTAACGGACGATTGGGTTTTGCTCAATCTCAATGACAGAAATTGCTTTGATGTTGACTATACACCCCAAGAGGGCGATAACCTTGTCATCCAAGATGCTCATAAGGAATGGGTTTATCTATCTTTTATTTTCCAAAATGGAGGCTGGGAAAGAGGACATTACGACCCATTTGATACTGTCCAAACTTTAACCATGAACGGAGAAGTAAAACAAGTAGGTTCTCTTTCAATCGGTTTCCCCTGCGAGTAGGACTAGGAGAGCGATTTTTTTCGGGGGAGATGGCACTGGGAATACGGTAAGATGACCCAATGTCAGATTCTGAGCAACTTGTCATCTACCAGCTTCATATTTTGGCGTTGCATAATAGAGGGATGAATTGAGGTCATCTACTGTGCAATGTCC
>NZ_CAWUDJ010000082.1:0-8003 GCF_963920875.1 Anabaena sp. CCY 9910 | reverse complement strand
TGGCGCTTTTGCGCTGTTGTAAGGTTGCGGTCATGTCTTTATGATTACGTTGGTTTTATGTATGTTTTAGGCGTTTCCACCTGTTACATACATTAACAGTAATTATTTCGTTTTGTAAAGTGTTTTGAGGAAAAAACTTTACAAAACTTGGTCACTAACGCTGAAAACCAGTATTTACAATGATTTTGGGTGTAGATAAAAATGAGTTTCGCTGAATCCGGCTCGAACAGTAGTTACATTTCTTCAGGAAAATCTGTTTTATGACAGTTGCCAAATCTACCTGTGCTTTAGTGTCCACACAGCATTCCATAGGAAAGCCGACCGGAGGTATTGCCACTTATAGTCCTGCATATACGATTGTTCCTACTTATGAGTGTTTCAATCGCTGTACCTACTGCAACTTTCGCACCGACCCAGGGGAAAGTTCGTGGATGACCCTATCAGCAGCAGAAGATATCTTCAAACGGCTACAAAATGAGCAAGTCTGTGAAATTCTTATCCTTAGTGGAGAAGTACACCCCCACTCACCACAGCGTCAGGCATGGTTCCAGAGAATCTATGATTTATGTAAACTAGCGTTAACATTGGGTTTTCTCCCACATACCAATGCTGGGCCTTTGAGTTTCGCAGAGATGCAGAAATTAAAAACCGTTAATGTTTCAATGGGTTTAATGCTGGAACAATTAACACCAAAATTGTTAGAAACAGTCCATCGCTATGCACCAAGTAAGTTACCGGAATTAAGGTTACAACAATTAGAGTGGGCGGGAGAGTTACAAATTCCTTTTACAACAGGGTTACTTTTGGGGATTGGGGAAACTAATGATGATTGCTGGGAGACACTAGAAGCCATATCGAAGTTACATCAGCATTACCATCACATTCAGGAAGTTATTTTACAACCCCACAGCCCAGGAAACCAGCAGACATTTAACGCGCCAGCTTTTAATCCCCATCAGTTACCAGAAGTGATTGCCAAAGCACGCCAGATTTTACCGTCAGATATTACAATTCAAATTCCGCCAAATTTAGTTAAAGATGAGCGATGGTTACTGGCTTGTATAGAAGCGGGTGCGAGAGATTTAGGGGGAATTGGGCCGAAAGATGAAGTGAACCCTGATTATCCTCATCTTCAGGCGGAGGAATTGAGAGAAATCTTACAGCCTGCCGGTTGGGATTTGATGCCACGTTTGCCTGTGTATCCGCAGTTTGATGGTTGGTTGTCAGGGGAGTTGCAGGCAAGTGTGAGAAGGTGGAGAGAATTGGTAATTGGTAATTGGTAAGTAAGTCGATGCAATAAAACCAAACTATGTAAATAAAAGTAAATAAGGCTCAAACTCTTTCTCCCCCTGCTCCCTGCCCCCTGCCCCCTGCCTTATCCCAACAATATTTATTTACGCCGACCTACTTAGTTTATTTTTGATATGAGTTTGGTATTAGGATTCCGTGTTTGGGACTGAATAGTAATGCTAATAGGAATAGTCCTGAAACTACTAGAACGATCGCCGGGCCGGAGGGTAAATTATAAAAGTAGCTCAGATACATACCGCTAATACTGGAAAAAACGCCTATCCCTGCACCTAAAATCATGACTTGGTGCAAACGTTTCACTAATAAATAAGCAGTTGCTCCTGGGGTAATTAACAATGATAGTACCAAGATTACTCCTACTGCTTTCATGCTGGCGACAATTGTTAAGGCAATCAGTAGCATTAAACCAAAGTTTAAGCGATTTACTGGTAAGCCTGCGGCTTGAGCGCCTAAAGGATCAAAGGTGTAAAATAATAGTTCTTTATATAATAAAATTACGACCGTTAAAACTATAGCGGCGATAATGGCGGTATCACGCACCTCATCAACAGTCACGCCAAGGATATTACCAAATAAAAAGTGATTGAGGTCGATTTTATTATCTTTTTGAACAACGGTAATCAAGGTAATACCCAAGGCAAAGAATGCTGAGAATACTATACCCATTGCAGCATCTTCTTTGATGGGCGATCGCGTCCTAATCCAAGCGATCGCTATCGTACTCAAAACCCCAGCAATAAATGCGCCCACAAATATGTTAGCGCCCACCATGAAGGCGATCGCTAGTCCTGGCAAAACCGAGTGACTGATAGCATCACCTAACAGCGCCAATCTTTGCACCATCAAGTAACTACCTACAACCGCACACAACAAACCTACTAAAATAGCAATCACAAGCGATCGCTGCATAAAGCCATATTGCAACGGCTCAATTAAAGCTTCTAACATAGATATTTAGTCATTAGTCCATTGTCAATAGTCAGTTGTTAGTTGTTGTGCATCGTATTAGTTATGGAACTTATGCACCCAGATTTTCTGTTGAGACTTTATACCCCCACACCCCTAAACCCCTAAACCCCAATCCCTGTTCAAGCTGCATCAGAGAAGTAGATGACTTTACCACCGTAAGCTTGGTGCAGGTTGTCTTCTGTAAGTACTTGTTGGCGGGAACCTGTGGCGATTAATTCACGGTTGAGTAATACTAAATCATCGAAATGGCTGATAGATTCGCCTAAGTCGTGGTTAACTACCAACACAATTTTGTTAGCCGCAGCTAGTTCATGGAAAACCTCAAAAATAACTGTTTGGGTTTTTTGATCGATACCTACCAAGGGTTCATCAAAACAGAATATGTCTGCTTGTTGTGCTAAAGCCCTCGCTAAAAATACCCGTTGTTGTTGTCCCCCTGATAATTGTCCTATGGGGCGATCGCAATAATCCAACATTCCCACTCGTTCTAAGGCATTTTTGGCAACTTGGCGACTCACCGCCGAGAAACTACGTAACCAACCTGTTTTCTTTACCCGTCCCATCATCACCACATCCCAAACTACGGCGGGATAAGTCCAGTCAATTTGGCTACGTTGGGGAACATAAGCAACTTTCCCCAATTGCTGCATCAGGAGTTTTTCTTGGTATAATACCTTACCACTGCTAACGGGAACCAAGCCTAACATTGCTTTCATCAGAGTGCTTTTACCTGCACCGTTAGGGCCAAATATTCCTGTTATTCGTCCCGGTTTGACAATACAGTTAACATCCCGCAAGGCTTCTTGTGTACGGTAGTGTACCCCTAGATGGGAGATATTAATTGTTGCTGTTGCTGTTGATGTATCCACTGGTTCCCGCATGGAATTAGTTGCTAAGGAAAAGTTCGCAATTTGCATGGTGTCATTTCCGAGACGTAAAAAATGAAAAGATTATGAAAATAATGTAACTTAAAAAATGAGAAAAATATGAAAATAACTATAACAGTCTGATGAATGCAATCACTCACTCAAAAGCCAGATTTTGCTGGCAATCTGTATTAGGCGTATTTTTGGGACTTTTGATAGGTGGATGCGCCTCAGTCAACTCTAGCCGTACTCCTGCGGGTGTAGATGGTAAGCCGCAAGTAGTAGCAACTAGTACCATCATTGCTGATTTAGCACAGGAAGTTGGGGGAGAAGAAATTCAATTAACTGGAATACTTAAGCCAGGGACAGATCCTCATGTTTACGAACCAGTACCAGCCGACAGCAGAGTTTTAGAAAAAGCTGATTTGATTTTGTATAACGGCTATAACCTAGAACCAGGGTTGATTAAGTTAATGAATGCTGCTGGTAGTAAAGCCAGAAAGTTAGCAGTAGGAGAAGCTGTCAAACCATTGCAGTTAGATAAAGGTAAAGGTGAGGTAGTGCCAGATCCTCACGTTTGGGGGAGTGCAGAAAATGCTGCGGCTATGGTTAATGCTATTCGAGATGGTTTAATTGAGTTATCCCCTGAAGATAGAGAAAAATATACTCAGAGGGCATCACAGCTTACAAATGAATTAAAACAGTTGCATAGCTGGGTTAATCAGCAGATACAGACAATTCCGCCTGATAAGCGCAAACTAATAACAACCCACGATGCTTTCCAATATTATGGACGAGCTTACGGTCTGGCGATCGCTGGGACTTTAATTGGCATTAGCACCGAAGAACAGCCAAGCGCCCAAACAGTTAAAAGATTGGTAGACTCGATTAAAAAGATCGGTGTACCTGCAATTTTTGCCGAAACTACAATTAATCCCACTTTAATTAGAACTGTTGCCGAAGAAGCAGGGATAAAACTAGCACCAAATCAACTCTACTCTGATTCCATTGGTGCTAAAGGAAGTAATGGTGATTCCTATATCAAAATGATGGAGGCAAATACACGCGCTATTGTAGAAGCCTTGGGTGGAAAATATACGCCTTTTGAACTAAAGAAATGAATATTTTTTTCTTCTCTTTCTCAAGTCTAAGATTACATCTAAATATATATAGTAATCCGATTGGATTTCTGTTGGCGTAGCCTGCGCTTGCGTAGAAAATTTTCAGTATCTTTAGGGTGGGCATTGCCCACCGGCTCATGGTTTTGGTGGGCAATACCCACCTTACTAAAGAAATGAATATTTGTTGGCTTGTCTTTCTCAAGTCTGAGGTTACATCTAAATGTATAAGCTAAGATATATCCTTAGATATGTAATTTTTACCAAAATAGAAAAGTATCACTAGGGAAGGAACTCAATTAACATTTGATTTTTTAGACTATGTTAGTGGACATATAAGATTTTAATTGCTGAAATAGCCATGACTAACGAAAATCTAAAAAATCAAAATAATCAACCAAAAGAAATTAAACAACCAGTAAGTAAAGATTGGCATTCCCGTGAAGAACCAACTGCGAAAGAAAGAAACTTAACAGCAAACCCTGGTGACAGAATTGCCGACGAACCCCAATCAATCGAAGAGAAAGCCCAACAGGTGGCTGTAGATGCACCAGATATCACAGGCGATCATATTAAAGTACCTACCTATTTTATTGTTGACGAACCTAATGGTGAACAAAAAGCATTACATCACGTCAAGGATGCTGAAGAAATTTCTGATGTAATTCGTCAAGCTAGGGTAGATGAAAACGGAAATCGTATTTGGTGGTAGTTTTCAGTGCATTATCTTAGATGATAGATACCCGACTTTTTAAAAACGTCGGGTATCTGAACACATCATAAATAAATTATACCAATTCAATTAATGATTGCAACACATCTTCGGGTGAAGAAGACGCGATGAATCGCGTCTCTACAAATGGTTTATTTGTTGCATTTTTTTTTCAAATTGGTATTACTCCGGTAAAACCTTCACTTGCAACAAATCTAACTCTTGTTCAAATATTTCATCAATCGGCAACATCTTGCCATCTTGAGTCATGAATTTATGGTCTTTTGTTGCCCTGATAATTGAGCCATCTTCTAAGCAATATTCAAATACTTCTTGTGTACCTCGATGATGCCATTGAGCAATGGGTTGGGTGTAAACAATACCATTACTATCAATGCTAAATACACTACACTCAATACCTTTCTCTACAATCTCACCAATAGGTACAAATCCATATTCAACTGTTAAAACTTCTGTATCGTAACTTAAGCAATATTCGGCGAATTTCAACATATCCTCAAATAGCTTTTCAGCTACTTGCTTCTTCACGCCATTTTTAGTTGAACCATCGATAAATTTTTCTTGCTGCTTCTGCATCTCCGAAACTTTCTTTTTACCCATCGCACGACGCAGCAAGTCGGCTTGTCCTAAGGTATAACCAGCCATGTCTTGAGCAATTTTCATGATTTGCTCTTGATAGACCATGATGCCATAGGTTTCATTTAAGATTGGTTCTAAAACTTGGCTTTCGTAATCGATATTTTCTCGCCCGTGTTTACGGTTAATAAACTTAGGAATTAATCCAGCATCTAAAGGGCCTGGTCGGTAAAGTGCCAAGATAGAAGAAATATCTTCAATATTAGAAGGCTTCAGATCTCGTACTATCTGTTTCATCCCTGAGGATTCTAATTGAAATATGCCTTCTAATTCACCCGATTCCAACAACTCATAGGTTTTTTGGACATCTTTTGGCAGAGTTTTATATTCACCTTTTGCTAATATTTTTTGTGCCTTGCGTTCTTGACTAGTGATTTCGTAAGGGTCGATTCTAAAGCCATGTTTTTCTTCAATTAAATCAATGGTTTTTTGAATCATCGTCAGGTTTTTTAAGCCTAAGAAGTCCATTTTTAACAAACCCATTGATTCCAGGTCTTCCATGAAATATTGAGTAATTACAGACCCATCATTATTTTTTTGCAGTGGGACAATTTCATCTAATGGATCAGCAGAAATGACTACACCGGCGGCGTGGACACCAAAGGTTTTGTTAGTCCCTTCGATTCGCATCGCCATATCTAACCAATGGCGGACTCTGGGGTCATTATCATATTTTTCTTTAAACTCTGGTTCTGGGGTAGTGTCAGAAACCATCACCTTCAGTTTGGTGGGTTTACCCCGGACTACAGGAATTAATTTCGCCATTTTGTCGGCTTCCCCATAGGGAATGTTTAACACTCTGGCGACATCTTTTAAAACTGCTTTGGAAGTTAGACGGTTAAAAGTAATGATTTGGGCGACTCTTTCTTTCCCATATTTATCTGTTACATATTCAATTACTTTATCCCGTTGTTCAATACAGAAATCTGTATCGATATCAGGCATTGATTTACGTTCTGGGTTCAAAAATCGCTCGAAGAGTAACCCATGATGTACCGGATCAATGTTGGTAATTCCCATCGTGTATGCAACTAGGGAACCAGCCGCCGAACCCCGACCAGGCCCCACAGGGATATTATTATCTCTGGCAAATTTGATATAGTCCCACACTACTAAAAAGTAGCTGGAGAATCCCATTTGTTGCAACATTTTGAGTTCATATTCTAGCCTTTCTCTGTAGACTGGCTCGACTTCGTTGCGGGATTTACGATTGAGTTTGTCTAATAGTCCTTGCCATGCAACTTCTTCGACATAAGTATCAGCAGTATGACCTGAAGGAATTGGGTAGTTAGGAATACGAGGCTCACCCATAATATGGTAAGGCTCGATTTTATCAGCGACTTCTTCTGTAGTGGCGATCGCTTCTGCAATTACATCATCGGTTAAGTGGTCGCGGAATAGCAACTTCATCTCTTCACCAGATTTGAGATATTCTGTACCGCTATACCGCATTCGCTTATCTTCACTAATTAGCTTGCCAGTTTGAATACATAGCAATGCGTCGTGTGCTTCTACATCAAAGCAAGAAATGTAATGGGAATCATTGGTAGCAACAAATTTAATCTCTAACTCACGGGCAATTTTAATAATTTCTACATTGACAATACGGTCTTCTTGTGAGCCGTGGTCTTGAATTTCTAAATAAAAGTCATCACCAAAAACGTCTTTATACCACTTGGCAACTTTCCGCGCTGCATCTGGTCTGTTGCTAAGAATTGCTTGGGGAATTTCTCCACCTAAACAAGCACTGGTGACAATTAAGCCCTCATGATACTCCTTGAGCAAATCTTTATTAATACAAGGGCGAGAAAAAATACCTTTACCTTGTACACCTTGGAGGTGAGAGATTGTAGTTAATTTGACTAAATTTTTGTAACCTTTAGTATTTTTAGCTAAAACAACTTGATGATATTTAGGGCGACCACGTTCTTGTTTTGCCAGATCGCCGTTAAGGATATACATTTCGTTGCCAATGATGGGCTTAATATTTTTACTGCGGCAAATTTTCAGTAGTTCGATCGCACCATACATGACACCGTGATCGGTAACAGCGATCGCTTTCATACCCAAGGCGATCGCTTGATCAATCAACTCAGGTAGCTGACTAGCCCCATCCAGCAGGCTGTAATCACTATGAATATGTAAAGGTACAAAGGACATAAATCTCTCCCAGCGCTAGCCCACAATCTTCCCCTGGGATTTCTTGTGAACCAGATTTTATCTAGCAACGGAATCTTAGATTAACGCTTTTAGGAAATTTCCACTTCCGCAGGGGATGTGTAAATAATGATAGGTGGAGGCAGGGGAACGATATTTCATCCCTCTTTTGTTACTACGGGGAGAGTATAATCAGGAAGAAAGCAGACAAAG
>NZ_CAWUDJ010000081.1:0-9928 GCF_963920875.1 Anabaena sp. CCY 9910 | reverse complement strand
AAGTATCAAATTGTACCTAGCTAAATCAATTCATCCCCTTATTCAGCAACGCCCAAAGTACCAAGGGTGTTCTGGTTTAACCAATGCTACCAACCACTTATGCAAGTCAATCGCACTAGGAAATTTAATTTTCTCCTCTGGACTCAACTTGTTATGGTCGAGTATTTGCTTGGTTAATGCCAACCCCCAGTTCCAAGCGTGACGCGCTACGCCACAGTGTTTTGACAACTGAGTACGCTGCTTATTGTTAACTTTTAGTTCTGTCTTGAATCCTAATAGCATATACTATATATTGTACAGCATATCGCCATACAATGGAAGACGAAAGAAAGTTAACAATAAGGATTCCACAGAAAGAACTAGAGTTACTAGATTTATACTGTGAACAGGTGTCAAGGACTAAGACTGATGTGTTACGTGAGTATATTAGAGGGTTGTCAAGGAAAGTTAGGAAAAGTGAGTAATTGTTAACTTACTGTGTGCTATTGATTAACCCTGAGGGTAGGCTTACGCCTTCGTAGCCAAGCCAGCTATGGAGGAGGGTTATTCCGAATACATCGAACTCACATTAATCCATATCAGGTGCGAATTGGTATAACTAAGCCACCACACTTACCGCAAACACAAAGTCAGTGAGAGTGAGACTTGTTGAGTTAATTCCTTGCAATATAACTAACTCAGTCGCACCTAGCTTCACCAAAGTATCACTACCTTGCTGTACCAGACTTAAAGCACTAAATTGTGTCACACCAATTCCCCCCAATCCAATTTTGTCAAAACCGACAGCGAAGTCCGTCACCGTATTCTTACTAGTTGGTAAACTACCATTAGCAATCCAAAACTGGTCAGCACCAGCGCCACCACTCAGACGGTTACTACCGGCTTGACCTGCAAATAGCACATCATCACCATCACCACCGAATACAGAGTCATTCACACTGGAGAATAATTTGTCATCTCCTGAACCACCATTGAGACGGTTATAACTACCGTTACTAGTGAGGGTGTCGTTACCAGAACCACCAAAGGCGAATTGACGAGAACCTTCGATGACTTGCAGAGTGTCATTACCTGCTGCACCAAAGAGGTTATTACTTCCACCGGCTTCAATCACGGTGATTTCGTCATCACCATGACCACCGTTAGCTGTAGTGTTGCTGGCGGGACTATCTACACCAATAAAGACTTGATCATTACCATTGCCAGTAGAGACAGAAGCATCACTGCCCACAAATACCGTATCATCTCCGTTGCCCGTGGAGATAGTATTATTCCCAGGGGAATCTACCGTATCTGCACCATCACCTGTGAATAATATTTGACCGGGTTCCGCCGTAATATTATCACTACCAGAGGAGCCAAACTGAATATCTAATGGCTGTGTGACTGGTAAATTATTAGGGAGTTCTAAGAGAGCCAGTCTTTCCGGTAGTGGTGCAACTCGAATACTAATTGTCCCATCAGGATTAATGGTAGTTCCAGTGACACCGAAATCGTTGTCATTGAGTAGGGCGAGAGTATTGGGGGCGACGAGTGCTAGTCCTTCCAATTTACCCACACCTGTGTAACCCAGTTCGGCCGCATTGGCGATGAGACTCTTACTCACGGGGGTAATATTAGCAGCAGTCAACTCATCTGGTGTCAGTTGCTCAATTGTTTTACCACTGGGCAAGCTATAGTTAGCAGAGTTATTGATATTGGTAGCCCCTGCTAAATCAATCAGAAAAATCAATTTATTAGCGTCGGCGGTTTCACCATCATCTCGTTCAACTACGGCGAATTTGCCCTTACCCAAAGACACAGCATCACCAATTTTGTCAGTATTTGGCAGACCTTCCAGTAAATAAATATATTCGGCTGTTACCTGTTTACTGACAAGATCAAACTCCAGAATCCTTAAGTTGCGGGAACTACGAGAAACTGTATCACCAGTATTGTCCGGATTATCAATGGGACTTTGAATAAAGGCGTAAAGTTTGTTACCCTCCAGCGCCACAGCTTCAAATCCGCGATTATTGCGGCGTTGGGCATAAACTTCTGGTAGTACTTCAATCCCAAAAGTACCGGCTGGTTGGTCGGGATTGGGTGCAGTGGCTGTTCCTCTGGGGATAAAACGCTCGATTAGTTTGCCATTACTATCAAAATGATAAATTGCTGGACGGTACTCATCTACCAACCAGTAATCCCCATTTTTATCTACAACAATCCCCTCCAAATCTGCTCCCAAGGGGTCGTTGGGTAAGATTTGGTTTTGTAAGTTAACGGGAATTTCATCGGTGTAGGCGGTGTTTCTTGCGCCGGCTTGCAGGTTGGGTAGTCCAGTTAAGGGTGTTGTCCCATCTTGGCGGAACAATCCGGTTCTTTGGGTGATAGTAATCTCGCCTGTAGCACGGTTGAGTTCAAAGCTGACTATTTCTGGTTGGAAGTTGGGTAAAGCAAATGGTCTATTTGCACCGATGTTTTCACCATTGGGGCCGCGGTCTGTATGGGTGACGAATTTCAAGTTACCATTAGCAGCAATACCTTGGAAATATAGCCCAGAGAAACCACCAAGGAAAATATCTTGACCTGCGGAAGTTGTCCCTAATTTGGGTAGGTTATCAAAATCGTAGATAGTCAATCTGGCTTGGGCGACGGGATTACGAGGGTCGTAACTGGTGGTGTCAATGTCTAGGGGTTGAGAAAAAGCATTGGCGATATTTTCCCAAGGTACTAGCTTGAAGTTGGCGTTAACATTTTCACCATCAACTATGTTGGCTGGTTGGTTGTCACCATCTTGGGTAACGAACAAACCAAAGGGGAAATTAGAACCTAATGGGACGTTAACTACATCTGCGCCATCGGACTCTTGCACACTGTCGATCGCTCCATTATTCCCCACGGCAAAACTACCGATATAATCGTTGTTACCCTCCCTGGTATAAGCAACAAAGGTATTTTCACCTTGGCTCGATGCTAGTAAGTAACCTGTACCATTCTCACCATAGTAAATAGTCAAGCCTTCTACATCATCTGTTAGGTAAGAACCACCCAAATCTTTGATTGTGTCAATTAGCCTACCTATATTTCCCCTGTTGGGTTCGGCTTCGTATTTCCAAATACCGACATTCTCTTGTCCAATGTACAGGAAACCAGTTTCTTGGTCTACCACCATCCCTTCTGTTTGGGGGTCAATTCCCCCATCGGTGGGGATGGTGAACTGTCGGACTAGTTGCGTCCCAATTTTGCCATTACCTTGGTCTATAAGTTTTAACTGGGCGATGTCTCCAGTTTGACGGCGATTGACAAAGACATAATAATCATTAGTGATGGGGCTACGGTACAAAGCTAGACCGTAAGCGCTGCGGGAAGAAGACGAATAGGGTGGTGCGAAGGGTGCGCCTTGGAAGATAGTCCCCAAACTGCTATCGGTGATGTTTTCTAAATATTGACCGGGGGTGCTGGGATTGGGGTTAATTTTGAAGAATACCAGCTTATCATTTTGGCGATCGCTTGCTACGACGATATCTATAGATTGACCGCCTAATCTGAATCCGTATTGTAAATCTACGTTGTTGTAGCGAATACCGCCTGGATTAATACTCTGTAACAAGTTCCCTGACAAGTCATAAACCCGCAATCCGGCATTTTTAACTGAAGTTATAACAAGGCTAGCATCGGGATTCGTCCCATTCACATAAATTGCTGGGTCATCAGCATCCGCATTCTGGTCAATTACTGGAATTGATGGATTATCATCGTCGAGTAAATCAGGGCGAGTTTCCACCGTCGGCGTAACCGTGGGAACTATCTCTGCACTCAAGGTAAGGATTTGCGTAAATTGCGTACCGCTAAAGTTGTTATCACTCACCAAGACAATCGATTGACTACCATCAGCTAGTTTGGGGCCGAAGCTAATACCCTCAATGTTGTCTGTACCATTGGGTAGGTTGAGGTCATTGAGATTTAATAATAGGCGCTTTTGGGCGGGTTGAATGGCAGCAAATTCTGTGGTATCTAGACTATCGAGAGAGTTAATGGTGCTAATATCGGTCGCACCTTGCAGAGAAATTTCGTAGATATTAATTGTATTCCCCACACCTTGAGCAAAGGAACGTTCCACCGCCAGCAAAGTACCACGGTTATCAATCGCCAGCAAGTCTACCAAACCATTATCACTAAAGCCTGTAGATGGATTTGGCGCAGCAGCGATCGCATCTGTAATATAAAGATATTCTTTCTCTGGCTGACCACTAACTAAGTTATATTGCAGAATCCGCGAACGGCTACCACTGGTGAGAGAAGCCCTAGCACCATCTTGGAAGAGGGCGTTTTCTGTTGCGGTGAATAAAGTTTTTTGGTCTGGTGTGATGGTGAGGCTTTCAAAGGCTAGGTTATTGCGAACCCCTGATGTTTGAGTATCACCAGTATCAACAATACCGTTGTTATTGGTATCCTGGACAATAGGAAGAAACTTAGTCGGTACAAAAAGAGAGCGAACTTCTTGACCTGTTGTTAAGGAAAACTCTCTAATAAAGGGATTGGTCACCCGACCAGCGCTAGGATTCGCCTCACCTTCGGAAGAGATAAATACAGTCCCATTATTAGTTAAAGCGATACCTTCTGGGTCAAGGCTATTTAAGGGGAAAGTATTACCATTGCTATCTTTGAGAGTGACAACATCAGTAAAAGTTACATCTCCGTTTTTTGTAAAAGTATAAAAACGCGCAGGGGCAAATTGAGAGCGATCGTCAGAGATAGCATAGTAACGGTTGTTGGCTGCATCATAGGTAACACCAGATAACCCACCCACCGGGGCTGCCAATCCATTAACTACCCCAGCCGCACCATTAGG
This sequence comes from Anabaena sp. CCY 9910, assembly GCF_963920875.1. Taxonomy (NCBI): domain Bacteria; kingdom Bacillati; phylum Cyanobacteriota; class Cyanophyceae; order Nostocales; family Nostocaceae; genus Anabaena; species Anabaena sp. CCY 9910. The sequence goes on along the minus strand of NZ_CAWUDJ010000081.1, from coordinate 5,094 downwards.
AATAAAGCCTGTGGGGAAAGTAGTTTGTCCTTGAAACTCCAACTCAGTAATAGTTTTACCCGCTTCAGTCGCCCCCACCTGCACATCGACCGATACCAAGCGATGGTCGGAACTGGGGAAAGGAAACGTTCCCACAGGGGGGAATGTGGGATCATTATTTACAGGCCAGAAAACTTGCGAGTTAGTAATCTGCAAGTCCGTAGAAGGTAGGACGTAATCTGAGCGTAAGTTCCCCGGAGTGGTATCAGCAAAGTCAGCTGTATCAAAACTAGGATTGCCTTGGTGGTTGGTATTGGCTCCCCCTTGTAAGCCTGACTGTTGCGCTGCACCAGGGCTGCTGGGAATAAAGTTAGTATTAACACCAGGATTTTGTAACAGTTGCAGAATAGCGTTATCAAAACTATCCCCATCGTAGGGATCAGCATTTTGATCACCCATAATCACGAAGCTCGACCCCGCAGCTAAACCGCCAGTTCCCCCAGCATCATCATAAATATAACCACCTTCACCAGGGGTAATATAGTCTGCCCAAAAACGAATCTCATCATGGTTGCGTTTACCGTTCCGGTCTTCTGCACCATCAAAAACTGGGGGTGTGGGGTGACTAACTAGGACATGAACTGTTTCACCATTCACCAAAATGGGTACATCCCAGTGGCTTTTAGAGGAGAGGCGCAAAACCGCTTGTTCTTCTGGTGAGTACCAAGGCGTTGGAGAACCAGGACTCTGGATAGTAGATAATAAAGAATCTGGCATATCCTTCCATAGGAAATTTTGGAAGGTGCGGACGTTAGCAGTATCAATTGGGTATTTGGATAACAGCAACATCCCGAATTGACCAGGGAAACTACCAAAACCAAAAGCATCATCACCATATCCTGATGCGCCTGGAGTGGTCACAGCTACACCGTTATTGTTTAAGTCAAACCCAGAAGCAATACCCGTATTTGAGGGAGCAATGTAAACATAAGGATAATTAACAGGCGTTGCACCGTTTTGGCTCACACCCAGGTAATTTTGTTGGAAAAGTCGAACCGCTTCTAAAGGATCATCACTATCGTAGTCAAACTCATTAATTAGCAACACATCCGGGTTATTGCGCTGGATGATTTCCGCCACAGCTTTCGCCTGAGCGTTATTAGGGGTAGATAAATCACTGACTAACTGACCTTCAGCGTTACGGTTTAGAGACGCGTTGAACTGGGAAAAGCGGACTGTAGTGTTTACCATAATCCAGAGTTTGGGGTATAGGAGTTTAGGGGTATGGGGGTGTAGGGGTTTAGGGGTGTAAGTGAGAAAAACCTTATACTTTTAAGCTTGAGTAAGACCTGAACGATAAAAAATTGAATAATGCACAAATTGACCCAAAGTACTAAGCTTTGGGAGTTGGGGGTATAAACGACGTTATTTTTGGCAACAAAGCAAATGTAACTGCAAAGGATGCAGTTTACAGCTAAACTTGCCAGATAGGCGATGACCTACGGCGATCGCTAAATCTCTCCCAAAAATCAGCATATATGCCATAAAATGGCTACATACTCCAATTGCTATTCGGTTCCATTGCCCTCAAACTATCCCAGCTAGGTTAAGAAACTGCTAGCAAAAGATTAAAACTAAGAAACAAACTCAGAAAAAATTCTCTGATTTAGCTTACTAGCTTTATTTGTAAGAGTTTATATAGCCGCGACAGCGCAACTTCTTTAATTTTTAGCGCGTATGATCTTCTTCAATTAGCGCAGTTTACCCAACAATGGGACGATAAATACTTAACTCTGGAAGTCCTTCTGCTAAATCAAATACACTCCATACCCCAATACGGTTCAGTTAAGAAAATAAAACAGATCTATTCTTTGGAGGGGGCTTGGGGGACGCAACCGTCCCCCAATCGGGGGTTTGGGGGAGAATCCCCCAAGTCTTGGTTCTTCTGAAATCGATAAGCTGACAACGTTAACTGAACCGTATTGCTCCATACCCTACGAGGAAAGCGTAGCGTTCTGTAGAAAAGGCTCATGCCTACTTCATCACAGAAATAATTACAATTTTCCATATTATTGGAAACGTTTATTTAAGATAATCACCTAAATGATTACTAAATGTTAATACAATGTTTTCAACTTTTTAACCTCAGCTTATACAACCAAAGCTATATTACAATCGCTAAGTTTGACTGAGTTTCTGTAACTTGAACAGAAGCAATTGTAGTTAGTTTCAACAAATAAATAGTAACGAATGAAGAAGTCTAAATTTTCTAAGACTATTCTACTTATTGCCTTACCAGCAATATCATTAATCCTGGTTAGTTATCTACAAAATCCCTTAACTGCCCAAACCTCAAGTGTTCATTTAACGATGGGCAATCCTAGTGGGGCTAATACTAGTTACAGTAATCTTTTATTAAGCAAATCTCAATATGCAGTTTCTTACAATTGCTATAGAGGGACACCAAATTGGGTAAGTTGGCAGTTAAATACATCATGGCTCGGAAGCGCGCCTCGCCAAGATGATTTTCGTGCAGATACTACATTACCTTCAGGCTGCTACCGAGTTACGTCCTCTGATTACAGTGGTAGTGGTTTTGACCGTGGTCACATGGCTCCTTCAGCAGATAGAACAAATACAATTGCAAATAACTCTGCTACTTTTCTGATGACAAATATGATACCCCAAGCACCTGATAATAATCAGGGAGTATGGGCAAATCTAGAAAATTATTGTCGAGATTTAGTGGTCAATCAAGGTAAAGAACTCTATATTATTTCCGGTTCCTATGGCGCTGGTGGAACCTTGTCGAATGGAACCTTCAGCACTATTGCTGGAGGTAAAGTTACAGTCCCAGCTAGAACTTGGAAAGTTATTGTAGTCCTAAATAGACCAAACTCTGGTGCTGCCAGCGTAACGACTAGCACAAGAGTAATTGCTGTAAACATACCTAATACACAAGGTGTTAGATATGCAAATTGGAGAGACTACAGAGTTAGTGTTGACTCTATCGAAGTAAACACTGGTTACGATTTGCTCTCTAATGTCTCTACAACTACTCAATCTGTAATTGAGGCTAGAGTTGACAATTTGTAAGGATAGTTAGCTCACTAAAAACTTAAAGCCTGTCTGTAAATTATAGACAGGCTAAGGTGATACGCACCTAAATCAAATATTCCTGCGTCAGGGCTGTCCATAGTCAAGAGTCCAGAGTCAAAGGCTAGCTTGGGATCTGGACTTTGGACTTTTGACAACCTGAGTGCGAAATATACAATTTAAATGCGTAACAGCTTAATAATTGATTAATTAGGTTTCTACAACTTTTGTGGTAATTCCCGCTAAATCCCCAGATGGTGTTTTACCAATAATATAGATATCGATATTTATCGTGCCTACCCGATAGACATGAATATTAGTCAGATTATCTTTTAATGTTTTGACAAGTGATTGAAACTTCTGCACATTTTGTTTTTGTATTTCATCGTGCCATTCTTTTTCTAAAGCACAGTTCCGAAATAAATAATCTAGTTCTACTTCTTCAACTGATGTATCTTGGGAATGTCCTGTTAACTGAATAAGTTTTTGATTTGTCAAAGGTTCTTGAACTTGGTTAGACCATAGAAACACTTCAAAAGGATACTCTGATTCACTCATCATTAGCAAACTAGCGGTAGCTTGCTTGAGTTTTTCAGTAATTTTATTAGCCATATAATTTATTTTAAGCACTCAAATTATTTAGGCTTTTTGGTAATTTTTTTGTAGATTCTCTATTTGGTGTTTAGACAGAGTTGTTCTAATTAACTTTCCTTCAAACCGATGAAATTCTGCAATTATTTTCTCTGGATGAGCATAATTAATCAAGACAAACAAAGATGAGGAATTTGGCTTTAAAGATTCTTCGACTTCGGTTAAGAAATTACTGTCAAACACGCTCTCTTTAATTGTCAGAAAGCGGTGAAAGAAAGTGGAGCTAATGATTCCACCCCAAAGTTCATTGCTCAGATCACCGGGTTTAACTAAATCATGATACGGTTTAACCCTAATCTTACCCTGTGCATTTTTGGTAATAATAACTGCGTCTTCCAAGTCAGCTAAATACTCTTGTTCAAGTTTTAGCAGTTCTAGAAGCGCTTCATCCGCTTTGTATTTGTCATCAAAGTTGACTACAACTAATTCACTCATATTACATCCATTGTGATTCTTCAAGAATTCTTAGCTGTATCTACTTTTACCTTATAAACTGCTCGTTGTTAAGATGTACAGGATACAATAACAGCATTAACTCCCTGACAGTAGTTTAAGTTTTTGAAATTTCGACAGCATCAAGTCTAGTATTGGTCGCTCGACTCCACCTGTTATTAATCGGTCGCGGAATTCGCTCAAAACACTAAAGTCAAAACCAGGGTCTGTCAACTCCAACGACAAAGCGTATTTCCAATCAATCCCCCTTGTACTGCAAGGGTTGCTTGCCTATCAGAGAGATTTTCTAAATATTGCATTACCAGTATTTATGATCGCAAGAATTCATCGATTAGCAAACCTCCTAAAAACGAAGCTCCATTAGCAATGATGGATAAAAATAAACCATTTTGCCAACCTAATTTTAAAATTATTGCATAGAGAATCCCTTCTGCGATCGCCACACAGCTTTCTATCAGTGCTATTCTGAGAGGAAAGTCCATGTAAGGAATTAGTATTTGGTTACTTTCCCAAGCTAGGGGATGGGTGAAGAGGGTTGCAGCAAAGGCTATAATCGACGTATTGTAGATATCCCCACGGGAAAAAAATTGCTGTGTATTTGCTAAAGTAATTAATACCACAGGTATTTCAATTCCCCAGGAAATTAATAGTGCTAACAACTGCGTCATCTGTTTGGAAGAATAATAAAGAGCAAATAAAAAGTTGTAGCAATTTTTGTATTATATAGTTATTATTTCATAACTTTTTTATCCAGATTATGTGTAATTTAGGGATAAAGTATATGATATAAATATTCCAGTCTTTCTAAAATTCGTTGCCTTCGCATCTCAGCTTGCTCTGCATTAAAACCAAAGTTGTACCGCATCTTACCCATATTCTCAATTCGCCATTGGTTGATTTTATAATCTATTTCAT
>NZ_CAWUDJ010000080.1:0-10982 GCF_963920875.1 Anabaena sp. CCY 9910 | reverse complement strand
AAAGAATAATTTGAGTTAGAAATTATCTAGCTTCACTACATATTTACCACTACCCAGCAACGGCTAGAGCAGCATCAGGCACGAGGACGCACGATAACGCTAAAAATTAAGTTCGGTGATTATCAGCAAATCACACGTAGTAAGACTTTACCTGACTATATAGGTGATATAGAAACAATTATTGCCACAGCGACAGCACTATTTGAAGCAGTTGAGCTAAAAAGTCGTAGTATCAGGTTGTTAGGGATTTCGTTGTCCAATCTGGAGAATGGGAAACAGACACAGGTAATTCAACTACCACTGTTTTCAAGTTCAGGTATAATTTTCAGCTTCAACAACGGATAAGCAAAAGCCCAAATAAGATATGTTGCAGTGGTAGTGGCAAAATTTAATGGCTCGGACATGATAAGGATGAGTTAAATTTCATCTCCTGGAGCGCTGTTTAAGTTGGAAAGTGGTACAGAAAAAATCCTGGTGGTAGACGACGAGGCAAGCATTCGCCGGATTTTAGAAACAAGGCTAGTGATGATTGGCTACGATGTGGTAACAGCTAGCGACGGTGAAGAAGCGTTAACAACATTTCGTATTTCCTCCCCAGACTTAGTAGTTCTTGATGTGATGATGCCAAAGCTAGATGGGTATGGTGTCTGTCAAGAATTGCGTAAAGAATCGGATGTGCCGATTATCATGCTGACCGCGCTGGCAGACGTTGCCGACAGAATCACAGGTTTAGAATTAGGGGCGGATGATTACATTGCCAAACCATTTTCTCCTAAAGAGTTAGAGTCAAGGATTCGCTCGATATTAAGGCGACGCAGCAGTAAGACAACTAGTGAGGGGATTCCCAACTCAGGGATAATTGAGGTAGATAATCTCAAAATCTACACGAATAAACGACAAGTTTACAAGGACAATGAGCGGATTCGGTTAACAGGATTAGAGTACAGCCTGTTAGAGTTACTGGTGAGTCACAGTGGAAAATCGTTTTCGCGTGCGGAGATTTTACAGCAGATATGGGGATACGGTGCAGAACAACACGCGGATACTCGCGTAGTGGATGTGCATATATCCAGACTACGCTCGAAGTTAGAAACTGACCCCAACCAAAAGCCTCAAGGGGTCGCCCATCATACCAAAGGTTGATGGGTGGGGAATTGAGGCAAACGTTCTCGCTCGTGAGCAAAGCGAATCCTTATTTTTGAGGTGATTGTTGTTGCTGCACATATTCTTTTAACTGCTCAACTGTGACCCCGCCACAACTAGCAACAAAGTAAGAACCTGTCCACAGCACAGGTTTTGTATACACTTGGCTCAAAATAGGTTCAAACTCTTTACGAATTAATCGACTAGAAACAGTTTTGAGGTTAGCAATAAATTTGCACAGTTCAATTTGTGGATGGTAACGAATGAGTAAATGTACATGATCAACTTCACCGTTAAATTCTACTAATGAGCATTCCCATTTAGTACAGGTATCTTTAAATATTTCTGCCAGCCTAGAAAGTATAGCTTCATTAATCACCTTTTTCCTGTATTTAGTCACAAAGACTATATGAGCAGTAAGAGAGTAAACTGATCGGAAACCTTTATCATATAACTCTTCCATTTATTAGCAATAAGTAATATAATTAGTAATATGATTCTAACTTACTGTTACCGAATTTTACCTAATGCCGCGCAAATAGCTTTGATGTCAAATACATTAGAGCTACTACGTCGTCATTGGAATTACGCCTTGGGGCAGAGGTTAGATGCACTCAACAGAAGTCGTTGTCAAATTGACCGATGTTCAATAATTAGTGAACCAATTGGACAAATCCCACAGCGAGTTAATTACTATACTCAACAAGCAGATTTAAAACAAACAAAGATACTGTTTCCCGATTACAAAAATATCTGGGCAGAATCTCAGCAAATCAATTTGCAGCGTTTAAATCAAGCGTGGGAACGGTGGTTAGTCCCAGACGCATTAGGGAAACGAGGTGGTCGTCCTAGATTTAAAAAGCCTGGGGAACTTAGGTCTTTTGTGTACCCACGAGTGAATTGCCCAAAGGCAGGTGCTAACCTCAAAGACGGCCTATTGAAACTTAGTAAAATTGGTGAGATGCCAGTCATCTTACACCGACCATTACCAGTGGGCTTTGTACTCAAAACTTGTACGATTGTGTGCAAAGCAGATGGATGGTACTGCTGCATTTCTATGCAAGATAATTCTGTGCCGCAATTATTACCACTTGATGAGGTTAAATCTGCTGTAGGGGTTGATGTTGGGCTAAAAGAATTTTTGACAACATCAGATGGAGATACAGTACCTATTCCACAGATTTATCGTCGCACTCAACATCATCTGGCACGACAACAACGTCAACTAGCTCGTCAACAAAAAGGCTCTCGAAGACAAGCTAAAAAGAAAAACCACATAGCCCGGATTCATCAAAGGATTGAGCGTACTAGGAAAGATTTTCATTACAAAACAGCACACAAATTAGTCAAATATTTTGACTTAATCGCAGTGGAAGACTTGAATATCAAAGGTCTTGCTAAAACACGATTGAGTAAATCAATTCTGGACGCTGCATGGGGGGCATTTATCAATATCTTGGAGGCAGTGGCGGTCAAACGCGGTGTCCGAGTAGTAAAAGTTAATCCTCATTCTACGAGTCAGAATTGTTCATCCTGCGGTCATAAAGTCCCGAAAACTCTGTCTGTTCGTTTGCATCATTGCCCGAAATGTGGATTATTGATGGATCGAGATGAAAACGCCGCAGTCAACATTTTAAATCGGGCAATTAGCGAGGTGGGACTCATCTTGTCTGCGCGTGGAGGCTTAGGGATTACCCAGCCTGTGAAGCGCGAAGCTGTTTTAGAATTTGATGGTTCTCAACTATCCGATTCTAGATTAGAAGCTCCCGTTATACTGTCAGGTTAACGGGAGAGAACGTCACCAATCCAGAATTTATTTTGACAAGTAGAAGAACTGGCTATCTTTTCCAAAGAATTACTCAAGCAGAACAGGATTGCTAAGACCCAGTTAAAGCAAAATCTTGATGAATAAATCCAGCAGCACTACGAGATGCTTCCAAAATAGTGAGTAAACCACTACCAGGGTGAACAGCACCACCAATCCAGTACAATCCAGCAATATTTTCTGAACGAATAGGTGGACGAAATGGCCCAAGCTGAGTCAAATTGTGGCTGAGATTAAACACAGCGCCCAAATGAACGCGATAATCATCAAGCCAAGTTTGTGCTGTGTAACACCTTTGGGTAACAATGTGTTGTTCGATATTGTGATATCCCAGCAAATGTAAACGTTTAAGAATAAAATCTGTATAGCTTTTTTGTTTAATATCCCAGTCAACAGCATAAGAAGTGTTGGGGATTGGTACTAAAACAAATAAAGTGCTGTGACCGGCGGGTGCATTAGCCGGATCGATAATTGAAGGATTACAGACATAAAATGGTGGATCAGTTTCATCTAGTGCTGAATCATCAACCCAAGGACGTTCAAGTCGGCGAATATTGTCTGATAAATAAATTTGATGATGAGGTAAATCTTCGTAGCGGCGATTGATGCCCAAATAAAGCATGAAGGTAGAGCATGAAAATTGCATTTGCCCAAGCTTGTTGTCAGTGTAGCGACCGCGTGCTGAAGTTGGTAACAAATGACGAACAGCATAGGCAAAGTCAGCATTAATTACCACTGCATCAAACTGATGGCGAGAACTATCAGCCAGTTCCAAACCACGAACTTGCCCTTGTTCAATCCAGATTTGGTGAACAGGCGAATGCAGATGAATTTTCACTCCTAAATCTTGAGCGGCATTAGCTAAACCCTGAGCTAATGCACGAAATCCACCGACTGGATGCCATACTCCTTGAGAAAATTCTAAGAATGGAATCAGGCTAAAGACACTGGATGCCACAGTCGGGTGCATTCCCAAATATTTGGACGGATAGCTCAGAGCATAGACTAAGCGTTCATCCTGAAAAAATCGCCAAAAGTGTTGATATAAAGTTTCCCAAGGACGAAAAGACAAAAACCGCATCAGTTCATCTGGGCGCAAGTAACCAAAAATAGAGCGTGCAGGGCTGGCTAAATAGGGTTTGTAACCTAACTCATATTTACGGATATGCTCACTATACCAGCGATCAAATGCTAGTGGTAAATCGGAGCGTAAGCTGGCCAGTTGGGTTTTGAATGACTGTAGATCCGAAGTGATATCCAGTTGAGTACCATCCCAAAATTTCAGGCGTGTATATGGTTCTAATCGTTTGAGTTGAACATAGTCGGCAAAATTCAAACCAGCTTCCTCAAAAAGCTCTTTATATAAGTGTGGCAGTTGGAGAATAGTGGGGCCAGTATCAAAAGCGTAGGAATCAACTTCAAAACCGCGCATTCTTCCACCAACACGTTCAGCCGCATCAAAGATTTCTACTTGATACCCGATTCCCGCAAGACGGATAGCTGTAGCTAAACCGCCAGGGCCTGCGCCGACAATTGCAACTTTTTTAGACATAGATGAACTCCTCATTTACTTAGGCAGCTTATATTTTTTAAACACTCGCTTAAGACAATCAAGGAAATTTGTTTAGTTTAGGTTCTAGATTTGCGTCATAAATTCTCATCTTTTCATTTTTCGGTTGATTTTCACCAAGAAAAATTTTGCTTGGTTTAATCTCAAAAGCCTAAATTGCAGTGCGATCGCTCATTCGTTACAGCAGATTTAGTACAATCTGTCAGTAGACCCCACTGACCAGTAGGAACAGCAATTGAACCCTAGTTCACCCACCGCACCAAGCCGAACGCTAAAGATTACGCTCCTCACAATCGGGTCGAGAGGCGATGTACAACCGTATTGTGCTTTGGGTATGGGCTTGAAACGTGCGGGTCATGAGGTAACAGTAGCAACAAATGAAAACTTTGAGTCATTCGTGAGGCAGTGTGATTTAGAGTTTGTGGCGATCGCCCCAAATATACAAGAGTTTCTGCAATCCCATCAAGGCCAGCGATTTATAGCAGGAGAAAAGCTCGAATCGGCACAAGAACAAAAGCTGCTTACTCAACAAATGCAATCGGCCTGGGCAGCTTGTCAAGGCACAGACGTAATCATCTACACGCCGCTAACAAACTGGGCGTATAACATTGCAGAGAAATTAGGCATACCTTGTTTCTTCGCATCAGTGATACCAATGACTCCAACCGGGGCATTTGGGTTTATGAAATTTGCTCACACGGCAAAAAACCCGCTTAAGAAAGTCATTAACTATGCCAGCTATTTCATTGCAGAGTTCATGTACTGGCAGAGATATCGAGAATTGATTAACACATACAGAACCGAAACCTTGCAATTACCTCCGTTGCCATATTTGGGCAAACGCTTCCGAATCAAAGCCCCAGCGAATGTAGCACGAATACCCGTACTGTATGGTTTCAGTTCACACGTTATCCCACGACCCCAGGACTGGCCCGTGTGCGTGGTCAAAGATGTGCCGCATGATTGGTTACTGCCGCAAGTGTCAGCAATGATTCATCATGGTGGTGCGAGTACAACGGCGGCTACTTTACGTGCAGGGATACCCTCAATTGTCGTACCCTTTTTTGCAGATCAACCAGTTTGGGGTGAGTTGCTAATGAAGCTGGGGGTGAGTCCTGCACCGATACCGTATAAGAAAGTGACAGAGGACAGTTTAGCAGCAGTAATTAAGGTAATGCTGGGTGATGAAGCGATGAGGTTGAAAGCCCAGGAATTAGGGGAGAAGATTAGGGCAGAGAATGGTGTGGTAAATGCTGTGGCAGCGTTTCATCGGTATTTGGGCTTACTATAGCTTGAGTCGATATCACTAAGGGAGCAAATTTTGCATTTTTTGCAACTGAGGAATATCTTCTTTTAAAAGAGGGCAAACGACTAGGGGCTTGAGATCGTCTCCATGAATAACCGCTTTTTCTCCAGATATAAACATAACCCAGTAGTTACTTTCCCCACCGAAAAATTCTGTAAGTGGAATATCATGACGATCTTCAACAACTAATACAGAATACCGTTTGTATCTACCGTGATTAACTTCTGCAATCGTACCTTCTTTGATCAAACCCATGAATTTATTCTCCTCAAAAATAATTTAGAAGAAAGCTAGATACTTGCAGGTGTAATTTTGAGGCTTGGTACTGATAGTAGTTATGATAGCAAATACAACAGGGATATTTACTTAAGATGCGATGTTGTGTTATGAAAACAGTTCAAGCACAAGCCAAAGTTAAGTTTGATGATTAGATGCAGAAAACTTACATTTGTAATCAATTCATAAGTTGAGATAACTCCATCCTGAAACAAACCCATGTCCCAAATGAAGGTTGATGAAGTCCTCTGCATCAACAGCAGTATCCTCATCGTCTATTACACCCCTGAAAAATGCTGGCAGTTCCGCATTATCAGCCGTACTGGGGGTATATTTGGCGAACAGAAGATATATTACAGTGCGGCGGCTGCGTTGCAAACTGGGTTGGAGTGGGTAAGGGAGGAAGCATAGGAAATGCGGTTAGAATGATAACTTGTTGTATAATTCGCCACAAATGAACTCGCCAGGAAGAACAGGAATTATTTTGGGTGCGATCGCCGCAGGAATAGGATTAATAGTCGTTGTGGTAACAGGGGGGCTAGTAATTCTCCAGGTAAATCAGTCAACTATCTCATTAACAGAAGAATGGACAGTTATCGACGTAGTTGATGGAGACAGATTGACACTTCGACAAGCCGATGGCAAACAAATAAATGTTCGTCTTTGCGGCATTGTTGCAGTATTAGACAACCCTGCCAAAGAAAAAGTTATATTGCTAGTAAAGGCGGCGGAAAATCAGGTGATGATCATCCCGGTGGAAAAAGATAGTGATGGTTACACAGTTGCTGAAGTGATGGCTAATGGGACAAGTGAGGTAGACATTAGCTTTGGGGAAGAATTACTCAAAAGTGGGTTGGCGAAAGTGCGAAAATCCGGGGTGGAATGCCCAAACCAGTTGTCTTTTGATCAAGCCGAGAAGATAGCGATCTCATCGAAGGTTGGGGTGTGGAAATGACCCCTCAACCTCCACTGCCACAACCCCAACTAGAGCCGGTGGGCATTACCTTTGACCAATATGAAGAATTTACTCCAGAAAAGTTGGAACTGTGGAACGGATACCTGGGGTACGGTGGACAAAACTAACTGGGGTTTCATTTGGCTGTGTTAAGAAATATGGGGCTACTCACAGCAATTCGTCACACACAATTGTCATTGTGGATAGAAGCCCTAGACCGTCATCTCAAAGAAAAATTAGAAACCATTAACAATCAACCGGAAGTAGCCGAAGCTTTGCTCAATCGCCTGAATCGGGCAATGGAAGATTTGGCAGCAGTGGCAGAGTATTTAGACGCATAGCAAACTAGATAATTTTTGATGCGATAATACCAATCAATACAACAAGACCTAGTGATCTGCGAAAATAATTAACGCCTTGAAATAATTCCATCCATGCCCAAGTAAATAACGAGCCATTTGCTACTACATCCAATACTGTATTAATCTTGCCAGTTGTAAAAATTAGAGCAAGTACACTGGTTACTATCCAAACAATAAGCGGCAGGTTTGGCATTTGAGCGATGACAACATTGCCATCGCTGTCACGGAATGTTTTATCAACTAATGTATTTTCCATCATTTTTAATTGGAATTATTTAATAGATTGAAACATTCAGGTAAATCTACTTCCCAGTATCTAATTGCTGAGATTAAAGCGGTAAAGACTATATTGAAAGGCATACTCACACCGAATCCGCCAATATGATGGATGCCATTTGGATATTCCCACTTTTTGGATCAATCTTTAGATAGAGCAATAGAGAGATGTCTACGGCGGTAAACTACGCTCAAAGCAAAAATTATTTGCGTCAAGAGGAACTTGGTTCATCTCTACCAATACCTAATTCTTTTAGCTTGGCCTTGACATCTTCCCATTTTTGACCGCAGTAGTAGTATTTTTTATCTCGCAGGTTTGCTAAATAATACCCAGCCTTACCGCCATTAATGCGGAACAATTCGATGGCTACATTCTGATCCGTTGTGCCAAATTGCTCGGCTCTATTGGTTAACTGCGTAGGCTCGTCAGTGGGGTTGTAAAAAACTCTCCCATTGTCTTTCACAAACCAGTCAACACCCGATCTCCTGTAAATTAGGTAGTGAAATGGAAAAACAATTTTAGACATAGGCTAAACTAAAACTAAGAATTAAAAGAGAAAGGAGAAGCCCCCAAGGGCTAGTTGAGGGCTTCTTTGATTTAGTCTAGGTCGAGGTTAGGATTCTTCATCTTCTTCCTCGATTCCTAGATTCTCGCGGACTTCTTCGCCAAATACGATCCGGCGATCGCCTGTTTCCCCATCTTCCTCAACCCATCTGTCTTGAGTTGTCTGGGTATCCTCATCAAGATGTTCATAAGTTTTCTCGATGTCTGGATCTTGGCTGTGTCCGTTTCCACCTGATTGAACTACTTTTATCACCTCCTGAATTGAGGGTATCAATTTTGCCCTCATATTTATAATTATCACCGATTCATCTAAATACGTAAACCGTTTTTGGAACTAGTTTTAGTAGAAATTAGAATTAGTTCACCGTTGGCGATCGCATCTAGCAACTGTCCTGTAGAGCCTTCGCTATTATATATATAGCCTAGCTTTTGAGCTATTTCTTTTAGTTTATCTGCTGTTTTAGGGTCTACCCTAGCATGAATATTAGTGCGGTCAAGCTTCTTTCTGCCTACCATAAATTATCATAAGTGGTTTACAGATATTTTAACAGCATTTTTTTACCTTCAGGTGATAGCGAACTGACAAGTTAGCGCTTGCTCTATCGCAAAAAGTCAGTTCTGGGGGATAATCTACTGGTTTATGATTGCCAGTGATAACCTTGGAACCCAATCAGTTAAACCTATTTTCAGATACCAAGCCAACACCAGCACTTAGAGCAGAAACACTGGTGATGAGTGCTGATGCCCTGGTGAAGTGGAAAGGGCAGATTTTGGATTATCAGCAACGGGTCAGGGGGAGTCAACCACCACAGCAAGTAACATTGTTTGACCTAGCCCCAGTGCATTGTGACTCAGAGGCGATAGACCCTTTCATGCTGCATTTACAACCAATGGCCTTTTACCGGATGCCAGATGATTTTGGACAAGCAGCTTTGTATTTCGTGATTGATTCTGCTGCTGAATTGTTGCTTTATGTTGGGGAAACTAAGCGGAGTAACAAACGTTGGCGTGGGACTCATGGCTGCAAAGACTATATCAGCAGTTACCAGGATTTACATCATCGCTATCAGATAGAGACGGCGGTTAATATTGGTTTTTGGTGGGATGCACCCATAGAGCGACGCGCACGGCAGGCGCTAGAGTTGAGCTTGATTCAACAGTGGCGATCGCCATTTAACAAGGAGAACTGGGAGCGGTGGGGGCAACCTTTTAAGTAGGGCATTTTCTTAGAGGATTGGGGAGCAATCGCTTAGAGCGAAGTGTCAAGCGACTACCATACTGGTTAGGACAAGTCTGCTATGGATAACTGTGAACCCCGTTTCTTCATCTGTCTGATCACGGCTATACATGAGCCGTAAGCTCATCATGGATATAATTTATAAAAACATAGACACTTATATGTTTTTATAGTAGTATCAAAAATATGAATTAAGGTTAAAGCTTAACTATGAGTAAAAAACAAAATGAATCAGAGTTGGTTAAGCTCTCAGCTATAGACGAGGATATTCTCACAGCTTTGCTGGGGAGAGAGCTTTACGGGCTTGAAATCCTAAATTTGCTCAATGATGAAAGACCAATACCAATTGGCTTCGGTAGTTTATACCCTGCACTTAACCGACTAGAGAAGAAAGGCTTAGTTTCGTGGCACTGGGGTGATGAGGCAGAAGAAACAGGCGGAGCGCGACGCAAATATTACAAAGTAACTGCTTTGGGTGTAACAGCTCTTAAAGAAGTACAGGAATATCGTCAACGTCTTGCGTGGCGGACTGGAATAGGTACTCCTGGAGTACAAGGAGCTTAACAAGATGAGCCAACAACAGCAGCAAGATCAAAAACTAAAAAGTTCGGGATTAAGGAAGGTTGGGTTTGCAGCAGTAGCAACTTCTATGTTGTCTATCGCATTCTCTGCAACACAACCTTTGTTTTTGCAAGCTAATAATTCTTATGAAGCTATTCCTGAAAAACGTCAATATGTAGTATCTAAATTTGAAGAACTTCAAAATGTCAATGAGGAGCTTACAAAAATTTCTGATGTTAACTTCAGCCCGGACGGACAAACGTTAGCATCTGCTAGTTATGATGGCACTGTAAAATTGTGGAATGTCGCTACTGGCAAAAATCTGAAAATTTTAGAAGGGCATTCAGACAAGGTTAATAGTGTCATTTTTAGTCCTGATGGAAAAACTATTGCTTCTGCTAGTGCTGACAAAACGATTAAAATCTGGAGTCAAGATGGTACTTTAAAAAAAGTCCTTCAAGGGTATGATGCTGAAGTTACTAATGTAAGTTTTTGTCCTGATAATCAAGTCATTGTTTCAAGCAATGCTGATAATACAATATCCCTTTGGAACGTTAATGGCAGTTTAGTAAAAACTTTAACCGTTGGTAATTCGATTCGCAACGTTAATTGCAGTCCTGACAGCAATATTATTGCCGTTACTAGCCATGATAATATAGTTAGACTCTGGAATAGAAATGGTCAAGAAATAAATAGGCAGGAACTGCAAACTTCCAATTTTTCTTCTTTAGGTAGTAGAGGAAAAATTTATTTTGTACCTCATCATAAGAATGGAGATGTTATAGGTACTGCTACTAGTGGACAAGGGAATGGTGGCAATATAAACATCAATACTAAGTCTCTGATTCTAGAGAATGGAGATGTTATAGGTACTGCTACTAGTGGACAAGGGAATGGTGGCAATAT
>NZ_CAWUDJ010000079.1:0-11085 GCF_963920875.1 Anabaena sp. CCY 9910 | reverse complement strand
TCAAGGATCAATCCGTTGACTCAACTGTTCGTGCCAGTGCAGCACAGGCATTGGGAAATATGGGGGAAGCTGCCAAACCCTACGTCAAAGACATCCTCTACTTCCTCAAGGATCAATCCGTTGACAAATATGTTCGTTCCGATGCAGCAGAGGCATTGGGAAAACTGGGAGAGGTAGCCAAACCCTATGTCAAAGACATCCTCTATTTCCTCAAGGATAAATCCGTTGACTCATGGGTTCGTTACAGTGCAGCACGGGCATTGGGCAGTCTGGGGGAGGCAGCCAAACCCTACCTCAAAGACATCCTCGACATCCTCAAGGATAAAACTATTGACAATCTTGTTCGTTCCTATGCAGCAGAGGCATTGGGAAAACTGGGAGAGGTAGCCAAACCCTACCTCAAAGACATCCTCGACATCCTCAAGGATAAAACTATTGACTCATTTGTTCGTTCTGGTGCAGTATCGGCATTGGGCAGTCTGGGGGAGGCAGCCAAACCCTACCTCAAAGACATCGTTGACATCCTCAAGGATCAATCCGTTGACTCATGGGTTCGTGAAAGTGCAGCATCGGCATTGGGAAATCTGGGGGAGGCAGCTAAACCCTACCTCAAAGACATCCTCGACATCCTCAAGGATAAATCCGTTGACAGTAATGTCCGTTACGGTGCAGCAGTGGCATTGGGAAAGATAGAACAACTCAACCTGAATAATATTGTTCTAATTTTGGATAGTATTTATTACGCAGGTCAATCAGACTTTGCCCAGTGGCGATTTTTATCCTATTTCCTTGGTGGCGGTACGGAAGAAGTCCAAACACTACTTACATGGCTGGGTTTTCCCGATACTAAAACAATTCCTGCTTCATTAAGCCACAATCAAGGTAAGAAAACTCTGACAATTTTCGCCCAAGCCTGGGAACCTAGCCAAGGGTTAACTCGATTACGGGAAGACTTAGCAAAACAAATCGCTCTAGTTGCCAGAAAAGTCTCCTGGCAACCGCAAGATATTCTTCTATTAGAAACTCACTACCACAACCTGAAAAAAGCCGGATACAGCGAAGCTGATTCACTGCAATCAGTCATAGTCAACCTCAAGGGTTGGCAATGGTTTTTCAACGCCAGAATCACCATCCTCACACACGCTACCTTCTGGCTCCTCCTCATCTTTGCCTACCCCAAATTCCCCCAAATCCAAGCCATCTTCTTCTGGAACCCTTGGGTACGCCGCATTTTAGGGGTGGGTTACGTCGGCTTTCTCCTCACCTGGTTTCCCCCCTTCCGCCGTAAATTATTTGAACCCTTCAAACCCTCCCTCCTAGCCGATGCCGGCTTAGATAACTTTAATGACAAAGGCTACTTCCCAGAATCCAGGGTCAAAGTTCCCGGTACAGGGGATATCCTCCCAGTCACCGTTGCCCTCCCCAGCATCAAAGGGCAAATCATCTTAGAAGGGGATTCTGGCTTAGGTAAGTCGATGTTTCTCCGCCATCTGTTGCACAACTCCCCCCGCATCGTCGTTTATCTCCCCGCCCAAAAATGCCATAAAGGCGTAATTGAAGCCATCCAAGACAAGCTACACGGCCAAGCCCAAGATGCCAGTTTCCTGAAAAACCTGATTTACAGTGGTGCAATAGATATCTGCATCGACGGACTCAACGAAGTCACCGCCGAAACGAGGGCGAAAATCTGCCAGTTTGTGGAAAGCTATTTCCGGGGCAACATTATCATGACTACCCAGCCCCTAGAGTGGACACCACCCTCAACGGCCAAAACCTACCGCCTACAACCCCTAGAACAAACCCAAATTCAAGAGTTTTTGCTCTCCCGTGAACCACGACTGCCTAAGGATGCCAAAATTCAAGGCGCTGATTACAAACAAGCCTGTATTAATTATTTAAAAGAAGTCCTCACCGCCCAGCAACCAGAGGAAGAATTAAAAGCAGCCAGGCGCATTCTCTCCAACCCAATGGATTTAACCGTGGTAGCCCTGATGTTATCCCAAGGTCAATATCCCAACTTATTCCGCCTGCAAGAACAGCAATACAACCTAATAGCGACAGAATACCTGAAGGAATGGAACCAAGAATTTCCCTTAAGAAAATTCTCCGCCGCCGTCTACCAAATGCGTATCGACGACAAACAAGCCTTACCCGCCGATGAGTTTTACCAAGTTGTTATGTCTTTGGAAGATGAGAAATACAAAATGGTAGTCAGCCGTCAATGGCAAGATGACAAAGGGGAAGCCAAGAAAGAATGGTATTTCCGCCACGATAAAATTATGGACTTTTTCCTAGTGCAGAACTTTCTCGGTAATAGCGATGAAGCGGAAAGACTACTAGTAGATAGAATGGGCGACCCCCGCTTTCGTGGTGTTTACTTCCTCTTAGCCAGCCTACTCCCAATAGATGCAGCCAAGGAATTGCGGGAGAAGTTGATTCAATACGCCGCAGATACTAAAGACAATACGGTGAGTAATACTTTTGTGCAGTTATTACGGACAAGGTAATTTGTAATTCAATGACAAATGACCCCTCTCCAAACCTCTCCCCGACGCGGGGAGAGGCTTTAAAAACCGGATTTTTCGTTGATATGTTAGCTTTTTGCTCCCCTCTCCGTGTCGGAGCGAAAAGTCTGTAGCTTGCTTCCCGTAGGGTGCGGAGGTTTCCTCCGAACAGAACTTTTCAAGAGAGAGGGGTTGGGGGAGAGGTCAAAAGTTAGCTGGTGTAGGTTGGGTGGAGGAACGGAACCCAACATTCTCAAGACTCTGTTGGGTTACGCTATCGCTACACCCAACCTACTAGCTGTCAACCGTCAACAGCCATATATTACTGGACGGGGTGGAGTAGCTGAAAAATTGTCTGCACTAACTCCTCTGGTTCCACAGGCTTGGAAATATGCTGGTGAAATCCGGCGGCTAAGGCTTGTTGTTGGTTGATTTCTCCGGCATAAGCGGTTAGGGCGATCGCTGGTATTGTACCTCCCTCATGCGGCAACCATTGTCTAATTTGCCGCATGAGAGAATAGCCGTCCATTTCTGGCATACCGATATCACATAACAGCAAATCGGGGATGAAGTGGCTGAAAATATTCAATGCTTCTACTGCTGAGGCGGCTGTTGTTACTTGTGCGCCAAATTGTATCAGGATAAATTCGGCTAATTCCCGCATATCTGCATCGTCGTCCACAACTAATATATGGGTGCCTGTGAGGTCTGTTACCTTTTTTAATTGCTCGTCATCAGCAGGTAACTCTTGCTCGATTAGATTTAATGGTAGGCGGACGGTGAATGTTGCGCCTAAATCTTGTCCTAGACTGCTCACATGAACTGTTCCCCCATGCAGTTCGGTGAAATGGCGGACGATCGCCAGCCCTAATCCTAGCCCACCGAATTTTCGGGTTGTCGCCCCATCTTCTTGACGGAAATATTCAAACACATAAGGCAGAAACTCTCGTGCAATTCCTTTACCGCTATCTTTGACTTGAATCTGGGCATAAAGATTCACCTGTGCCAATTGCACCTCAATTTGTCCACCAGAGGGTGTAAATTTGACAGCGTTGGAAAGGAGGTTCCAGATGACCTGTTGCAAGCGGTTCTGATCGCCGACAACTTTGCCAGCAATGGGTTTGAGTATGGTCTGAATGTGAATATTCTTGGCTTCTGCGGCCAGTTGTACAGTTTCCAAGGCGGCTGTAATGGTGGCGGCTAAATTAACCGGGGCAACATTCAAGGTCATTTTTCCTTGGAGGATGCGGGAAACGTCTAATAAATCCTCAATTAGTTGGGCTTGTAGCTTGGCGTTGCGTTCGATAGTTTCTAGGGCTTGGTCAACTTTTGTGGGGGATAGCTGCTTACTTCTGAGGATTCTTGACCACCCCAGAATGGGATTGAGAGGCGATCGCAATTCATGGGACAGTACAGCAAGAAATTCATCTTTGATGCGGTTGGCTGCTTCTGCCTTGGTGCGATCGCTTTGAGCTAACCGATATAAGTGGGCATTATCAATTGCTAAGGAAGCACGGCAAGCCAGTTCTTCTGCTAGCTGCATACTGCTTTGGTCATAGATATGACCAGATTCGGCACAGATAAAGGAAATCACGCCGAGAGTCCGTGTTTGGGTTTTGAGTGGTACCGTCATTGCAGATTTAAACCCAACTTGCCGCAAAATTTCTAAGTGTTCTGGGTCACGGGCTGTTTGTACAAGTAATTCATCGGGAATATCGATTAATAAATCTGATTGACCAGTTCGCAATGTTAATGCAGCCCCTCGCGGATCATTCAAATTCAAAGGATATTTGCGTCGGATTTCCTCTGCCCATGCCAGTTTAGCCGGGTCAACATGAGCCACCGCAATCTCCTCAATAGAACCATCTTCTGCCACCATGTGGACTGTACACCAATCAGCTAACTCTGGCACTGCCAGTTGTGCCAAGCGTTCTAGGGTGGTTTGATAATCGAGGGAAAAAGCCAAAACTTTACTTGTTTCCGACAGAAAGCGTAGACCACGCTCTAATCGTACTTGTTCTGTCACATCCAACACGTAAACTAAAACATCTTCCACTTGATGATTTGAGTTGGTTGTGGGCAGATAGTAGACATTATAGTAACCAGGTTGGCGATCGCTGCGTCCAGGTAAGTTGACAGCGAAGCTAGGTGAAATAAAAGGCTCACCTGTAGCGTAAATGTCATGAAAGACTTGGACTACTTGGGGATCTGATTCACCAAAAAGTTCGGCAATTGAACGTCCCAAGTGTTCTTGGCGGGTGAGTCCGTTAATTTGGGCTAAGGCTTGATTAATGGCAACAAATCGCTGCTGGCTATCTAACAGGGCAATTCCCACCGGCGAGGTTTCAAAAATTGTTGCTAGTTGCCGTTGTGCAGCTTGTGCTACCGTTAACGCTAATCGTAAGCGTTCTTCATTATCTAGTAGCGCCTGTTCGATTCGTTTGTAGTCTGTGACATCACGAGCAATATTTATTAAAGTTGTCGCAGAACCATCACTAGCAAATTCTGGGGCGAGATGGGATTGATACCAGCGAAGACCTGTTGGGGTGGGAAAACTAAATTCCACAACTTGTTTTTGACCTGTGTCAAAGGCTCGCTGTAGATTTTCATGCCAAAAAGTGCAGATTTCCTCTGGCATTCCCAATTCGGTATTAGTTTTACCAATAAATAACTCTGGTGGAATACCTGTAGCTGCTTCTACGGCAGGGCTGACATAAAGATGGCGAAATTCTCTATCAACGCGGCTAATAATATCAGGGGCATTTTCCGCCACCATCTTGAATTCTTGCTCACGCTGTTGCAGTTCTGATTCTAAGCGTTTACGTTCGGTGATATCCTGAAAAACGATCGCAGCTGCTACAATTTGCCCCTGACTATTTAAAATAGGCGCTGAGTTAACACTGATGAAAATATGGCTGTTATCTTCCCAGCGTAACAGCATTTCCTCCTGAGAAATCACTTCACCAGTCAACAGCGATCGGGGCAGTGGGTACTCATAAGGAGTGTACGGCTGCCCATCACAGCGAAAGGCGGCAAAGGGAGTTACTGGTACGTATTCTTCCAGCTCTAATGAATCTTCAAAGTTGTACCTCAGAATCTGTTTGGCTTGTTCATTAGTAAGAACTAACTTACCTGAATCTGCATCAGCAATCATCACCCCAGCAGGCATTTGTCGCAAGACCGCTTCAAACCGAGTGCGTTCAGTTTCCAGTTCATGGAGCAAACGTTCTCTCTCTGCTTCAGCTTTTTTGCGTTCTGTGATATCGCGGAAATAAACCGCCACACCCTGAGCAAAGGGATAAGCATTAGCCTCTAAAGGTTGCTGTTCGGCATTTCCAGCATTTGTGCTGATTGCTTCATCCGTGAGATTCTGCTCACTTCCCAAGTGACGGGCAAAATGTTCAATCAATTCCGAACGAGAAATTCCCTGCTTGTGTGCTTCCTCATCAAGCGATCGCCATGCTGTACTGGTAAGAGACACACTATATCTGTGTTTCGGTTCCGAATCCCAATTGCTAACAAACTTACCTGTGGTGTCCCGTTTCATGAAGATTCACCCGTATACATACACGGCTTCTTCTATTCAACCTGAGTTACTCGCTAATCAGGATCTTCCTTAAGACTGAGGTTTTGGCTACCATAAAGTTGCAAATATATGATCCGCTTTGATATTTCAGAAAAACTGGTTATACAGAACACAATTTTTAAGAAACACTGGAAACTGTAGGGTAAAAATAAGCCGATTCTTTCTATATTTTGCGAACACATAGCTATGCTAGTCATAGACTGGCATTTTGCACCTCATGAGAAAATCTCGCCTCTAGAAATTTTGTCGCTTATACCCTCTTTTCTGATTCCTGCATACGTCAATAAGTTTATGAATTAAAGTATATTTCTATAGATCCCTTTTTGGTATTTACATTTAGAAATATGACTTTTGTCATAATTAAATCCATGACTTTTGTCGGAAGTATTTTTATGAACTAACAGGTTTAATGACTTCAGTAAGCAAGTAACTGAGGTAAAAGCTATCCATAACTAAACACGCCGTATTATGGCTGTTCGGAAATACCCACCCTAAACATATAGCTGTGCCAGATATATTGGGACATCAAGCGAAGATAAAACCCTGACAATCAAAGGCTTCCAAGTCAGTCAATAGTCAACAGATGTACTTGGATTTTTCTGCACAATCGCAGACTAAGCCAATAAAAATTAAACTGGATTCTTATATAGAATTAGAATCTATATTTTTACCTAAATTGGCTAATATAGCTACTCATTCTCTGGTTATAAATAATTAGATTTGTTAACTTTCCATACTTTTGCAAATTTTGTTAGTTATAACCCTTACTGTTTAACATCTTCTATTTTCAACGAGGATAATAAATGAGTTATTACAACTTCAACGAGCATTTCTGGTCATCAAAAACAGTTTGTCTGCAAAAACCAAGTCAAGTAAATGCTTCTGAGAGTAAAGCAAGGACGATTCCTTATATAATATTTATTGCTAGTATATGTATAACGTTAATATTTGCAGCTTTTTTCACAGGAAATCATAGAAATCAAACAGGCAATATTATGAATGTTAATCATAGTAATTGCTTAATGTTGACAAGAAACCAACAAAGGCAACTTTACTGTGCTAATCCACAAAGATAAGCATCTATAGGATTTATGGCGCTGCATAAATGCGGGATGATTTCTATCACGCAGAGAGGATAAAGAGTTGAAAATTTCAGCATATCCAATTTCATCCCTTGATTCAGCAACGCCGGATTTATATTTATTCGTAGGTAATATTCCTGCTGGCGGCGCATCCAATTACCAGGAATATCACGAACCAGAACAGAACTTGCTGACAAGCATCATAGCTAATTGGTAATTGGTAATTGGCTTTCGCCGTGAGCGTCAGCCAAGCGGTAGGTGAAAACCCATTACCCATTACTGACAAAAGCAACTATATCGACTTATGAGGAATATTGTTGTAGAATCGCCGTCAAAGAATTATGTTTACGCCAATCTAACAACTCAACTAAAGACTCTTTGCTGTCATCAAACGGACTTCTCTGTTCTGCTGGTAAAACCGTCAACAGAGGTTTTTTGGTAGCCTGCATGGCATTCATTGGCTGCAATGTTGGTCTGGGGACAAACATTGGCTGAGTTTTGAGAATTGGCTGTTGCTGTTTTTGGGTACGGGATGATGCCGATAGAGCTTGCTGAGAAATAGCCTCTCGCTTCTGAATTTTAGGACGCTGTGTTGGCTGGTTGAGTAAACGGAAAATAATTAAGCAACCACTAGCACAACTGAGAGCGATCGCTGCTACCATCCACAAAGGCAGAGGATTGCCATTCTCTGTGTCAGCAATGATTGGCTGCTCAATCACAGCCACCGGTTCTGCTTCTAAATGTTCCACATCACCCACATGGACTAGGCTATACAAGGCCATGCCAGCACTTCCCATCAGTGTTGTGAAGATCCCAGCCAATAAAAGTAAGGGATGACGTGTCAGCAAATAGATAAAAATTTTGTAGCTACTAATTGCTACGGACTTACTACTTTTTAGCACTGCTGTATGTCTTGTTTCCTGAGTTAGCTCATGCTTTATGCTCTGATTGTTTTCCATGATCACTTTCAGATTGTTTCCCCTCTAGTTCACGATTGTACTAAAAGGGAGAGCTATCAGGTATCCGTAGCCGATTTAGCTATTTTAGTAGTCTTTTTGTGCCATTTAGGCTACAAAATTTATTTTGCTTCGCTTGTCAGTTGTCAGTTGTTAGTTGTCAGTTGTTGAGAGAATCTGGTCTAATACCCCAACCCCTTGTGGGTGGAGTTTTTATGGTTGACCAATGACTAATGACTAGGATTGTGTCTTTCTATCGCCAGTTGGACTAACTTATCGACCAATTCTGGAAAGGGGATGCCACTATAGGCCCAGAGTTGGGGATACATACTGGTAGCGGTGAAACCTGGTAGGGTGTTGATCTCATTAATCAACACTTCTCCTGTAGCTTCCACGTAGAAAAAGTCTACTCTGGCTAACCCGGCAGCGTCAACAGCTGCGAAGGCTTGTAAAGCCATGTCTTGAATTTGACGGCTGATGTCGTCGGGAATAGCGGCGGGAATCAGTAAATCTGCTTTACCAGCCGTATATTTAGTTTCGTAATCATAAAAGTCACTATTAAAGGTAATTTCGCCCACGGTGGAAGCTTGGGGTTGGTCGTTACCTAAAACTGCACATTCTACTTCCCTCGCTACTACTCCCGCCTCTACAATAATTCGGCGGTCATAATTAGCGGCATTATCTAAAGCATCTTCTAATTCTTGGCGCGATCGCACTTTAGAAATTCCTACGGAAGAACCAAGGTTAGCTGGTTTGACAAAACAGGGATAACCTAAGCTCGCCTCAATTTCATCGCATAATTTGGGAAATACGCAGGGATTTGACCAAATTTGCGCTCTGGTGACAGTCTTATATTTTACTTGGGGTAGTCCAGCTTGCTCAAAAGCCATCTTCATTGCTATCTTATCCATTCCCAGTGCTGAACCCAAAACGCCAGAACCGACGAAAGGAGTTTGCATGAGAGTAAGTAAACCCTGAATAGTGCCATCTTCACCATTAGGCCCGTGGAGAATGGGAAACCACACATCTACTTCCGCAACTTGAGAAGGTGATTGCCAACGTTCGAGGGTTTTTTGTTGGGAGTTTACGAGATTATTTTCTGCTGGTGAGGAGTTTGACGATTCTAATAGAGGCGCGCCTGATTGCAAAACTTGTTGTGGGGCTTCTCCTGCTAGCCAACGCCCATCCTTGTGGATATAAAACGGCAATATTTCGTACTTACTAGCATTTTCTCCTGCACTTAGGGCTGAAGCGATCGCCCGTGCGGAACTTATAGAAACTTCATGTTCTCCAGAACGACCGCCAAATAACAATCCTACCCGCAACTTACTCATCTTCCGTACCTTTACACTCCCGACGCTGATAGCGTATCACAACCTGGTCAAGAAGAGAAAAAGGAGCAGGGGGCAGGGAGATGACTTGAAAGAGGGTGTAGGCAAAAAATGTTTTAAGATTGTCCACAACAAAGCCTTTAAACTAGATAGGATTTATGCAACTGGCATATTTTTCCTGTAGGGTGTGTGACGCAGCGAAAAGACTTGAACGTAGTCATGAGACTTATAGCGTCACGCACCAAGCATCAATTATGACACTTGCGTAAGTCCTGCTAGATTAAAAATAAATCTCAATGATTGTTGGCTGTTGACAACTAACAACTAGTACCTTTTTAATTATCAGTTTGTTAATATGCCTGAATGTCACAAAAGCAACATCTCCAAAACACAAAACTTGGATGGTCTCTAGAAGAGCGAGATCCAGAGTTTATTAAATCTGTTATGCCCCTCTTGGGCTTTTTCTATCATTATTATTTTCGCGTACAAACCGGTGGCTGGCATCACATCCCACCACAGGGAAAAGTCTTAATTGTCGGTTCCCACAATGGTGGACTAGCCGCTCCTGATATGTTGATGATGATGTATGACTGGTTTTGCCGATTTGGAGTAGAGCGACCAAGCTATGGTTTGATGCACCCCGCAGTTTGGCAAGTTACCCCAGCATTAGCACAGCTAGTAGCGAAAACTGGAGCCATTATTGCTCATCCCAAAATGGCTTATACTGCTTTGCGTTCTGGAGCTAGTTTACTAGTATATCCAGGGGGAGCAGAAGATGTTTTCCGACCCCATTCTTTACGTAATAAAATCTATTTTGCGGGACGACAAGGTTTTATCAAGTTAGCACTGCGGGAAAACGTGCCGATTATTCCAGCAATTTCCTGTGGCGCTCACGATACATTGATTGTGCTGGCTGATATATATAACCTTGTCAGACAGTTGCACGATAGGGGAATGCCCTGGTTGTTTGGTGTTGATCCGGTGGTATTTCCCATTTATCTCGGTTGGCCTTGGGGATTATCTATTGGCCCACTACCTAATATTCCTTTTCCTGTATCCATACACACGCGGGTTTGTCCGCCGATTGTATTTGAACGTTATGGAAGAGAAGCTGCAAGCGATCGCCAATATGTCGATGAATGCTACAACTTGGTTGTGAGTAAGATGCAGCAAGAATTAGACGAGCTAGTATTATTCAGCCAAAAGCAATAAAGTCGGGATTAGTCCTGGAGTAATTGCATCAGGTCAAACTCTTGGCGAATTTCTAGGAGCGATCGCTCTAAACAATGGTTCAAAATTGAGAAATGGGACATAACTTTGACGTTGACGATTTTTGAACCATATCATTACTAATTCTGGCAATAATCTTGGCAGTACTAAAAAAATTGAAGTTAAGAACCACAATCTACCTTGACTTTCGGCTACGTCCTCTTTTATTGTTCTTAGGCTCAGTTTCTAAAAGTCGAGCTTGTGTCCACTGACAGTCAAAAGTAGCTTCGATTAGTCTCTTCAGACTAATTACCTTAACAACACCAGAATATACTTCACCATACTTGTGTTGTATATTTCTTATTTCGGCGTTGCATAATAGAGGGATGAATTGAGGTCATCTACTGTGCAATGTCC
>NZ_CAWUDJ010000078.1:0-13637 GCF_963920875.1 Anabaena sp. CCY 9910 | reverse complement strand
ATAATTCTTGTTGTAGCGTCTAATTTTATTATCACTACATATTTACCACTACCTATTTTACAAACACAGTTGAAAGGCTCTCCAGCACAACTTTTTTATCGAATAAATCATGATGTACTGGATACCTTTTTAGATGCTGTTAAAAAAGGCTCTTTCACATCTATCAGGCCAAAAAATAAAAATCCCAGGAAACACTCTCATATCTGTGAGTTAGTTGACGGTCAACAATCTCAGGCAGTTAGCTCACCCTCAACAAACTTATCTGCTCACGGTCAACAATCCCAATTACTCACCGTCAACAATCTCAATTGCTCACCGTCAACTAACTCTACATATATAGAATTAGAGAATATAACAAAGACTACTACAGAGAGTGAAGAGCCTGTTCATTTTCTATCACACTTGTCGCATAGTGATGAAATACCTTCTCCATCTTCATTAACTCAACAAGACCAATTAGACCAATTAGCCCCATACTCTCAACTTAGAAAACCAGACCAACCCACTTCACAAATTCACTCTTTGTTGCCAAAACAATCCGAATCTTTGCACCAAAACTCAGATCCGGCATTTGGCTCAAACGGGGCGGGGTCGTTCGATAATCTCGAACAAATGAATTTAATACCTGCCTCAACTCCAGAGTTTATATTTCCTGAAGCAACCAAAGCCCAGCATTATCAAATGCTTGACGCACAGGGTGTTAAACTTACTCGCACTGAATTACAACAATGGGCTGCTTTTGAGATTGGGCAGTATGTCAAAACCTATCGTAAAAGCGGTTTCATTCTCACAGGTGGCAATGATGTCTCCGGCGAATTTGCAGTTTACGTTTCTAAACAAAACTGCAAGAAGGGTCAACAACCAACCATCGCGCTCGGTTTCAATGTGATTAACAAATGCGAGAATGATCCTCGCTGTTGGCAAAAGCTGGTGGTTTGGGTGACTGAGTGGCAGCAACTTCGACAAACAGGGCAACAGGTCAATGTCGCCAGTACAGTTAATGAGCAACAAGAGTTAGACCGCATCAGGCAAGCGGCTAGTACCAAATTCGAGCTTTGAGACAGGTGGGAAGTGGAATTTTTTGACCCCTACACCCCTACACCCCTAAAAAATATGATTACTCAAGAGAAATTTGACAAAGGTATCGCTTTACTGCAAACCCACTTCAACCAGGAACTATGCCCAAGCGCGATCGCTATCTGGTCAGAGTACCTCAATGAACACCTCAGCGACGAAGAATTTACACTCGCTGTCAAAGAGGCAATCATCGGGCTTGACTTTTTCCCCAGTGCCAAAAAACTTGTTGAGTTTGCTACTGCTACAAAGGAAGTCGCGGCGATCGCCCAGTGGCAGATAGTGATTGCTGCTGCCAAAACCGCTAACGAACAATGGCGACAAGAAATTCTACAACAGCTTAAAGACCAAGCTCACACCGCTTTGGCTGCTATCGGTGGAATAGATGCCGTTGCTTGGGCTGATGAATGGCAATTGAACAAACTCAACAAGGAGTTTACAACGGTTTACTGCCAATCTCCACCCCAAATGAAGCTTTTACCCCCTGCACGTATTGGGCAACCTCATTTTCAAGTTTTGCAAGAAGATATTTCTTCAGACCCCATCAACTTGGAGACAAAATCACCCTCAATTCGTCGCGTACTCGAAAATCTTCATTTGCGTTCAATCGGGGTAGAAATTCCACGGGTGCAAGTCTACAAGAATACTTTCGCTCGGTACGGTTGGGAGATTGATGAGCAACGACTGAATTTCTTTGTGGCAATGGATGAAGAAACTAAAAAACAATTTTTAGCTAGGTTTCAATTTGCCCTGAAGAACAAATCTTCTTGGCATTCACCTCAAATCATCTTTGACGATATCAGTGGTTATCAGGCTCCACGCCCCACTGTTGATGTTAAAGCGATCGCTCGTCAATGGCTATCTGAACACGAACACTCTATTTCATCGTTAGAAGATTAACATGAATGCAATTTACCAACAATTACTTTCCAAATGGTCTACTCTTGCGCCTGATGAATGTGTAACTACAAACCATAACTACAAATTTAAAGTTCGCATTCTACCAAGCGTAGAAAAGCGTAATTCTCTTAATGCTTGGCGTTTAGTGACATCAGATAACATTGCTTGGCGCTTGGCTAATGACCAAAGCACAGTGCTGGTGCAACTCAATTTTGTGCTGCTCACTATCATGCACTACTGCGCTATTAAACACTCCAATATCAGTTTTACTTTTGCTCCCGAAGGGACTACCGCCGTCATCTGCAACGGGCCACAGTCACAACCGCAAGCACATCCGGCTATTGCTGCTCTCGACGCATATATTCAACTGTTGGAGTTTTAAAACTTATGAAAGCACTCACAGTCCGCCAACCTTGGGCATGGGCTATTATCCATGCCAATAAAGATATCGAAAACCGAGCCTGGGCTATCCACTACCGGGGCGATATTCTCATTCATGCCGCTAAAGGTTTTACCAAGAAAGAATATCTGCAAGCCAAAGAATTTTGTCAAAGTATCGGTGTTTCCGTACCACAGTTAAACCTGCTCAGTCGCGGTCAAATCATCGGTGTCGTTACAGTTGTTGATTGTCAGTTTTCAGAAACTGGTGCTGGCTGGGGGATGCCACAGCAGTTCCATTGGCATCTGGCGAATCCACGCGAAATTACGCCTATTCCATACATCGGACAATTGGGACTTTTCGATGTGCCAGATGAATTGGTAAGGAAGGCGATGAGAGCGGCAACTTTAAGGACGAACGCTTGACCTTGGTACAACTTGTTTCATTTTCACAGAAACACGGGAATGCTTATTATGTTATTTGCGACACCCGAAAAATTCTTAGAGGACGACCTTAAACGTTCATCTCTTCGTAGCCAAGGATGCCTCTATCAGTACATTGAAACCAAAAAGCTACAAGACGGTTCAATAACTTATTACCCACGTATCATTACAGAGCGTGACCCAAACAATCCCTGTCACTGGCGTTGGGGCTTCAATTGGGAAGAAAAGCGCAACGGAGTTTGGAAAGGCCGCAGTATCGGCTCTATTCCATATAGTGCAATAGTTTTAATCCGAGAAATGCAACGCCAAGGCTCTACTAGAGATGACATCATCGCCTTCATCAAACGAGCCAAAGCCAAAAAACAACCGTCTGACAAACCCAAGCTAAAAACTAATGCACCGATCGCCGTAGTCCTCTTCGCCGGGGGTGGAGGTATTGAAGCGGGTATGATGGAAGCCGGTATCCGCCCAGTCGTCGCGGTGGAATATGACCCGACTAAACCGCAACTCAGTCAGGCGATCGCTCACACCCACCACCGCAACTTCAGCGAGTACGGCTGTACAGTCATTCAACGCACAGTACAAGAAATAGCTCAAGGATTCACAAGCTTTCCACAACACCCTGACTATCTCCATGCTTCGCCAGTTTGTTCTAACTTTAGCCAGGCCCACACAGCAAAGGCAGGCATGGCGCTGGAAACTCCTGATGACCTAAGTGCAGCCCAAGCGGTGCGACAAGCTATTCAACAATTGCGACCACAGGTTTTCACACTCGAAAATGTCCCACGTTATCAAAATAGTCAAAGTTTCACCATTATCCTGAAAGCTCTGGAATTGCTGGGCTATAAGGTTAACTACAGTGTGGTGAATATGGCTGATTACAGACTACCTCAAGCGCGGAAACGTTTAGTTCTTGTGGCCTGTCAGGATGTTGCACTCACATTACCACCTACATCTAAACAAGTTGGCTGGTATTCGGCCGTCGCTCACCTCATCCCCATAATGAATGACTCTCAACTTCTCCCTAAACAGCAGCAAGCTTTAAAACAATTTCTAACAACCAATGAACCCACACCACTTTTGATTGAACGAGTTGGTGGGCGTAAATTACCTAAATACAGGCCAGGGCATTTACCCGCTAACACGATACTGCGATCGCATTTCACCGACCACAAAGGCTGTAACCGCAACAAATTCGCCGACATCTGGTTGCCCGATGGCACTGTCAAATCTCTGTCTATTAGGGCAGCAGCAATTTTACAAGGTTTTCCGTCTTGGTATGAGTTCCCGCCCCAAACTGGTACGGCTGGCTCAATCATCGGCTATTCTGTTCCACCAAGTTTCGCTCACCAACTCTTTGCACATATACAGAAACAACTGGAGCGTCATTATGAGTAACCCTATCAACACCCTGGAAACGTGCTGGTATATATCCCCACCTTGGGGCAAACAACTCTCACCACTGACCATCAGCATACTAGAGAAGGTTTATTTGCCCTCTCCTAAAGTCGCCGGTTACTGCTGCGGGGTCGAGTGGAGTGAAACTGGATGGAGTTATTCTATCGACAGCGATCGCGGAATCATCTCTGTTACAGACAGTGAAATCATCGCCTCCGGGCAGCTTCAACCCCTGGTCATCTCAAAACCCCAGTTCCGTTTAGGGCAGTTGGTGAACTTTCGATTCGCTAATGATGGGCCGAAAGTTCGCATGATTTTGGGGATGTCTCTTATTAACAATGCTTGGCTTTACCAAGTCGAGTGGAAATCCCCAGCGCTCAAACTACCAACTGATGAAGGCGTTTGTATTTTCCCGAAATCTGCACAGCAGGGTAAGTTTATCAATCGGCTGTCCTGGGTTACTCCTCACGATTTAACGGAGGTATTATGATTTTTACCTCATTTTATAAAGGCGAAATAAAAGGCGAAGGGGTTTCTATATCCCTTTATCCGCCCAAAGGTTGGACTGGCAGGCACTTACCCCTATTCGCACCTACTCCTGAACTGTTGCACTAGTGGAAGTCTAGCGCTAAAGATGCCGCCGCACAGGAAGAATACAAGCGCCGTTTCCGCGAGATTTTAGATTCCCGGCAGCAGTTGATCCAGTTGTGGGTGGGGAAACAGAAGGATAATCCTGTGGATATGACTTTGTGCTGCTTTGAAAAAACTGGGGATTTCTGCCATCGATATCAGGTTGGAGAAATAGTAGTACAAAAATACTTGCCAGAGCTTTGGGGTGGTGAAATCGGATCTCTGGTGGGTCAAATGCCTTCCAACAGGCAGCTTACGCAAATAGAGAAGGGTCACGACTCAACTGATACCCCTAGCATTACCAAAACTGACAACTTTACGCCAAACGATACTACTTCAATTAACTCCACTTATCCACCCGTTGTTCAAACGCTACTGGCGAAATGTCAAGACGCTGGGTTGAAAGTAGTGTGCGATCGCTTATCTTGTGGGTACTATCGGGTATCTCTGCATGGCGAAGATTTGGGCGATTGGTCTGAACTGGGGTTAAAGGGCGTGCTGTCGCAGTTGTGCCATGAGTTTTACCGTGCGCGTCTTGTAGGATCGTTGGAGGGTGTGTTTTTCAGGCAAGGGATGAGCATTTGAGTTTAATTTACAACATTTCAAGCTTGGTCTTGCATACTAACTAGCTTGGCATAATAACCATCTTGGGCAATTAATTCGTTATGGTTGCCAGCCTCCACGATACGCCCTTGCTCAAGTACGTATATCCTATCTACATAACGTGTCGCCAATATACGATGAGAAACTAATACTGTAGTCAGCCCATTCCTAATCTCTCGCAATTGGGATAGAATTAAAACCTCAGTTTTGGTATCTAATGCAGAAAAGCAGTCATCCAGCAGCAAGATGGGGGTTTGGCGAATCAGCCCGCGAGCTAGACTAGTTCTTTGCTTCTGCCCACCTGATAAAGTTACCCCACGCTCACCAATCAATGTGGATAAACCTGCACTAAATTTATTGATCGTTGCTTCAAGCTGTGCATATCGGGCAGCCTGCCAAACAGATTCGGGCGGTCGATCAGGTTTATCGAAGGAGATGTTATCTGAAATTGGTGCAGCAAACAGAAAAGTATCTTGAGGAACATATGACAAGTTTTGGCGCAGATGTCTCAGCCCGATGTCCTGTAGATATTGCCCATCTACTTTGATTTGTCCGCTATTAGGCTCCAATTGTCTAGCCAGCAAACGCAACAAGGTAGATTTACCAGAGCCTACACGACCGATGATGGCAATCATTTCCCCAGGGCTAATATTCAGGGATATCTGCTCTAGAACTAGACGTGATGGCTCTCCAGCACTAACTGGGTAACTATATGACACATCTTCAACTGCGATTTCACCATTGATAGGTTGAGATGATAAGCTGGTCGGAGCATCTTGAATCTCCGGCTTTTTATCCATAATCTCAAATACTCTAGTTGCAGCCGTACTGGCATTGAGCAAAGCATACACGACAAAACTGCTGTCCTTAATCACCCCTAAAATCATTGCTAAATAAAATATGAAAGCTGTCAGCGTGCCGACACTCATTTGCCCTGCCAATACTTGGCTACCACCCACACCAGCAACGATTAAGGTCATCAAACCACTACCCAACACAATGGA
This sequence comes from Anabaena sp. CCY 9910, assembly GCF_963920875.1. NCBI lineage: Bacteria > Bacillati > Cyanobacteriota > Cyanophyceae > Nostocales > Nostocaceae > Anabaena > Anabaena sp. CCY 9910. The sequence goes on along the minus strand of NZ_CAWUDJ010000078.1, from coordinate 7,206 downwards.
AGCAGTGAGAATAGCATTCAAATTGATCAACTTTTGATGAGCTAGCGCATAACGATTTGACACGCCTGTAAAGTGAATAATCTCACGCTCTTCCTGAGCATGAGACTGAATGGTACGGATACCCTTAAGGTTTTGCTGTACTGTTTCTGTCAACTTACCAAAACCCGCTTGCAACTGGGCCGATGCCAGCAAAATACGTCCGGCTAAATACCAGCCGTTAACAACTATTACTAGTAGCAAAGGAAGGAGCAACAATGTCAACTGGAGCGACTGTTGTAACATAAAAATTGGCGCAATCAACGCCACACCAATCAGGCTCACGAGTCGATGCACAGCAGAGCGGAAAAAGCGGCGAATTGATTCCATGTCATTAGTCGCTCGTGCAATCAAGTCACCCAAATGGTACTTGGCATAGAAGCCATGACCAAGGGTTTGTAAGTGTGCATAGAATGCTTGCCGTAAATCATAAGATATATAAATTGAAATCAGCGCATTTTTGCGACGACCAAAATGCAGGATGGCGAAGCGCACAACCGTTAAACTAAGTATCGCCAGAGTCGGAAAGAAAATATTACCATCCTGTTTTGAAATCAAATCAATCCCAATTTTTAAATAAATAGGAATGGCAGCTTCAACAACATGAACACTCAAAAGGGCTATTACTGCTATTAACCACTGAAAAAAATATGGTTTAAAGTAGTGAAATAATTGTTGTAACGCTGTTAAAGTACGTATGTCTGATTTCATTTTTCCTCGGTCAGCTAGAATCAGTTTAATCTGGCTATATAGAGAAATATCTGGGTTAGCTAAAAGAATTATTTTGTAGAATTACTAAATCATAGTAATCTACATTTAATAAAACTTACATCTGGAAATTATCAATAAAATACAGTTAGCAAGTCAGCTTAGTTGAAATTAAATTTTCGTCCAAATATATTTTTGAGAAACTGCTTTAATATTAGACATTTTAAGTTAGGCGAGATGATGTGTTTTCACGTTTATCTTTGTACAATTGCGCTTCATAAAGAGTTTTATAAAACCCATTACTAAGCATTAATTCCTTGTGGTTTCCTAATTCCACTAGTTGACCATGATTTAGAACCACAATGCGGTCTACTCGGCGAATAGTCTGTAATCTATGGGCAATGATGATAGAAGTTCTGTTGGCTGTTACTTTTTCCAAAGCGGCTTGTATAGCCGCTTCTGTTTCCGGATCAATACTAGCAGTGGCTTCATCTAGAATCAGAATTTCAGGATTTAGGGCAATAACACGAGTAAACGCCAATAACTGGCGTTGTCCTTGCGATAAGTTTTGGCCACGGTCTTCCAATACTGTATCAAACCCTAGTGGTAAGGCTTCAATGAAATCTAGGGACTGTATCACTTTAGCGGCTTGTCGGGCATCTTCCCGTGTAATATTTGGATTACCCAAGGCGATGTTTTCATAGACAGTACCAGGGAACAGATGAAAGTCTTGAAAGATGATCCCTACACGTCTACGGATTTGTGCTGGATCTATCTGCATGATGTCGATGCCATCTATGAATAAGCTATTTTCAGGCACATCGTAGAAACGACAGATGAGCCGCGTCAATGTTGTCTTGCCAGAACCAGTGGCCCCGACGATGGCAATGTTTTCTCCTGGTGCTACACAGAGGCTGAAGTGACGAATAACTGTTTTGCCATTTTCATAACAAAAATTTAGATCGCGAAACTCAATTCGACCTTGCAAACCTTCAGGTAAAGGTATAGGTTGCAACGGTACTGACAAAGATTCGTTCCAGTCCAACAGCCCGAATATGCGTTCACAGGCTGCCGCCGCTCGGAACACTGCATTTGCTTGATCCCCCAAAGCCACAATCGGACGGAACAACATATCGCTAAATTGCAAGAACAACACAACCGATCCCAAGGTAGTAGTTTGGTTAAGTACGTGTTGTCCGCCTAACCACAAGATACTCGCGATCGCTAAATAGGATATGTTGTCGATGATAGGATTGTATACAGTCTCTGTCATAATAGCTTTAGTCTCGGCTACTTTATTAGTTTGGTTAATAGCCGAGTACTGTTGAAAGCTTAGTGCTTCCCGCCCAGACATCTGCACAATTTCCATCCCTGATAAGTGTTCGTGCAAATGCTCGTTGAGACGCGATAAGCTAGCACGGATGACCTGATAAATCGAACTAGAATAACGTCTGAAAATTACAATTACACCCGCCACAAATAACATAAAGGGCGATAGTTTTAATGTAAGGATTGCATCTACAGATAACATTACACTTGCAGCAACAGCTAATGGAATCAACTCTCCAGCCAACGCACCGACACCAGTCAGCAGTTCGGACAAACTCTCGATGTCGTTAGTAATCCGGGTCAATACCTGCCCGACCATCACCCGATCATAAAAAGCCGATGGCAAATGCTCGACATGGGCAAACAGATCGCGGCGCAAGTCGCTTAGACCCAGCAGTGCCGCATAAGACAACTGAGAGCGAAAGGCATACCCAAAACCAGACCACAGCAGTACCCAAACTAAGCCAACAAGGGCGGCAGCAATTATTTGTTCAACGTTTAATATAGTTGCTAACCATTGGATTAATGCCGTTTGGCCATAGTCTGGTAAGTCAGTCCGGTAGTTATTCATCAAGATACCGTCTACTACCACCCGGCTAATTATCACTGGTACTAACACCGCAGATGTGGACGAGAGCATAGCAAACAGCAGTGCTAACGCAATGCGCCATCGGTATGGAGCCATCCAGTGCTTCAGTCGCCAGACATTGCTGACAAAGGAGTTACGTTTATCGATTGTGCCTTGAAAGGGGTCAAGCCGACCAAGAGTTTTAGCGGTGTTTGATGATCTCATAGTTTGATCCCCCAGCGCTTAGGCTTTAACAAATTAGATAAGTATTCTGCATGGATTTGATGACTGCTTTAAACGTTGCTTTTGGTTGTAGCCAAAGTAATTCTTTCACCAAATCATTCAAATTTTTATATTTCTGTCCTTACAGATTCAAGATTAAGTTGATGTAATGTGTCCTTTATTTTTACTACTTGTTTTAGTTACTAGAATCATTAAGCGTAAAATACTGTTAATCAGTCGAGTTAACGTATTTTACGAAGCTTTATAGTCTCACAAACAAGATTAAAACGCAAGTCTACATATAGCTGAAATCACAAAGAAAACGTCAAACTCTTGCTATGGCAAGGTGTATAGATATAAGGATGTGGGGTGTAGGGAAAGAGTATTGCTTTGCAAATCTGATACTTGGTTTTAATTTTTTTCCTTACACCCCAATACCTGTTCATTCAACCAGATTAAGGATTCGCACTTGACAAACGTGTTATTTCTCTGGGCTGCTTTGAACCAACTGAGGAGTTCTGCCATCGCCATCAGGTTGGGGAGGAAGTCATACAAGTGTGCCTGCCTCAGCTTTGGGGTGGGGAGATCAGGGTAACTCGTCTACATCTGAAAATTGTACAAGGCGGAAAGATTAATCATCCTGCAACATATCCGGCTCAGGTTTTGAATTTGATTGAGAAGTGCCACTCGTCGGGTTATTTAGTGAGGTGCAATCGCCTAACTTGTGGCTACTATCGGGTATCTCTGCATGGCGAAGATTTGGGCGATTGGTCAGAGTTGGGGGTGCTGGGGGTGCTATCAGGACTGCTGCATGAGTTTTATCGCCCTCGACTAGTTCCATCTTTGGCTGCGGTGGCAACTTCTTCAGTTCCAGAAGTACCACAAGAGACTGTTGCCGCACAACCCAAATCAAGCGAACTGATTACACGCCTGGCCAAGTTAGAGGGTGAGGAATTAGCCCAGATTCAGGATTGGTGCAAGTCGATCAAAAACCAGATGTTCCCCTCAGTATCGCAATATGCCGATGGCCGTTTGGAAGTGCATTTGCGGCGGTTCGTTAGTCTCGCCAGTGCTAAGTCTGGTAAGAAGGCTGAGGTTAAGGTGGTTGATTCTGCTATGTATCCTGGTGCTGAGGCAATTGAGACTTTGGGCGAGAAGCTGCTGCCGGACTTTCATCAAGCGTTGGTGTTGTTTTACCCTGCGGGGACACAGATTAAAGTACATCGGGATTCACCAGCTTATGCTTCAGAGGCAGCGCAGATTAACATATCTGGTCGGGCGCGGTTCTCTATCTCCGGGTGTCAGGATGTCCGGCGGATGGAATCGTATTGGTTGGAGGAGGGCGATTGTATTGCTTTCGATAACAAGCAGCCACATGGGATTGATCGGGTGATGAGCGATCGGTGGTGCGTATGTTTCTTCAGGCTCAAGGCGGGGTGTTTGGAGAGGCCGAGGGGTGAGCAGTTAAGTTTGATGTAAGCTAGTGTTACAATTTCAGTAACTTTTTGCCGTGATGTTGTAATTTTTTCAGGCTGATATTGTTGGCTACAAAATCAGGGTTAACCGTTCTTGCTAACTCTGCTAATATGTACTGATAGATTTAAATCTCCGCTAGCGATCGCAATCAATTGAGTATCAACATAAATCTTAACTTTGTAATCGCTATCAAATAAGCTGAGTCATTACCAATTCTTAAATATTGGCTTTTATGCTGAACCTTGTTTATGAGGAAAGGTAGACTCAATGAGTTTCAGAAAAATTCTTCTTGTCGTACTAGGACTGCTTATAGCAATAGTAGTTGGTATTTTGACAGATACAAAAGTAATTGCTCAATCTGTCACTGATGTGGCTTTAGCTTTATATCATGCTCCTATTCACTATCAAGACACAGATAGCACTAAGTATAGTGGAGACTACATCACGCGATTTGATTATGATAGCGATTGGCGAGGTACAAATAATTGGGATAACCTTTTTCAATTTCCTCTGTTTGCTCACGGTTATTATTCCATAGCTGAAACTTGTACTCATTGGTTTATTACATATTCCTTTTTCCATCCCCAAGATTGGACTGATATACCTTTTGATCAAGAACACGAGAATGATTTAGAGGGTTTACTGGCAATTGTCCGTAAGGACGGTTCAGCTTTTGGTAAATTAGAGGGCATTGTCACTGTATTTCATCGAGATTTTTACTCTTTCACGCCAACTGGTAGTCCTTTACGAAATGGGGCAGAAAGTATTGATGGCACACTGACGATGAATAGTTACAGTGGCTCACTGCATCCATTAACAGCGCAAGAAGCTAAAGGTCATGGACTAAAAGCCTGGCTTTATGCTGGAAATTTTCAAGGTGCTAGCAGTGAAGATGGAATTATTTACTATCCTTCTGGAACTACAGCAGAACTTCCAGCTTCGGGGAATGACAGATATGTGCAGTACCGATTGGTTGATGTGTTTGCTACTAATGGAATGTGGCAACATCAATTAAATGAAGCCTCTTTATCAAGTTCTTCTGCTTTGACTTTCGCTAGTTGGGGAACTTTTAAAGGAGATTCTACTGGTGGTTGTGGTGCTGGTACACCAACTTGTAGTAATAATTCTGCTAATGCGCCTTGGGGTTGGGATGATTCTAATGACGGTGCAGTATATAAAGGTGAAATGGCTTTAGACCCTGCTCACCTCACTGATGTTTATTTTGATGGGCTTGGGACTTTTGATACCACATACATCCGCAACCAATTTATTCAAGGCTTGAAAGACAAAGGATATAACTCGGCAAATCTTCCTCAAGGTTGGCCTACTCAGATTAATCTGAATTCTCTGATTGGCAAGCTCAAAAACCAATGCTCATAACTATCAATAAATTTTATGACTAACGAGATTACGGAAAACCTGAAACAAGCCTCCGATGGTTTGTTAATGATGAGTGAATCAGAATATCCTTTTGAAGTGTTTTTTTGGAATAATCAAGCACAAGAACCGTTGACCAATCAAAAACTGCTTGAATTAACAGGACATCCCCCAGAAACATCAGTTGAAACCGTAGACCTCGATTATTTGTTTCGTAACTGTGCTGTAGAAAAAGAATGGCACGATGAAGTGCAAAAACAAAATGTGCAGAAGTTTCAAACGCTTGTTAAAACACTAAAGGATAATCTCACAGATATCAAAGTTTATCGTTTAGGTACGATAGATATAGATGTCTATATTGTTGGTAAAACTCCATCTGGTGATTTAGCCGGAATTTCTACTAAAGTTATAGAAACCTAAGCTGTTCATAAATTATTAGCCTGTCTGTATTTGCAGACAGGCTCTATGCTTGGCTTGAAATAACTATCTTTTAACCTTACAAATTGTCAACTCTAGCCTCAATTACACTTTGAATAAAAGTAGGAACATTAGAAAGAAAATCATAAGTAGTTCCCGTTGCATTCAAAAGTCTCGCTTCTAGAGTGTCAACGCTAATTCGATAATTTTTCCAATCCGCGTTTCTCACACCTTGCGTATTGGGTATATCAACTGCAATTAACCTTGTATTATTAGTTACACCACTCACTCCTAAACCTGGTCTATCTAAAACAACAATTACTTTATAAGTTCTGGCTGGGACAGTAACTTTGCCACCAGCAATTGTGGTTTTGTCACCATTCGACCCTGTACCACCAGTGCCATAAGAACCTGAAATGATGTAGAGTTCCCTATTCTGTCCGGTTACTAAACTTCTAGAATAATTTTCTAGATTCGCCCATATACCTTGATTATTATCTGGGGCTTGAGGAATGATATTTGTCATTAAGAATGTAGCAGAATTATTGGCGATAGTATTTGTTCTATCAGCCGAAGGAGCCATGTGTCCCCTATCAAACCCACTACCAGTGTAATCAGAAGATGTGACTCGATCGCAGCCAGAAGGTAAGGTAGTATCTGCACGAAAATCATCTTGACGAGGCGCACTTCCGAGCCATGATTGGTTTAACTGCCAACTCACCCAATTTGGTGTTCCTCGGAAACAATTATGAGAGGTTGCATACTGAACCTTACTTAGTAAGAAATTACTAAAGCTAGTGTTAGCATTAGTAGGATTTCCCATCGTCAGATGAACATTTGTAATTTGGGCATTTAGGGGCTTTTGGAGATAATTAAAAGTGAAAAATATTGCTGTACCAGCAGCAATAGGTAGAATATTCCTGAGAAAGTTAGACTTATTCATTTGTGACCGTTTGTTTAAACCAACTACAATTGTTTCTGTTAAAATTACAGAAATTCATTAAAACTTAGCGATTACCAATACCGTTGCCAAAATAAGAGCATGAAGAGGTAGGGCGTTTCGTAGTAGAGTT
>NZ_CAWUDJ010000077.1:0-13869 GCF_963920875.1 Anabaena sp. CCY 9910 | reverse complement strand
ATAATTCTTGTTGTAGCGTCTAATTTTATTATCACTACATATTTACCACTACCTAATTATTAACTGATTCTGAGGATATGTACGAACAAACCGTTTAATATGTTTAGAAATTTCTTGTCCTTCTGCTCCTACTACTTCATCCAAACCGTCTAGTAATAACAATAGTCTACCTTGGGTTAATATTAATTCAGTCTCAACATCAGACATTCTTAAATAGGAAGTTAAAAAATGCTCTAAATAATAATTATATTTAAAGCCATCTTCTATAAATTCTTGAAGCTTAATCAAGACAGGAATTCGATGTGTTTGCAATCTACCTTCATTACATTCAGTGACAATACGTTGTAAATAAGTTGTCTTACCAGAACCAGGTTTTCCTAATACCATTAAGTTGGTATTTTTATTCAGTGCTTTTAATCCAGACACTCGTTGCTGCTGCTTGCCTAAACCCATACGAGCAAAACTATGATGACTGGAATATTCTTGAACACTAGCTTTAAAATCCTGCCACAAATCATCTATTTCTGATTTACGACTGCTGGTCACTTCTTCCAGGATATTCACATCAACAAACACTTCTCCCAAATCTACCCGGTAATCAACACCTAACAGTGGCATTTTTCCATGCAAACGATGAATGTCATCATGCAGCCGCTTACGTACTTCTTGCACTAGAATATCTATTGATTTTGTATCAGTTAATGCCGAAAAAGACAGTGATGGCACACAAAGCAAAGGACGCAAATTGTCAATATGTTGTTTTACATCCACACTACCTTGAGATCGAACATATTCCAATAATGCCCATAGTGCTTGTTTTCCTGGTGAGATTTCGCCATAATCTACAAGCTTACACAACATATCAGGAATAAAACTGGCCACAGCACCACTCCAATTAATATGTTGCAATACTGGCGTATCAGTACCTAAAGCTAAAACTAAAAAAGGGCGACGGTTTCTCTCATCTTCTAAAAAGGGTATAAGTATAGTTACTATCTCATGTAAAGTTTCAGGCTTCAGCTTTAACATTATTGAATGCCATAATTGATATTTACTATGAAGTAGACATTTCCGCTCATTTGTCCAACGTTTACTGTATCAGCATTAATCAAACCACCAGCAACTGGGCATTACGTAAGTCATTATTGTTGACTTGCTTTGGTTCTTGTGAGTCAGGCATGGGTTAAGTCTAGTAGTTTTTAGATTTTATGTTGTAAATATAGCTTTAGTACCAGTGTTTGATGATACTTGTTAAGTTTGCGACTTAATTCAGTATCCAGAAGACTTATTTAGGTTTTTAGTTAACTGTATAGTAGCAATTATCTTATAATAGTGTTAACTACTTTGTAATAACAATTAATTTTGAATATAAAAATGGCAATCTTAAGATATGCCCATGAGAAACCGGATTAAGGAATTTGTTGACAGTAAAGGGATGAGTGTTTATCAGTTCTGGCAGGAAACTGGTATCAGTAGGACTACTGCATATAGTTTGTACAATAATGCTGCTCAGTATCCTGCTAGAGACGTTATGGATGCGATTTGCACCCGATACGGAATACAACCAGCTATTTTGCTGAAATGGATACCAAATGAGGAATTAAAGAATGGCAATTAATCCTGCAACTATAGATCCTCTTGCTTTACCTTCTGTGTCTCTTCAGGAGCGATCGCAGCTACCAACAACGCCTTGTATTTACTTTGCTATCGATTCTCAAGGTGTAGTGCAATACATTGGACAAACTAAAAATCCTCGGAAACGTTGGCTATCCCATCATAAAGGAGTTGACATAGCAATGCTGGGTGAAATCAGAATTTCATATTTGCATTGTGATCCAGATTTACTCCCCATCGTGGAGAATGCTTTAATTGCTTGGTTTAATCCACCTTTGAACCGAGGAGCAAAAAGACGAGGAAAACCAGAAAAAACCAAAATTATTATTGAAGTGGAGTTTACTGGTATCGGAACTGCTTTGAAAAAGGCAAGAGAAGCTGCGGGGATGAGTTTAACCGTAGCTGGTGATTACGCCGGAATGAGCGGGGCAAATTTTAATAGAATTGAGAATGAGGATACAAAGGGTGTACCTTTAGACACCCTCATCAGGGCAGCCAATGCTGTAGGGTTGGATTTAAAAGAGTGCTTAGGTGAGTGGATTCAGCATATTCCTGGGGTTAATTTAACAGAAAGTTCTAATGGCGATTAACCCTCAGACTATTAATCCTCTTATCCTACCTTCAGCTTTTCCAAAAAAGCCATGCCTGCGGTGGGCTATGACGGAGCAGTTATCAACTACTTCCAAAGTCTACGTTTTAATTGACTCTGAAAAAATATTGTTGAACTAAAGAGGTGGAATAATGGCTAAACCACCTTCTAGACGCAACAAAGCCACCTCTGCCGCATCTACCGATTCAACTTCAGCAGCTAACTCTGCAAACGAGGATATCTCCCAGCAAGTAGATCCAAGTTCAGCAACAATTACAGTTAGTGCTGTTGAAGTAACAGAGTTGACCCAAGAGGAGCAAAGCGATCGCCTACTCCTGGAGCGGAAAGTAGAACGGGCGTTTTTTGAGGCAGGTAAAGCACTGGCAGAATTGCGCGATCGTCGGCTTTACCGTTCAAGTCACCGCACGTTTGAGGAATACTGCCGCGATCGCTTTGGCCATAGTCGTCGCCAGTCTTATCTTTTAATGGATGCGGCTGTTGTTTTTGATAACTTGGTTGAAATTTGTGATCAATTTGATCACAAATTGCCCACAGCAGAGGGACAAGTTCGACCCATGACAAAGCTTGAACCCCAGGAACAGCAAGAAGTGTGGCTAAAGGCAGTAGAACTTGCTGGTGGTAAAGTACCGACTGGTCGCATCGTTAAAGATGTGGTGCAACGCATTATGGAAAGCAGTAAAGCCCCCAATCCTTACCGTGTTGGCGAGGTCTGTCAATTCGTTGTCAAGGATAATCCTGATTTACGCGGTATGGGTAGCTGTTGGTGCATAGTTACTCATGTAGGAGAGTTTAGCTGCACAGTCACAGCGTGGAATGGGGAATACACTGTGAGAATCGACCACCTCAAGCCGTTGAACTATTCGGATGCGGAATGTCAGCAGATGCGGGGGATATGCGATCGCATCCATAGGTTACGGGAGTGTGAGAACTTAGAAGAGGCGGCCGGTGCTGTGTTGAAGCACTTGGGGGAGGGGAAGCGCCCGTATTTGACTGCGTTTGAGGAAGAACTTTTGAGTTTTTTGGAAGCTAAATGTTCATTACAGTTATGACTCATGCCCACAAAACTGTAACAAGTGGTTCAAAAGATGCTGCACAGTTTGGTTGCTAAATCAATCGCAAAATTTATAAGAATTACCATATAAAAGTTGCTACGTTTTAAATTTGATAAATACCAATTATTACGTAGCTTTGCTTTGTTATCTTAATTGTAAATGCACTTAACATTCATAGTATCTTGATAAAACCATTGTTTTTAACCAAAGATAATTGGGAATAGTAAGAATAACCTAGTGCCGTATTTAGTCGATAGCTAAGGAAAGCAATAATTTATGACGGATGATTCCCACCGTAATTCTGCTGTTAATGCAGCTGCCACAACTAAGATTCAGCACGCTCAATTACAGGACTTACCTTTGAGTGCAGCACGCAGAATGTATAAAGGTGGGATTAGGGCTGGCGAACCGATAAGAACTAGGGTGGAGGCTCAACAAATGTTAGAGAAGATTCCTCCTTCTGGGCGTGCAGGTGTTGATGGTAAATCTGCGACTAGTAATGTTGAGCAGTACCTATCAGATAAACACGCCAGCCATATCAAGCCTCATAGCAAGGGTGGATCTAATAATCCCAACAATATAAGGTGGGAGAACGGCAAAGACAACATGGCCCGTGGTGATAAAACCATGACTTGGCAAGAAAAGGTAAGACTAGATACCAAATGGCATTTTGATAACCTCACAGGTGCTGTTAAAGTAGGTATTCAAGCTGCACCTATGGGGGCTGCTGTGGGTGCAATGACATCTCTGCCGTTTTCGTTGTTAACAAATGGACTGTGCGTAGTACGAGGTGAAATCTCTGCACAAGAAGCAGCTACGGCAACATTAAAAGATACTGTCATGGGCGGTGCAGTTGGAGGTGCAACAGCATTTGCAACTGCAACAGTAGCAGCAGCTTGTCCACCGATAGCGATCGCACTAACAACAGTAGCACCTGCATTAGCTGTTGTTGGTGCTACGGGTATGGTCTACGAATTTTTCCAAATCCTTGATAACCATAAACAAGCTGTAAAAGCTTATTACGAATCTTTAACCCAGCAAGAATTGGAGCATTTGCAAGCAATCGAAGACGAATTGATTTATGAACACAAGAAAAATTTAGAGTTCTTGTCCCAAGCAGAAGCAATAAATCGAGAAATTACGACTCGTCCAATCGCATCGGGTATAGAGGGGGCTATACATCGGTTAAGTGAATCAGTTGCAATTGCTCAATCTTTGGGACTCACATCCGCAGATAGTAAATTGCTTCCAGATTCTTACCTGCTCGGTATTGCCTCAGAAAATAAAAAGTAAATTTTAAAATTTTATAGTTGTTATGCTTCCTTTTATCGTTGGCGCTCTTGGATTAGCTGTTGGAGCAGCTGTTGGTGCTTTTACTACTCATGCTGTTGGAGAAAAAGATAGGCAAACTGCTAAACATCATAAGGAGGTAGCAAATGAATTAGCTGAAAAATATACAAACTTAGAGCAAAAATACTATGAGCTTGACCGTATAAGCAAAAACCAGATTAGTAATTTAACTCGCCAGCACGCCTTAGATGAAGTAGAAAAAGATTTTTTACGTCTAGCACTTAGATTACAGAATAGTTTAATCTCTCTCATGTGGGCTATTGATAGAGAACCCACAGAAGCTGCTTTGAAAGAATTTTCCAACGCAGTGAAGTTTACCAATAATGTTCTTTACCAAATCAATGAAGATTTAATATTTGTCCCTATTGATTACTATGCACGTAATCTTACGGCTGCTGTTCAACAAGAAATGATTTTAAATAAAGTGAGTAATCAAAGTATATTAAATCTAACTAATCATAAATTACCTAAATTTACGTCTTTAGTAGAAAACCAACTAATTGAAGAATCACAGATAAACATGACAACAAATTTGAAGGATAGAAATCAAGCTTCTCTAGAATTTCAAGAATACTACAATAGAATTAAAACTACGGGTGATAAATTTTTAAACTACTTGAAAGAACTACGTAATGAACGACTTGAAGGTGAAAATGATGCTCAAGGATTGCAACGTATTGAAGAAAATATAGAAAAAGCTTTAAAAGCATTAATAGAGCAAAAATACCAAGTTGCTGTAGTTGCAGCAATGAAGGCTGGTAAAAGTACATTCTTGAATGCTGTAATAGGTGCAGATGTCTTAGCAAGCGAAGTAGAAGCTTGTACGGTTTGTCGTACAGATATACGTCCAATTGATGCAGGTCAAACTCCCCGGCTTTTAGAGTATCAAGCAGGTAAACGAGAACCTGTAGTTTTAATAGAAGGTGAAGCAACCGAAATTAGACAGAAATTTTTAGAGCGTACCCATGAAATTCGGGCTAAAAGTAATGAAGATAATACGACACGCTTTGAATTAGAACATCATATTGAAGCTATTAGTATAATGCCATCACTGGCAGGCTTTACATTAGTTGATACTCCTGGCCCTAATGAATGGGAATCTGCGTCATTTAACACAACTGTCTTAAAACAGACGGCTCTGGAAGCCCTTAGAACCTGTGACGCTATATTATTTATATTAGATTACACAGCATTTAAAGCCGATACGAATTTAGAATTACTTCAAGAATTAATAGGAAAACGCAAGGAATTTATAGCAGAAAACACAGGTAAAATTTATTTTGTTCTGAACAAGGTAGACAGAAAAGCAGAGAGAGACAGTCCGATCACAGATGTTATAGCATCCTTAAGAAAAAGCTTAATTGAATTTGGTATTCCCGAACCGATTATTTATCCAGTTAGTGGGTGGCAAGGTTTATTATCTAAGCTGATTCAACAGGGTAAAGCAACAGATACTCATGTTAAAGATTTTGAAACCTTCTTCAGTGCTAGATATGCTGAAAGGGATGATAGAGGAAGACTTATCATTCCCTTACCAGAAGAAGTTGCACTACAAGCTTTAAATGATAGTGGTCTTCTAAAAATTCAAGAAACAGTAATCCAAACCATTACTCAAAATTCTGGTTGGCATCTGTTAAGTGATGTTTTAGATGAACTATATAAAGCAGCTAAAGCTATTGATGATATATTTATTACGGAGATTGGAGCTTGGCAGCTAGAATTTAACGAGCTTATACAAAAAATAGAAGAATACAAAAAAGATGCTGATTTAGCTCAAAGTAAAGTGTTAAGTATAAAAAAGTCTGTAGAGGCACAAAAAAAGATACTAATCACTACCTTTAGCCATGAGATTAATAAATTTGCCGAAACTGCTAAAAAGCAGATATCTTCAGAAATTGACAGAGTTGCAAAAAAACAATCTCAAAAAGATTTAAAACGCAAAAATACTCAAAATCTTTTCACCATAATATGGGATAGCTTTAGTTCTTTACTGGAAAACTCTACAAACTCAGACCCTTACAAAATTAGGGTTAAGAATAAAACTGATGCAGAGAAAATAGGTAAAACTATTAATAATTACTGTAGCCCAATTATCCAAAACTTTTGGTTAGAGACTCAAGATAAATTAGTCAGGGAAGGGTCTAAGATTCGTGAAGAGTTGGTTCAGAAGATAAAAGAAGAAATACAAGTTGTTTCTGATGAGCTTTCTGATGCTATTAGAGATGAATTACAGATAGAAATAGGTAATAATCCTATCCAATTTCCTAGTTTTGATTTTTCTGGTATTGATGCAAAAATTCAACATCAACAAGAAGTATTTACAAGAACTAGAAAAGAGTCTAGAAAAAAAAAGTCGATGCTGTAAATCAGATAAAGTCTATGAAGTAGATGTTCCTTATCAAGAAACATTATCTTTTTACGAAATTGATTTATTGCTAACTTCGCAAGGGATTCAGCAAAGTATTGATTCACAAGTTCAGAGGAATTTAGAATTATTGCAACGTGTTATTGAAAAACAAATTTCTGAAGATTTTCGTAAGGGTGAAAAGCAAATTGATGACTATATTAACAGGTTTCAATCTGAATTTGAATATTTAATTAAAGAACGAGTGATGAAGGAAGTACAAGCTGATGAAATTATTGCTGATTTAGAAACTCAAAGAATTGAAGTTAATGAATACCTTCATGAATTAACCTTAATTCGAGAACTGCTCGATAATTGTAAACCAACTATTGTTAATTGACAGTAACAGTCTTACTAACGGAACTGAAACAAAAAAAGAGAGTAAAAGAGGTTATGAGGCAGATATAGCATAGCTTTCAGTTCCATAACTAACCCCAGAAGAACAGAGCGATCGTTTTTTGTTTGAGTTTAAGCGCCACCCAAAGTGCAAAAAATACTAACATGACGGATAAATTTTATAGGCTATCAGGGAACTATATGAGCTAATCAATAGTCATAAATAGTATAAATTAGCACTATGTATTTTAGCTATGATCAAACATTTATTAGCTGCTTCTTTGATTATATTGGGAACTCCTACATTATCACAAGCAGAAACAATCTTAGTAGGTTTTACTAGTACAGGTCAGAAGCTATACTTAAACACTGATTCAGTACGCTTTGATCGCAAAGAGGCTGCTGTGACTTTTCAATACTTCATAGGTAATACATCTCGAAAATCCAAGCGTATAGCTTTTACTTCCTATTGCCAGGATAAAAATCTTAGCTCTATCTTCTGGGTTACAAAGAATGCAGCAGGAGAATGGATGAAGATATGGGCAAACTCTCCAGGATCAGCCAGGTTACTAGAGCTAGTTTGTGAGATCGAAGATTACAATCACGCCGCAGCTTTGGAAAAAGCAGGAATGTGATTTCAGCTTGTAACTTGTCCAACTTCTCCTTCCAAAATCTGTCCAAAATCTTCTTCAATTTACAAAATGCTTGATAAGGCAATAGCTCAACAAGTTGAAATTTCACTAACTCCCCATCAGGGATTGAAACAACTCAAAAGGAGCGATCGCTCTGATTAGCCCAGAAAAATTTAGATTAAGCGTAACCAAATATCCTAACTAACGTAGCAAGGGAGGGTATTGGGCTATTGTCACGGCAGTCAATAATTTCAGTTGCACTGTCAGAATTTGGGAATGGTGAATGCAGGGAACACTAAAAAATAAATATATTCCAAATTGACGGTTGATCAGGTGCGCTAATTATGAATATTTTATTGGTATAGCTAGGTTTTATGGCACTGACGCATTCTACATTTTGGGTGTTTTTTTATTTGGAAGTCCTTTATGGCGCTACTACTAAATTTTTAAGTGTTTACACTTAGATAATTTTATCAACTTGTATAATTTATTTAATAAATGCTATATAATTTGGTTTAATGCTACTCGTAAACAAAATAGTAAATTTTTGGCAATAAGCATGATAGAGTTCGCTGCTATAACTTCCGTGATTACTAAATATGCTCCTAAAGCTAGCCAACTAATCATTAAACAAGCTCAAAAAAACGAAGCTGTTATCAAAGTTTTACAGGAATTACAACTAAATCCTACCCAAATTCCTGATGATGTTGATACTGTTTATGTTTATACTTTGGTAAAGTATGGTGTATTTAAGCATGAAGCGATTATAAATTTGTTCAGAGAGAGAGCAATTAAAGATTATTTTTGGGATGCTTACACTTCAAATTCCCCCTTTCATTTTGTAGAAAATACAAGAAAATATCTAAATCAGAATATTGAATTAAAAACACAGATAATTAATGTAAAAGTTAATATTTTGGGTGAGTTAGAAGAGTTTGGTGAAGCTTTTATTGCAGTTGCTAAACAAACTAAAGCTTCAAAATACCAGCCTTATCCAGATTGGAATTTAGATGTTTATCCGAAAGAGTTTAAAGCCTTAATATTTGAAAAAACTCGCTTATTTTGCGGTCGTGATTTTGTTTTTAAGGCTATTCAAAATTTCATAAATACTCAAACTAAGGGTTATTTTAGTGTGATTGGGGATGCAGGCATGGGTAAAAGTGCCATTGCAGCTAAATACGTTTTAGCTGGTAAATTTCCTTGTTACTTCAATGTTTTTGCAGAAGGACGCAATAACCCGGAAAAGTTTTTAGCCAGTATTCGTCAACAATTAATTAAGCGTTATTCCCTACAAAATATAGATGACGCTGATTTAAGAAGTTTACTACAAAAAGCTAGTGAACAACTAAAAGGACAAAAACTTTTAATTGTTATTGATGCACTAGATGAAGTAGAACAAGAAGGAAAGGGTAACTTTTTAGACTTACCACAGAATCTTCCTGATGGAGTCTATTTTCTACTAACCAGAAGACTTTATAATCAAGAAACAAAACGTTTAACTTTATCTCCAGATACTCCTGTAGATGAACTAGATTTAACAAAGGGAAATTATACAGCTTTGAGTCAAGAAGATGTAAAAGAATATATCCATTTATTTATCAAAAACGATAATAAAGTGAAAAACTGGATTAATTCTCGCAATATTTCTGAGGATAAGTTTACTAAAGAAATAGCTGTTAAAAGTGAAAATAATTTCATGTATTTACGCTATCTATTACCTGGTATTTCTGAAGGTAAATATAATGATTTAACTTTAAAGGGATTGCCACAAGGTCTTCAAGACTATTATACGACTCATTGGAATCGGATGGGGATGGATAATGAATCCAATGAAAAGAAGGTAAAGATACTATATATATTGGTAGAGAGAGGTGAGCCAATATCTATAAATATGATTGCGGAAATTCTTGATGAGGATGAATATGAGGTAAAAGAAGTTTTAAATGATTGGGTTGAGTATGTAACACAGACAATCAATGAAGAAGAACAAAAAACTTACTATAATATTTATCATCGGAGCTTTCTAGAATTTCTTAAAGGACAAGATAAACTAGGTAAAAGTCGAAAACTGTTTAAAGAAGTCAATAAAAGTATGGCTAATTATATGCTGAAAGAGATGGCATAAAATGATGGAAATTGCTACTAAGTTAGCCTCAAAATCTGCCGAATTTAAAAATTTGTTTTTAGCTCAATTTCCACAACAACAATTAAAAGCAGGAAGCTCGAAAAATTATTATCAGACTCTAACAAATTTTGATTTTATTTTTCTGAAAATTCAACATCCTAAATTGGGAATAGAAACCTTGATTAGGGATTACTCTTTGATTGATGATCCAGAGATATTGGAGAGCATAGAGGAAGAAGATAAACTTTACGCCGAACAAATCAAAATCCTGAAATTAATTCAACACACCCTACAGTTATCAGCCCATATTTTGAATCAAGACCCAAATCAATTAGTAGGACAGTTATGGGGAAGGTTGCAGAGTTTTCTCGAACCAAAAATTCAGAAAATATTGGCAGATGCAGTACAAAGTAAAAGTGAAAATCCCCAACTTTACCCGATGACAGCCAGTTTAACCAGTCCAGGGGGAAACCTACTGCGTACTCTCAAAGGCCATAAAGACTCGGTAAATGCAGTAGCAATCACCCCAGATAGTCAAACAGCCGTTTCTGCTTCAAAGGACAATACTTTGAAACTGTGGAATTTATGGACGGGAGAGGAAATTTTTACCCTGAAAGGACATAAAGACTCGGTAAATGCAGTAGCAATTACCCCGGATGGAAGAACAGTCGTTTCTGCTTCTAGTGATAACACACTGAAACTGTGGGATTTGGAAACGGGAAGAGAAATCTCTACCTTGCGAGGACATAAAGACTCGGTAAATAGAGTAGCAATTACCTCGGATGGAAAAACAGCCGTTTCTGTTTCTAATAGTCTGGAATTGTGGACTTTGAAGCTATGGGATTTGGAGACGGGGAGGGAAATTTCTACCTTGAGAGGACATAAAGACTCGGTAAATGGAGTAGCAATTACCCCGAATGGAAAAAAAGCCGTTTCTGTTTCTAGTGATAACACACTGAAACTGTGGGATTTAGAGACAGAAAGAGATTTTTCTTCCCTAAGAAGTCATCTCAAAATTTTGAAGCTATGGGATTTGGAGACGGGGAGGGAAATTTCTACCTTGAGAGGACATAAAGACTCGGTAAATGGAGTAGCAATTACCCCGAATGGAAAAAAAGCCGTTTCTGTTTCTAGTGATAACACACTGAAACTGTGGGATTTAGAGACAGAAAGAGATTTTTCTTCCCTAAGAAGTCATCTCAAAATTTTGAAGCTATGGGATTTGGAGACGGGGAGGGAAATTTCTACCTTGAGAGGACATAAAGACTCGGTAAATGGAGTAGCAATTACCCCGGATGGAAAAACAGTTGTTTCTGCTTCTAGCGATAACACACTGAAACTGTGGGATTTGGAGACGGGAAAGGAAATTTTTACTTTAAGAGGTCATAACGACTCGGTAACAGCAATAGCAATTACCTCAGATGGAAAAACAGTCGTTTCTGCTTCTAGTGATAACACACTGAAACTGTGGGATTTGAAAACGGGAAGGGAAATCTCTACCTTGAGAGGTCATAATAATCCGGTAACAGCAGTAACAATTACCCCAGATGGAAAAACAATTGTTTCTGTGTCTAATAACCTCAAACTGTGGGATTTAGAGACAAGAAAGGAAATCTCTACCCTGAAAGGTCATAATAACTCAGTAACAGCAGTAGCGATCGCCCCAGATGGTCAAACAGCCGTTTCTGCTTCTAGTGACAACACCCTGAAACTGTGGACATTAAAACTGTGGACATTAAAACTGTGGAATACGGAGACGAAAAGGCAAATCTTTACCCTGAGAGGTCATAATAACTCAGTAAAAGCAGTAGCCATCACACCAGATGGAAAAAAAGCCGTTTCTGTTTCTAATAACTTGAAATTGTGGAATTTGAAAACAGGATGGCAAATCTCTACTCTGAGATGTCATAGAGGTTTAATAAATGGAGTAGCTATCACACCAGATAGTAAGAGCGTGGTTTCTGGTTCTGCTGACAAAACCCTAAAACTATGGAATTTGGAGACAGGAAAGGAAATCTTTACTTTGAGAGGACATAAAGACTCGGTAAATGGAGTAGCTATCACACCAGATGGTAAGAGTGCTGTTTCTGGCTCTGCTGACAACACCCTGAAACTATGGGATTTGGAGACAGGAAAGGAAATCTTTACTTTGAGAGGACATAAAGACTCGGTAAATGGAGTAGCTATCACACCAGATGGTAAGAGTGCTGTTTCTGGCTCTGCTGACAACACCCTGAAACTATGGGATTTGGAGACAGGAAAGGAAATCTTTACTTTGAGAGGACATAAAGACTCGGTAAATGGAGTAGCTATCACACCAGATGGTAAGAGTGCTGTTTCTGGCTCTGCTGACAACACCCTGAAACTATGGGATTTGCAGATAGGAAAGGAAATCTCTACGTTTACTGGTCATAAAGACTCGGTAAATGCAGTAGTGATTGCACTAGATGGTAAGAGTGCTGTTTCTGTTTCTAGTGACAATACTCTTAAACTATGGGATTTGGAGACAGAAAGGCAAATCTCTACTTTTACTGGTGAAAGTCCTATATATTGCTGTGTATTTTCTCCAGATGATCTGACAATTGTAGCAGGAGAACAATCAGGACGTGTTCATTTTCTCTGTTTAAAAGGAAATTTTTTGAAATGAAATCTATTACTCCTAATCCAATCAATTTCCCCAGATATCCCTTAAAGTTTGAACAAATAATTACTACCAAAAATCATAATTTTGTTGGTCGTGAATTTGTATTTCATGCTATCAACAACTTTCTTCATCAATCTGACAGGGGCTACTTTACTATTATCGGTGAGCCTGGTATTGGTAAAAGTGCAATTCTTGCTCATTATGTCACCCAAAATCCCGGTGTTGTTTATTACAATGTAGAAATTGTAGGGGAAAATAACGCTGAAGAATTTCTCAGCATGATTTGCACTCAATTAATAGAAATTGCCCAAAATCAAGGTAGTGAAGACCCAACTGTCAACTTTTCTAATTTTACCAACCAAAACAGTGATATTTTCTTGTTATTACTGCAACAAATTAGTGATAAATTGCATCCAGAACAACGTTTAATTATCACTATTGATGGTTGCGATATGATTGATGTTAAAAATCAGGTACGTGGCTCAAATATCTTCTATTTACCTCGCTATTTGCCAGAAAAAGTTTATTTTATTCTTGCTCGTCGCCCTTTTCTAAAAGATAAATCAGGATTATTAACTGAAACTCCGACGCAATCTTTAGATTTATCAAACTATATTGAAGAAAATCGTGCTGATGCTCAAGAATATATTAAAATTTATTTAAATTACCATAGTAATATTAAAGGAGATCAATTATTAACAAAAATTGGTGAGAATGAAATAAATTTTATGTATATTAACGAAATGTTAACAGCAACAAATGATCAGATTTACTCTGATAACTTACAAAAATACTATCAAAATCATTTTAAAAAGATGAATTTATTGGTTATTAAACAGCAAACAATAGCTTTAGATGTCTTAAATATGTTAGTTCAAGAGCAATCAATCTCAACAGAAGTGATAGCAGCCAAATTAGATATAGATGAATATGAAATCAAAGTGATTTTAGATAAGTGGCGAGAATTTTTGCATTTAGAATTAAGAGTGGCAAAAATTTACTATAGAGTTTATCATTCTAATTTTCATGATTGGTTAAGGCAACAAACTGAAGGGGTGACAAAGAGGCTGAAGCTCAGGAAATAGAAGAGTGTGACTGTTTT
>NZ_CAWUDJ010000076.1:0-17734 GCF_963920875.1 Anabaena sp. CCY 9910 | reverse complement strand
TGAACGGCTTCAACTTCAACCAATCCATCATCGACTCACAAGGTCGTGTGATCAATACCTGGGCTGACATCATCAACCGCGCTAACTTGGGTATGGAAGTAATGCACGAGCGTAACGCTCACAACTTCCCCTTAGACTTGGCTGCTGGTGAAGTTGCTCCTGTTGCTATCAGCGCTCCTGCTATCAACGGTTAATTCTGAAGTCTTAACTCAACAAAAAGCGTCTCCTTAACTGGAGACGCTTTTTTGCTTTGGAGTCATGTCCAACATAGGTTAAATTACACACAGCATAGATAAGGCAATTAGGGAAGAAAATGCGATCGCCTTAATATGGCATGATTAATCTCGTCTAGTAAGGATAGCGTGTTCAAATATGACCTCTGCTAGACGTTCAGCCTGATTCGGTCTTGTTCCCACCGTAAATTCACCAACCAGTGAGTAATAAGCCATTTGAGCGCGGACTTTCGCCTCTAAAGGTGTAAAGCCAACTTGCAAGAATAAATTTTGTGTGTAATTTAGCCGACTTTGATCTACTTGAAGCATAATCTCGGCGACATTTGCAGCTTTTGCAGCCCAAGCTCGAATTGCATTTTCTAATCGACCATCAATTTCAATTGCTAATTCAAATAAATGCAGCAATTTAGTCGTTGCGTCCCCACCTATCGTTTCGACTCGCTCAATTAAATTATTGGTTTCACCTTTCACCCATTCCTGTAAAATCGCTTCTAGCAAATCATCTCGGTTCTTGAAGTGCCAGTAAAAGCTACCTTTTGTCACCTTGATTAACTTGGCAAGTGGTTCTACTCTGACGGCTTCAATTCCTCCCTCCGCCAAAACTTTTAAACCAGCATTAATCCAGTCCTGTCGTTCCAGTTTGATGTTTTCTTGTTTTTTTTCCATACGGCAGCGTATTGACATTTATTTGTTGAGGTACTAATCTGTTTCCATACGCTACGGTATGTAAAAGATAAATAAGTGAGTAACGCAAATACAGAGCTACTTTTGCAATGGGCAAATTTATGGTCTTCAGGAAATGTAGAATCTTTTCTCTCACTTTTCACTGAGGACTGCGACTACGAAGATGTGGCGTTTAGTATGGTGAGTAAAGGTAAAGAACAACTCAGAGACTTTTTTATCGCTACTCGCACAGCATTACCTGATTTAAAAATCAATGTACAGTCTTGTTTTGCATCAGAAACCAATGGCGCGTTAGAGTGGGTCATGCAAGGGACTCATAAGGAAGCATTTCGTAATGTCCCAGCATCCCATCAAATAATTGAGGTGCGGGGCGTGACATTTATTAATCTAGAAAACGGAAAAATCAAAACTAATAAAGACTATTACAATCTTGCTACTTTATTACAGCAGATCGGAATGTTACCACAGTTTTAGCTAATGTTAGTTAGGCGATGTGCTGTTCGTTCATGGATATACACAAGCCCAGCCATTTACGAATTTTCAGTAATCGCCTACCTTAGAGCAGTATTTATTAGCTAATAACTAACACTTAAATTAAGTGAATGCTGCTCACCATTAGCACCACCCACTCCCCAGCGACAGAGTTAGGCTACTTACTCCATAAGCACCCAGACCGTTGTCAGTCGTTTTCCCTGTCATTTGGACAGGCTCACGTTTTTTATCCAGAAGCGAATGAACAAAAATGCACGGCGGCGCTGTTGTTGGATGTTGACCCGGTAAAGTTGGTGCGGGGGAAAGGTGCGACATTGGAACAGTATGTGAGCGATCGCCCTTATGTGGCATCATCTTTTATGAGTGTAGCGATCGCACAGGTATTTAGTACAGCTTTAGGCGGACGTAGTAAGGATAAGCCAGAATTAGCCCAAAAGTCTCTACCTTTAGTAGCGAAACTATCGGTTTTACCCTGTCGTGGTGGTGAAGGTTTCCTTCGACAATTATTTGAGCCTTTGGGTTACACTGTAAGCGCCCAAGGTCACGTTTTAGATGAAAAATTTCCAGATTGGGGAAATAGTAAATATTTCACAGTTGAACTCCAGCACACCATACCCTTGAGTGATTTGTTAAGCCATCTCTACGTCCTGATTCCCGTACTAGATGATGAGAAACACTATTGGGTCAACGAAGAAGAAATCGAAAAGTTACTACGTCATGGTGAGGGTTGGTTATCACAACATCCAGCACGAGAACAAATCACCAGACGTTACCTCAAACGACAGTACCGTTTAACTCGCACTGCTTTATCACAGTTAGCAGAGGAAGATCATCCAGACCCTGACAGTGCGGAAGAAACCCACGCTGAGGAAGAAGCGGCGGTAGAAAAGCCCATTAGCTTGAACCAACAGCGTATGAATACGGTGGTTGCTGCGTTAAAACAAAGTAATGCTAGGCGTGTAATTGATTTGGGTTGTGGTCAAGGAAATTTATTAAAAATCCTCTTAAAAGATAGCTTTTTTGAGCAAATTACAGGTGTAGATGTTTCCTACAGGTCACTAGAAATTGCCCAAGAAAGATTAGACCGCTTGCGTCTTCCCCGCAACCAGTGGGAACGTTTGCAATTAATTCAAGGCGCGCTTACTTATCAAGATAAACGCTTTCATGGTTATGATGCTGCGACCGTGATTGAGGTGATTGAGCATCTTGATTTATCACGTTTGGGTGCATTTGAGCGAGTTTTATTTGAATTTGCTCAACCGAAAATCGTGATAGTAACCACACCAAATATTGAATATAATGTCAAATTTGCCAATTTACCAGCAGGGAAACTGCGCCATAAAGATCATCGCTTTGAATGGACGCGATCGCAATTTCAACATTGGGCGAATAAAATCACAGAACGCTTTGCTTATGATGTGCAGTTTCAACCCATAGGAGAAGAAGACCCAGAAGTTGGCTCACCTACGCAAATGGCAGTTTTTATACATAGGTAAAGGGCGCAGGGAGAGAACTGTTGACTATGAAAATTACTATTCCTGAATTATCTTTAGTTGTCCTGATTGGTGCTTCTGGTGCAGGTAAATCGACATTTGCACGTAAGCATTTTCAACCGTTTGAAGTGATATCTTCTGATTTTTGTCGTGGGTTAGTTTCCAATGATGAAAATAGCCAGTCTGCTTCCAGGGATGCTTTCGATGTTCTGCACTATATAACTACTAAACGCCTAACCGCAGGTAAATTAACGGTAATAGATGCAACTAATGTCCAGCCAGAAGACCGCAAGACTTTACTACAAATGGCCAAGCAGTATCATTGCTTTGCTGTAGCCATAGTTTTTGACCTACCAGAAGAACTATGTCATGAACGTAATCAACAAAGGAATGACAGACAATTTGGCTCCCATGTAGTCCGTCGTCATACCCAAATGTTACGGCGTTCTTTGCGTGGTTTAGAAAAAGAGGGTTTTCGTTACGTCTACACCCTCAAATCACCAGAGGAAATCGCCAACGTTGAAATTGAACTCCAACCCCTATGGAACAACAAAAAACACGAACACGGCCCCTTTGACATCATCGGCGATATCCACGGCTGTTGTGATGAGTTAGAAGCTTTACTCCAACAATTGGGCTATGAAAAAAGTGGAGGAATTGAAGATACAATCTGGAACGCTCCTATCTACTACCACCCCCAAGGACGCAAAGCGGTTTTCCTTGGTGATTTGGTAGACAGGGGGACACGTATTTTAGATACGGTCAAGCTAGTACGCAATATGGTGCAAGCAGATACAGCCATTTGTGTTCCTGGTAATCATGAAAACAAGCTCTTGCGGAAACTACGGGGTAAAAATGTCAGAGCAAGTCATGGGTTACAGCAAACCCTGGATGAAATAGCAGCGTTACCAGAAGCAGTCCGCACACCATTCACCAAGGAACTGACAGATTTTCTCGATTCCCTAGTCAGCCACTACTTACTTGATGAGGGACGCTTGGTAGTAGCACACGCAGGAATGAAACAGGAAATGCAGGGACGGGGTTCTGGTGCGGTGCGGGAGTTCGCCCTGTACGGTGAAAGTACTGGTGAGATTGACGAGTTTGGTTTACCAGTCCGTTATAACTGGGCTGGAGATTATCGGGGTGAGGCGCTGGTAGTCTATGGACATACGCCTATACCTGAAGCGGAATGGTTGAATAATACTATTGATATTGATACAGGTTGTGTGTTTGGTGGCAAACTGACCGCCCTGCGTTATCCCGAAAAGGAATTGGTGAGTGTTCCGGCGGCGCGGGTTTACTGTGAACCCGTGAAACCTTTGGTTGAGAACAGTGTGACGCGGACATCCCAGCAGGAATTTGATGATGTTCTCAACATTGAGGATGTATTAGGTAAGCGCATCATCAATACCAAGCTACAACCAAATATCACCATTAGGGAAGAAAATGCGATCGCTGCTTTAGAAATTATGAGCCGCTTTGCTGCTAATCCCAAATGGCTGATTTACCTCCCTCCCACCATGTCCCCGGTGGAAACCTCCTCAGAGCCTGGATACTTGGAACACCCATCCCAGGCCTTCGTCTACTACCAAAAGCAAGGAATTACGGAGGTTATATGCGAAGAAAAGC
This sequence comes from Anabaena sp. CCY 9910, assembly GCF_963920875.1. Lineage (NCBI taxonomy): Bacteria > Bacillati > Cyanobacteriota > Cyanophyceae > Nostocales > Nostocaceae > Anabaena > Anabaena sp. CCY 9910. The sequence continues at coordinate 13,203 of NZ_CAWUDJ010000076.1, read as the reverse complement.
ATATGGGTTCACGCGCTATTGTGGTTGTTTGCCGAGATTTAGCAACAGCCGAGAAACGGTGTGGTGTGGTGGATGAAGGTATTGGTATTTGCTATACCCGCACAGGTAGGAGATTTTTTGATGAGCCAGGATTAGAAACACAACTTTTAGCGCGGGTAAATGCTGCCCTGACTGCAAGCAGATTTTGGGAAACATTTAATACAAATTGGGTATGCTTGGACTGTGAACTCATGCCCTGGTCAGCAAAAGCTCAAGGATTAATCAAAGGGCAATATGCACCAGTGGGTGTGGCCTCACGCCTAGCTTACAATGATGCCGCAAAATTATTGCAACAAGCAAGCGATCGCGGCCTCAATATTACTACCCAACTCACTCACTACCAACAACGAGCAGAGATGGCCAATCAGTACATCACTGCTTACCGTCGCTACTGCTGGAATGTCACCGATATTGGAGACTTAAAACTAGCCCCCTTTCATATCCTCGCTACAGAGAAAGCAGTACATATCGACAAAGACCATCGTTGGCATATAGAACAAATTACCCAAATTTGCCAATCAGACCCGGATTTACTCCTTCCTACCGCCTACAAAGTAATAGATTTAACTGATCCTAGTAGCCAAGCTGAAGGGGTACATTGGTGGGAAAAACTTACCCAAGTCGGGGGTGAGGGTATGGTTGTCAAACCCATGCAATTTCTCGTCAAAGGTAGTCGGAGTATTGTCCAACCTGCGGTGAAATGTCGTGGACAGGAATATCTGCGAATTATCTACGGCCCTGAATATTCAGCCCCGGAGAACTTGCAACGTCTACGCCAACGAGGGTTATCTCTGAAACGTTCTTTGGCCATGCGAGAGTTCGCCTTGGGTGTGGAAGCATTAGAGCGATTTGTCGCCCATGCTCCTTTACGTCATGTACATGAATGCGTATTTGGAATTTTGGCTCTAGAAAGTGAACCTGTCGATCCACGACTGTAGCACCTCATGAATCAATTCAAAGTACCCTATAGGAAACTAAAACAATTGTACAGACGCGATTAATCGCGTCTCCAAAAAATGACATACGCAGTGTAATAAAGTCGAGCTTATAGTAATTTGTCTTTAGGCTCTTCCGGAAACATCAGGCAATCAAGAGAATACTTATATAAGGACTAACTCAGTAACCAGCTCATGAACCACCACATGATCGGTAAAATACTGCAAGCACGCTACCAAATTGTCCAAAACCTGGGTTCAGGGGTATTTGGACAAACATACATTGCTGTAGATATCAATTACCCACATCAACCTAAATGTGTTGTTAAACAACTTAAGGTTAACAGTTTCCACTCTAGTCAACTAGATACAATCAGATTACGTTTTCTGACAGAAACTGAAACCCTCAAGCACTTGGGACAACACCCCCAGATTCCCAATTTCATTGCTTGTTTTGAAGAAAATGAGCGTTTCTACTTAGTACAAGAGTACGTCGCCGGACACGCTTTAACGGCGGAATTGCCAATTGCTCAAAATTGGGGTTCTCTGTGGCGCGAAGATGAAGTTATTACATTTTTAGAAGATGCGTTAAGTATTTTACAGTTTGTACATTCGCAAGGTGTGATTCATTGCGATGTTAAACCAGAAAATTTAATCAGACGAGCTGTTAATGGCAAATTAGTTTTAATTGACTTTGGTTCTATCCAGTCAGTTAATTTCGGTATAGATGAACAATTATCTATCTATCAGGTTCCGGCTACTTCCTTGGGATATATACCACCAGAGCAATTTATTGGTAAAACTCAAATTAATAGTGATATCTATGCTTTAGGCATGATTGCTATCCAGGCTTTAACCGGGTTGGAACCACTGCAATTAAAAATAGATCCTGATAGTAATGAAATTATTTGGCGTTTTGCTGATACGCCTGTGAGTGACTATCTAGCGGCAATTCTCAGCCAAATGATTCGCTACAATTTCCAAGAACGCTTTCAGTCTGCGGCTGAAGTGTTGCGTGTCCTCCAACAAATGAAATGGGAAACATCCTTGCCACAACTTTTGCAAACACAACAGATAGAATATAGGCAGGAACCTAATTCTGACCAACCATCGCCGCTAATCACAGGAATGAAGGTAGGACTAGCGGTTAATACCTTATTAATGGGACTGGGAACTTATTCATTGCTGAGTACTTCTCCAGCCAACACCGAGACAGAAATTTTATATAAAGCTACAAAAGAATATCAAGACGGCGATTTAAAACGAGCGATCGCTCTAGCTAAACTCATACCTTCTCATAGTAATGTATATCCAGATGCTCAAGCCACTATAGACGAATGGCAACAGCAATGGCAAACAGCAGCCAAACAATATTCCCTAGCTGAACAAGCATTACTTGAGAGTAGATGGTCAGATGTTTTTGTTGCGGCAAGCGAAGTTCCTAATATTTCATATTGGCAATCTAAAGTTAAAGATGTAGTGGAGAAAGCCAATGTCAATATCGAAGCCCAAACACAAAATTTATTAGCCAAAGCTTATGATAAAGCCAGAGCTAAAGATTTTTCCTCAGCATTAGAATATTTGCGTCAAATACCTCAAGAAAGTTCTGCTGGTGCTTTGGTACAACAAAAACTGGCTGAATACAACCAGAAAAAACAAATTAGAGCCGCTTATTTTTTACACCAAGCTCGTAAACAAGCATTAGCGGGTAACTTTAATCATGCGGTCAACTACCTCCGCAAAATTCCTCAAGGCACTCCTGTTTATGCCCAAGCTCAAGCTAAACTCAACGAGTATACCCAAAAGCTACGCCCACAAATCCAAAAGGCTAAGTCTTTGATTGCTCATAATTCAGTTATTCAGGTCGGCAATATACAATCGGAAATTCAACTACCAGAAGTAAATATTCGCTAAGTAGAATATAGGGGATAGGAGGAATAATTTATTACTGGTCTGGGTTTAGGGTTCGGACGATTAGCGCAATTACTAAGCCAATATATTGTGATTGAGACTGACAAATCATGGGGAGTGCAAATAATCAGGGGATTGGCTGGTGGTTTCTACCAAAATTGACCTGCTACAGTTTAACTTTATTGCTGAGTGCAGTTTTACCGTCTGATGCTGTGGGGACGACACTGAAAAAGCAAGGGCTACAGATAGCACAGCAGCCAGAAACCACTCAACAAGATGCGGCTCACGCTGTTGCAAAACGGGTTTTTCAAGAGGGGATACAGCTAGAACAACAAGGGACAGGAGAATCACTGCGACAAGCGATCGCAAAATACCAAGAAGCACTCAAGCTTTGGCAACAAGTTGATGATAAACTGTCAGAAGCTAGTACCCTCAACAATATTGGCTTGGTCTACGGCTCATTAGGAGAAAAGCCAGAAGCGCTCAAATACTACAACCAAGCTTTACCTATACTCCGTGCAGCTGGGAACAGAGGACAAGAAGCCGCCACCCTAAATAATATTGGCTTAGTCTACGGCTCATTAGGAGAAAAAGAAGAAGCTCTTAAATACCTCAATCAAGCTTTACCCATAGGTCGTGCAGTGGGGGATAGAAAAGTAGAAGCCGTCACCCTCTCCTATATTGGCGGTATCTACAACTCATTAGGAGACAAGGAAGCCGCCCTCAAATACCTCAACCAAGCTTTACCCATAATCCGTGTTGTGAGAGACAAGGGGATGGAAGCCAGCATCCTCATTAATATTGGTAGAGTCTACTCCGATTTAGGAGACAAGAAAGCCGCGCTCAAATACCTCAACCAAGCTTTACCCATAGGCCGTGCAGTGGGGGACAAAAAAATAGAAGCCCGTACCCTCAACGATGTTGGCACTCTCTACAGCGCATTAGGAGACAAGGAAGCAGCACTCAAATACCTCAACCAAGCTTTACCCATAATCCGCGCAGTAGGTGAGAGCAGAAGAGAAGCCACTATCCTCCACAATATTGGTGGTATCTACAACTCATTCGGAGACAAGGAAGCAGCACTCAAATACTATAACCAAGCTTTACCCATACGCCGTGCAGTGGGGGACACAGAAGGGGAAATTTTCACCCTCTCTAGCATGGCTGCCCTAGAACACAGTCGGGGTAATCTACAACAAGCCCAAACACATATTCAATCAGCTATTAAAATAATTGAAGATTTACAAGCCAAAATAGCGAACGAAGAACTACGTACTGCTTACGTTGCCTCAGTTCGACCCTATTACGAGTTCTATACCTATCTGCTGATGGAACTGCAAAAAAACTAAGCTGTTACGCATTTAAATTGTATGTTTCGCACTCAGGTTGTCAAAAGTCCACAGTCCAAGCTAGCCTTTGACTCTGGACACTTGACTATGGACAGCCCTGACTGAGAACTTACGCATGAAAACGAAATATCAAGGGTTTGGACAAGAGTGTAGGGCTGTCAATTTAAAACCCCTAAACCCCTACACCCCTACACCCAGTCTCAACAGACAACCCCGGTGCGTAAGTCCTATCACTAATCAGTGCTGACTCAAGCTATCGTCACCTCTGGCGACAAATAAACGTCCTGAATTGCGTGAAAAAGTTTCACCCCTTCCTCAAAGGGACGCTGAAAAGCCTTTCTCCCAGAAATTAATCCTGTACCACCAGCCCTTTTATTAATAACTGCGGTGCGGACTGCTTCGGCAAAGTCGTTTTTGCCGGATGCACCCCCAGAATTAATCAAGCCTGCGCGTCCACAATAGCAATTGAGTACTTGGTATCTAGTTAAATCGATGGGGTGGTCGCTGGTTAAATCTGTATAGACTTTTTCATTAGTTTTGCCGTAACTCTGACCCGTGGCTTTGGCTACTGCACCATAGCCGTTGTTATTTTCGGGCAACTTTTGTTTAATAATATCGGCTTCAATTGTCACACCTAGATGATTCGCTTGTCCGGTGAGGTCAGCCGCAACGTGATAATCTTTGTCTTGTTTAAAAGCATTGTTCCGCAAATAACACCAGAGAATTGTGACCATTCCTAGTTCATGGGCGCGTTTAAATGCCTGGCTGATTTCTTGAATTTGTCTGGTGGATTGTTCGGAACCAAAATAAATTGTTGCACCCACAGCTACAGCGCCCAAATTCCAAGCTTGTTCTACATCAGCAAACAATACTTGGTCAAATTGATTGGGAAGGGTTAACAATTCATTATGGTTAAGTTTAGCAATGAAAGGAATTTTGTGGGCATATTTACGGGAAACACTACCCAATACACCTAAAGTTGTAGCTACAGCATTGCAACCACCAGCGATTGCTAAACGGATGATGTTTTCTGGGTCAAAATAAATAGGATTGGGTGCAAAAGATGCTCCGGCTGAGTGTTCAATACCTTGGTCTACTGGCAGAATAGAAAGATAGCCGGTATATGCCAAACGACCTGTAGAATAAAGCTGTTGGAGATTTCGCAAGACTTGAGGATTGCGATCGCTATTTAACCAAACTCGATCAATAAAATCAGACCCTGGTAGATGTAATAAGTCTTGAGAGACTTTAGCTTTGTAAGTCAGCAAGTCTTCTGCTTCATGCCCTAGCAATGACTCGATAGAATTAGATTCTAAGAGTGTGGTAGTCATAAGGGTTGCCTCAAAGCCGAGAAAATGATTTTGCTTTCAAGATAGCATCTTACTAGTTTTAAATGTTTACTTGAAACCTTTCTCTGCCTTTTTCGGTATCTTTCCTTTTGGCTTAGATTTGTGAACTTCTGCCACTGCTTCCTGAAATAATTCATGCAGATGTATTGGCACGCTAGCAATATCTGGTAAATCTGGCTCAAGTGGTTTATTGAACTCTTGTAAAATAGCATCCAAATCATTACTTATCTTGAAATTTGGACGTTGTAACACAATTTGTAAAACTTTTTCCAAGGAACTTGGGTACTGTTCGGCTAAACGATGCCAAATAAAGGCATTAATATTCTTATTTTCTAGATAATAACGAACTAATTTTTCCGCCCCATCAACACTTTGCCAATCTTCTGTTGATAACAAAGTTTGAAACTTATTATATGTTGGTAAAAACATTTGTCCCCAACGGGGATGAGAAATAGCTGTTACCTGTTCGGCTTTTTTCAGTTCCGCAGGTAAATCAACTTTTGGCATCACCATTTTGGTATTACCACTTTTATTATTCAATATCTGGGAAACTAGCTTGGCATCTGCACCAGTTTCTTTAACGGCGGCTTGAATATCCTCTTCTTGAACACCAGCTTCTATTGCTAATTCACTCAGGGATTTTGTTTGGTCAATTCCTAAATCTGCCAAACGTTTCTCTGTAATTAATTCTTGAAACTCAGCTATTTTTTTATTAAGTTGATATCCGGGTAGAGTAATTTCATCACTGCCAAAGAAGTCAATAAAATCCTGATGATATTGATATACAGAATTCCAAGCTGCTTCTAGGACATCAGGCGCATCACTGTAAAGATGATGCTTATAGTTTTCTTTAAAATTACCAATAGCTACAGCTAATTTTGGTTTGCCCAATTTACCTAACAATGTATATGGACTAGAAAATGTCCAATAATTATCGGTAACAGGAGAAATGCGAGTTAGTAAAATCTCGCCTAGTTTTAATCGTTCAATTGCTTGTAATGTTTGAGAATTATTCGGCTTAACAATATAAGATTTATTCGTTAACCAGTTAAGCAATTCCCAGCCATCAGGTAAAATTTGACTAATAGCAAATAAACCCATAAAGCTACGATGCCAACTGTTGAGAAGATGGCGATCGCTCTCTGATAAGTTTACCTGACTAGCGATAAATAAATCTAGTGGCGACTCATCACCGACTTTTCCCTCAATCAAAAAGCTGTCAATGGTTAAGTCTTGCTGTGTATTATCCCCACTACCACGGCGTAACCTTTCTGCTGCATAGGTTTCTAACGCTTGGGCTATGTCACCCTCCGCATCCAGAACAAAATCCATTAAGGCTTGTTTAAGTTCGTGCGATCGCTCTAATATCTCATCCACAGGTCTATTTCTACAGTGCAACAGTTGTAGATTAAGCCTTTCCAGAGAATGACAGCATCTAGCAATAGCTAGATTCGTAAAAATATATATTTAGAAAGTTGACTAAAATCAGTGCTTTGTGCCGAGTTGTGTTACCGTGGGCGGGGCGATGAGCAGCGTCCTCAATTATGAGTTTTTCATAAACTACATACAAGACATTACACCAGGTGCTAACCAATGATTGCAACTTCCAGTTCTAGCTATATTTCCTCTGAAGAATATCTCAAAGCCGAAGAAAGCAGTTCCATCAGGCCTGCATATCGCCCAGAAGAAATTGACGCAACGCCAGGGGCGAGTAATACTCATGTGGTGATTTCTCTGAATATGGCTTCTATGCTGAAAAATCATTTGCGTGGAAGCGGATGTCAGACTTACATCTCAGCCACCAAAGTTCATATCGAGTTACTCGATATCTATTACTATCCCGATGTTACCGTTACTTGTGACCAGCGAGATAGAACATTTAATAACTTTCTTCGTCATCCTGGCTTAATTATCGAAGTCTTATCTCCCAACACCGAAGCCTTTGACAGAGGAGAGAAATTTGCTCACTACCGCCAAATCAAATCATTACAAGAGTATGTACTTGTGAGTCAAAATCGGCAAAGTGTAGAGTGTTTTCGCCGCAACTCCGAAGGGCAATGGGTACTTTACCCCTACGGACAAGGAGAAGAAATACATATAGCTAGTGTAGATTTGCGCTGTGCGATCGCCAATGTCTATGAAGATGTTACATTTGAAGTAACTCAAGCTGCCAATTAAAAGCGATCGCAAAACAAAGCTTAAGACTTGGGAAGTTAGCCCTGTAACAGTTTAGCCTCATGAAAGCTAACTTAGTATTGAATTGGTGAAGCGTGAGTTTATGACAAGTGTAGTTCAATCTCCCTACAGTAGCGAACAGATAGCCGCTTGGTTGCGTGGATTGCTGACAATAGCTTGGGCTGATGGTAACTTTGATGAGCAAGAAAAAGCATCAATTGCCAGCATTACGCAAGATGAATTAGCCCCTAGTATCGAGTGGGATTCACTGGAAGTAATCGCACCAGAAGAATTAGCCACAGTTTTGGGTAAGAATACTCCAGTAGCAGAAAACTTTTTGCGTACAGCTGTTATGGTAGCGATCGCAGATGGTACCTATTCTCCCAGCGAAGATCAAGTCCTGCACCAATTATGTCAAGCCTTAGGAGAACCAGAAGACATCCTGGGAGCCTTACGCCAAACATTAATAGTCAAAGAACCAACACATTCCCCTGCACTAATCGCACCTCACGCCCCCCCTTTAGAAGTACTTGACCCCCTCCGCGACTGGCTAGATGGGTTAGACATTCAAGACCCCAGAGTCGCCCGTTTCTTATGTAAAATGATTCCCTCCCAATGTCCCTTTGAACGGGATGTCACCCTATTCGGACGCAAAATTGTTCACATTCCCCCCTTATGTAAAATCAACCCCTTGTATGAACAACTAGTAGGGTTACGTTTCCGCGCCCTCTCCTATTTGGCAGATGAATGTAAAGAGGACGTTTCGCCTTATATTTAGTTGTTAGAGACGCGATTAATCGCGTCTGTACAGTTGTCAGTTGTCGTTGGTCATTAGTTATTCTTCTTTATCCCCAATCCCCAATACCCAGTTCCCAATCCCCGCTTAAAAGTCGGTACTCAACACTGGCAAAGAATCACTACTTAGGCGTAACCTGTTAAGTAGATCAACTAAACAAACATAAACTTTTGCTGATGCGTTACGTTGTGAAGAAGACATCATGATCAATGGAAAGCATTCCAACGAACGACTAACCAATAAGCATTGACGACTGACAACTGACTACTGACAATTGACTAAATTATGCAATTTATCGACCAAGCACAAATCGAAGTAGAAGCTGGTAAAGGTGGCGATGGTATCGTCGCTTTCCGGCGTGAAAAATATGTACCTGCCGGTGGGCCTTCTGGTGGAAATGGCGGACGTGGTGGTTCAGTCGTTTTCGTGGCAGTGGAAAATCTGCAAACCCTATTAGACTTCCGATATAAGCATATATTTAAAGCAGACGATGGAGGTCGTGGCGGCCCCAATAACTGTACCGGCGCTTCAGGCAAAGATTTAATCGTTCAAGTTCCCTGTGGAACCACTATTTATGATGCGGAAACAGGTGATTTACTTGGTGATTTAACTCAACCTAACCAACAACTACTCATTGCAGCAGGTGGTAAAGGTGGGTTAGGAAATCAATACTTCTTGAGTAACCGTAACCGCGCCCCAGAATACTCTCTCCCAGGATTACCAGGGGAAAGAAAACTGCTGCGTTTAGAGTTGAAATTATTGGCGGAAGTAGGAATTATCGGTTTACCCAACGCAGGTAAATCAACATTGATATCATCTTTATCGGCGGCGCGTCCGAAAATTGCTGACTATCCCTTTACAACCCTCATCCCCAACTTGGGTGTAGTACGCAAACCCACAGGAGATGGAACAGTATTTGCCGATATCCCTGGCTTAATTGAAGGTGCAGCCGATGGTGCAGGATTAGGGCATGACTTTTTACGTCACATTGAAAGAACGCGGGTACTCCTGCACTTAATTGATGCTACCAGCGATGATATTATCAGAGACTACAACACAATTGAGCAGGAATTGCAAGCTTACGGACGGGGTTTAAGTGAGCGAATGCAGATTGTAGCCCTAAATAAAATTGATGCAGTTGATAGGGAAACTGTAGACTTAGATGCACTAGCCACCCAATTAAATCATCTTTCTCACGCCCCAGTTTTCCTCATTTCTGCGGTAACTCGCACTGGCTTAGAACCAATGCTACAAGAAGTTTGGGGAATTCTTGACCAAGTAAATGCTCTTGAGGAAGCAGAAGTTTTTAGTTAGCAGCAAAATAGCGAGTGGTTCGTAAAAAAACCCTGCGTACCTCCGCGCTAACCAGCCTGCGGCAAGCCGCAAAAGCGTCTACCGCGTCCCTCTGCGTTCATCAAACCACCATTTCCCAGGAATCCAGTAAAAGCTCAATCATGAATCGAACCATCAGGCATAATAGCTCCCTGTAGTTCAGCATCTTTGAGAATTGCTCCTGTTAAGTCTGCACCTTGCAGATTTGCTTTTCGCAAAATGGCACTTTCCAAATTTGCGTAACTCAAGTCTGCACCTTGCAAGCTAGCCCCGCTTAAATCCGCCGCCAGATTTCCCCACTGAATTGTCCGACCAAAATTCGCTCGACACAGCTTTGCACCATCTAAATTGGCGTGATGGAGAGAAGCCGCTCTCAGGTCAGCGTAGCTTAAATCTGCCCCAGTTAACTGCACATAGCCCAAATCTGTACGCTGGTTGGAACTGGGACGTAAATCTGCTTGAAAGAGTAAGCAACGACAAAGATTAGCACTATTCAAATTAGCTCCGCACAAACTAGCCTTAATTAAGTTGGCTTCTTCCAAACGAGTCTTGACTAACTTTGCACCTGTTAAATCTGCTTCGCGGAGGATGGCGCGATACAAATCGGCTTCACTCAAATCTATTCCCCAGAGAATGGCTTCGCTCAAGTCTGCTTCTCGTAAACAGGTGTGGCTGAAGTTGCTCTTACCAAGTCGCGTCTGACGTAAATCGGCGTAGCTCAAATCTGCACCTGTAAGGCTTGCATTTGTTAATTCTACTTCTTGCAGATTGATATGCTGAAAGTTGCGTTTGCCAGCAGCATAATGTCTCAGAATTTCACCCACATTCATAAATAATTCAAATTCAATAATTAATAAATTTAAAGGGTATGATACCAACTCTTTAAATTTCTTTTCTTCTGATTCTTGGCTGGTGCAGATGCTCCTGTCTAGTATTTGTCACTAGATGAAACTTCAATGGTATGAGCTTGAGTGAGTTCTGTCATCAGTTCTGGGACAGATATAATGTCTTGGGTATAACCAGCATTTGCGCCCGAAAAAATTAAACCATTTTCCACATCGCCACGGGCTGCTTGAGCAAGTGCTTGCAAAAGGCAATAAGTTTTTCCATGATCTCGACATAAGCACGTTTCTAAACAGTTGGCAATACATCGCTTTTCTAAGTTTGATGAATTACTCATTACCTGTTCTGTAAACAGATTATGTAAAGCACGACTGGGTTTGCCTACTGGACTGGGTACAGTCACAATATCTTCTGGCTGGGCTTGTAGATGATAATCTTTATAACGTTGGTCGGCATCACATTCTACTGTGGTCACGAAACGCGTACCAATTTGCACACCATCAGCGCCTATTGCTATCATCCGATCAATATCGGTGCGATCGCTAATTCCTCCACTCACAATCAATGGTATCCTTGCACCTAAATGATTTTGGCAATAATCCCGCAATTGCCGAATCACCAATTCAAAAGAAAACCCCGGAATATTCACTTGCTCACACTGGGTAAAATGTCCCCCTACCTGCTGGCAATTCTCCACAATCAACGCATCAGGTAAACGATTATACCGACTTTGCCAAGTTTCACAAATCAACTGCGCTGCTTCCATGTTCGCCACACTCGGCACTAGTGCCACATCGGGATATGCTGCGGTGTACTCTGGTAAAGCTAGGGGTAATCCTGCACCAGTAATGATGATATCTGCTCCTTGGGCAGCAGCTGTTTGGGCTAATACAGAATAATCTTTGGTAGCAACTAGAATATTTACCCCAATCACCCCATCGGGGCTGATACTACGGGCTTTTGCTAGTTCATCTATTAAAGCTAGGCGATTGGCTGTAAAAAAGCTGCGTTTTTTGCGTTTGTCAAAATAGGGCGAATCTAAACCCAGTCCCAAAGAAGCAATCACGCCCACACCCCCAGCATTGGCAACGGCTCCCGCTAATTTTGCTCCCGATACCCGCACGGCCATTGCCCCTTGAATGATGGGATGGCGGGCAATGTGTTTACCAATCCGTAAAGGCTGGAGGATACGGGTTTTTACAGAACTATTCATTCATTAACTAAATAACTTTAGAGTAATTTTAACATCTCGGTGTCAATTGTCATGCGGATAACATTTATGTACTCAGCCGAAAAATTTTACCCATTATAGTTGACAACTATATTACTATAAAGTTATATACTAATTGTAAGACAAGTTACACCCTTGTCAGTTGATATTTCACTCTTACATTCGCAATCATCACCACAAATGACAACACTTTTAGAACAGCGTAGTAGCGCTAATTTATGGCATAGATTCGGTAACTGGATTACCAGTACGGAAAATCGAATGTATGTTGGTTGGTTTGGAGTATTGTTAATTCCCACAGCCTTAACTGCGGCGATTGTCTTTATCCTTGCGTTTATTGCCGCGCCACCAGTTGACGTGGATGGCATTCGTGAACCAGTATCAGGTTCTCTGCTCTACGGTAATAACATTATTACTGCTACTGTAGTACCAACTTCAGCCGCTATTGGCCTGCACTTATACCCTATATGGGAAGCGGCTTCTTTAGACGAATGGCTGTACAATGGCGGCCCTTACCAAATGATTGTCCTGCATTTCCTGATTGCCATCTATGCTTATATGGGTCGGCAATGGGAACTGAGTTATCGCTTAGGGATGCGTCCGTGGATTCCTGTAGCTTTTTCTGCTCCCGTTGCGGCTGCAACAGCCGTGTTGTTGATTTATCCCATTGGGCAAGGCAGTTTTTCCGATGGGATGATGCTGGGTATTTCTGGCACATTCAACTTTATGATTGTGTTTTCACCGGAACATAATATTCTCATGCACCCATTTCACATGATTGGTGTAGCTGGAGTCTTTGGTGGGGCATTATTCTCGGCAATGCACGGTTCCTTGGTGACATCTACATTAGTGCGGGAAACCTCAGAAGTAGAATCAGCCAATACTGGCTATAAGTTTGGTCAAGAAGAGGAAACATATAATATCGTAGCTGCACATGGTTACTTTGGGCGGTTAATCTTCCAATATGCCAGCTTTAACAACTCCCGTTCTTTGCATTTCTTCCTAGCAGCTTGGCCGGTAATTGGTATCTGGTTTGCGGCTTTGGGTATCAGCACTATGTCCTTTAACTTGAATGGGTTCAACTTCAACAACTCAATTTTGGATCACCAAGGACGGACAATTGACACTTGGGCAGACCTGCTTAACAGAGCCAACTTAGGGATTGAAGTGATGCACGAGCGAAATGCTCTTCAAGGGGCGACAAACGCCTCTAAACTTAGCCAGATAAAGGTTTGAGAGGCAC
>NZ_CAWUDJ010000075.1:0-18526 GCF_963920875.1 Anabaena sp. CCY 9910 | reverse complement strand
AAGAATAATTTGAGTTAGAAATTATCTAGCTTCACTACATATTTACCACTACCGTAAAATATTCATACTGGTAAGATGGTGCCTAATCTTATCTAACTCATAACGACTTAATGCCGTTTCTGATGTCCATTGCTCATAAGTTTTGTAAAACCATCCTTCTGGGTCATCAGTTCTCGAATCCCAATACATAGCTTGGCTTAAGAAAAGCCCAGCACAAGCACTACCGGCTATTGTGGCATAGACACGATGAAACGCTATTGGACTAGCAAGTATATTCGCATACTTACTTTTGTTTCTATTTTTAGGTTGTTTTGTATTATTCACGAAAGTCATTGTTGATTTTCTCCTCTGGTTAAACCGTAAATGAAGCAGTTGATCCTATCTTGCAAAGCATTACAAAACCACATCGAATCTAATAGATGTTCATGCTCATTTAAAATAGGGCAAATATTAAAACTCTTATGTATCCAAGACTCAATTAAATGAACTACCAAGAAATCAATAATGCAAACAAGTTCTTCTAAGCATTGAGATATGGCTAATGTGCGCTTTACAATATGGTAAACCTCAGAAAAAGAATCTAAATAGCAGAATGGTTTCACTTGGTAAAAACTATCGATAATCAACTCAGTAATATGCTGAGAAATCAGTTGAATATCTTTTCTTCCATACCAACAAAATCTATCATAAGCATCAATTGTATTGGTAAAATCTGGATGATCTATAAACTCAAACCATTCACCAAAAACTCTGTTTTTATGAAATTCCTCATGTAAAGACTGTTCAAAATCGATTGCATCCGGTGTCCAGACACACTCTTTAATTACTAAAGGGTAAGGAGATTGCCCTTGAAGTTGGGACAATCGTACACTTGGATTAATTGATCTACCAATTTTATATCGTGGGGTTCCTTCTGCATGAACTAAATATACCCATCCATTATTTTTTTTGTAGCGTTCGTAAATTTCTTCCCTTAATCTCATCCTTTACTTCCTTTCTAGTGGTAAGGTTTTTCGGCAATTAACTCAATTTCAAACGCAAGTAATTTCAAATTGATTGATGTACTTCATCAGAGTTTAAAAGGTGATTCTCTTGTGACACTGTGGCCCGTTTGACTAGCTCAGAGAAACCAAGACTTTCATGTTCGCGTTCTAAAATCTGTCTAATTAATGTGCTGACAGGGATCTTCTTCCATGCAGCGACTAGGCGATATTCTTCATAAGCTTTTTCTGATAAAGTAATCGAAAGCATATATCGTTCTGTCATGTGGCGCTCCGAAATCTGCGATAAATGTGAGGACTAGATAGTTGCTTGATAGTACAAATGTACTATAATTATACGGGCATAGTTCTAGAAAGTTCAAGGCAATTGCAATGCAAATGTATAGTTTTTTCTGATGGCAAGTATGCAATCGCCTTCAATCTCTTAATTGTTAGTGTCCTTAGTGCTGTACTCATAGCCAACAAGGGAATATTCGCCGCCGTGTTCGTCTTTTGCGTTGACCGCAGTGTTCGCGCAGCGTCTCCGTTAAGAGAAGTGATCGCTTTACGGCGTAGGCTATCTGTTGGTGAGTTTGGGAAAGAACCACGAAAACAGGCTTCACCAATAGATTTATAGGAGGGGAAGGCATTATTATCACAACCAGCGCGACGGCACAGATGGCAGTAAACACGATATGCTTCCATAGTTAAGGGCAAATCATCGAGTTTACTGTCCATGTAAATGTGGCGTTTTCTGCGGTTATCACTCAAGATATCGTTAGTCATAAGTCCTCTGTTTGATTTGTGAAAAGCAACTATTTTGGATGAATTATTTTGTTAGATAACAGTAAGTTCTGACTTTTGAATATGGCTAATAAAACACCCCAAACTCAATACGATTCGCCTTGGAAACAGATGTTGCAACTGTATTTTCAGGACTTCATGCTGTTTTTCTTTCCGCAAGCTCATGCTCAAATTGATTGGACTCGTGGTTTTGAGTTTCTCGATCAGGAGTTGCAGCAGGTAGTCCGCGATGCCGAATTAGGAAAACGACTGATTGACAAATTGGTGAAAATATATCGCCTTGGCGGTGAAGAATCTTGGTTATTGATTCATGCTTTTATTGATTGGATGTTGACGTTACCATTGAATTTAGAACTAGAGTTTAAAAGAGAAGTCGAACAATTGGAGGCACAACAGCGTATGCAGTATGTTACTAGTTTTGAGAGAATTGCGCGAATGGAAGAATTGGTAGAAGCAATAAAATTAGGCTTAGAACTGAAGTTTGGCCCTGAAGCATTAAACCTAATGCCGGAAATTTCATCATTGGAAGACCTTGAACTATTAAGGGCCGTGAGAAATGGTATAAAAACAGCGACTTCAATTGATGAATTGCGTCAAATCTACCAGTCATATTCAACCGATACTCCGCCAGAAAATTAGCATTGTTTTGATATTTAGTTTTCAAGGTTCAGTAGACTTTGAGTGCCGAAATTAACGTTATGCACTCAAAGAATTATGCTTAAGAATTATGCTTATCAGTTCTGGCAATTGGCTGATCAAACATATCCGCTTCACCTCCCCAACAGTCCCAGCCTATAAGAGAAGTAGAACAATTGGAGGCACAACAGCGTATGCAGTACGTTACTAGTTTTGAGAGAATTGCGCGAATAGAAGAATTGTTAAAAGGCATAGCTTTGGGGTTGAAACTAAAATTTGGAACACCTGGGCAAAACTTATTACCTGAAATTGAGCAAATTGAAGATTTCAGATTGCTCCAATCAATCTTGTCAGCAATAGAAACAGCAAATACTGTTGATGAATTGCGTTCTATTTATCAGACAGCAGATGATACTCCGCCAGAAAATTAGCATTGTTTGATATTCAGTTTTCAAGGTTCAGCAAACTTTGAGTGCCGAAATTAGCGTTAATTAAGCACTCAACGAAGTATCGTTATCAATTCCTGCACCAAGCTCAAGCTGATCAAACATATCCGCCTGATCTCCCCAACAGTCCCAGCAGTCCCTAGACTCTCGTGCGAACATCTCTAGCTTGGTCATCCCTGGACAGAGTTTCTCTACGAGTTCAAAAAATTCTGGGGGTTTACGTGAATGCTCTCGTCGGGGTGCATGAAGGATAGTGGATTGATTAGTAAGCGATCGCCCTGCAAAAGCTTTGACATTCCCACGCACAGCCAAAGCACAATGTTCGGTGCAGTTCCGCAGCCAGTGGCCAGTCCCAATATGTGGGGTTCCCAGCTTCGTAATCTTTTGCCAAGTGAGAATAGTCTTGAGGTCGAATCCCCACACCTGCAAGCATTGAGCCGCTTCGATCATGTGGTTGTTCGTAAACCACAGCCAAAGGATACAACCTGTTGAGTCGCATAATTCGGGAATGGGCAGCGCCAGAATTTCCTCAGTTCGCATTGGCTTATATGGAATGCGATTGCGGTGGGTCTTATCGTTAGTGCGGAGTCTGTAGAACCAAGGCGGATCTATGACGATGCACTGATACTGTCCTTGTAAAGTTGTTAGTCTCATGCTGCCTCCTCGGATGGTCTAACAATTTGGGCGCTTATATATTTGGTGACTTAAATGAACCTCTGTACGAGTTAAATTGAGATGAGGATCAGTTACTAAAGTCAAGCCGAAGAGTCCATAGTTGTAAAAATAGTATTCAAGCCCTTCCCGAAAAGATTGTCCTTGCTGCCAAGCGATAATTTCTTCATCCTCATCTAAATCAGCCAGGGCAAACTCGACTTCCTCAATTGCAGTAATCGCCATTTGTACACAGGCTTTTACTTGCGGGTGAGTGGCATTCTGCATTCTATATTCCTCCCGAACCACATAACCTTGAATGCGGTAGAATGCTTTGGCTAATTTCTCGATGAGTGTGTCTTTTTGTAAGAGTCCGAGTTGCTTGTTGTTATTCATTGCTGAAACTTTCTCCAAGTTGATTGTTAACTAATGACTGTTAAATATTGGTTGTTAGTGGTGGGACTGATAACTGTGGACTATGGACTGATGACTGTTGACTAATGACTGATGACTGTTGACTGTTAGCTGGTGACTATCGCGTCAAGCTTCCACAGTTGAAGAGTATAACTAGGTAGTATGTGTATCTTCTTTAGATATCCCTTCCCAAAAATGTTCAATAAAATAGTAAGCTTGCTCCAAAACTTGAGGCAGCAAAAATAGGTGAACTTCCCACACGGCTATGACACCGCCAGCGAAACATTCTGCAAGTTCAATGCGAATTAACTCTGGTAAGTCACTTTCCAAGAATTTCAAAGAATAATCTTCATTCTCTGGTAGATGAACAAAAAAGTATTCATCATACATTGCAAAAGCTTCTAGCCCGTATTTTTCTGCCACCGTTTTTCTTAGACTATTCATAATCGTGACTCACCCAGAAATGACTTGTACTATTTGGGGCAACCAGCGCAGTTGGAAGACTGTCTGATTACATCCCTTCGCCAAAGCAGGAACCATTCGCCCCCAACGCTTACCTTCATCAGTAGGTCGATAGGGAATCTTGCGGTCATCGGTTCTGTACTGCAATCCAGAGTTTAGCAACCAATTATTGACGGCTCTGGCTGACATCCCAACTACTTCACCAATTTGCGTTGGGTTGAGATATGCGTCTTCGGCTGGGTTGGTTTGTGCGATCGCCGTCTTGAGTTCATCCGCAGCAGGCTTGAGTGCGGGGTTGACAGCAGTGGCAGCATTAACGGCTAACTGGGCGGTGAGGGATTTGTCTAATCCGGCAAACTCACCAAGCAGCATGGCTAACTGTGCAGCTTCGTGGGATGGAGCAATGACTTTGGGTGGTTCTGGCTGTGGAACCGGGGTATTTGTCCAGCCTTTGATATTTTGCATCCAGGCGCGGATACCAATTCTATTGAATGCTTTACATACCAATCGGGCTTGTGGTTTACAATATCTTCCAGCGTCAAATGCGTAATACTCCAAGACAGAAGCGACTGCCATATCTGGAACTCCCTGGTCACTCCAAGATGCCAGTGCCGCAGGGGTAAAGCCTTGTTGTATAAGGCTTTGAGCTAATATAGAGGGTTCTAGTGCCGCACTTAAAAACGCACGACGCAACGAAGAATCTTGCACATCTGCTAACCTTGCAGTTGCTCTAATGCTGGCTATACCATGACCATTGGAGTCGATTTGAATTTCTTGTTGAATCTGTTCGATAACTTGAGCGATTTCAATTTGTGACATGATAGTTGCTCCAAGTTGAAAAATACTTACAGATGAACTCGGACTAAATCTTTTTCACTAAGCAATGGGAAACGAATAGGTGAACCCAGTGCAGGGGATAAAGCAGGGGAAACCATTTCGATAACGTAAAACCAACTGTTATCCACCAAGACAACACCCAACACCAAACGCTGTTTTGTGGTGTGGCTGCTGAAGCGAAGTAATACGCGATCGCCTACAGCAAACTCTGGTTTCTCCAAGCTGAGGGACTGTATCTTTCCTGTACCAAGAATCTGATATTTGGTCATCTGGACAATAGAAGCTTGGCTCAACACCGAGTAAATCCACTGGTCATCCTGCCACACAACCCCGCAGCAGTAACCAAACGTTCCAGTAGCTTTGATATAAACTCGTTCCGACAAATCAACCTGAATCGGAGGCATTTGCTTACCCCAAGGCGGTGATAAATACCAACATCTTTCTAAAGCAGAGATTACACAGGACATAACTTTCACCCAACCAAGTATTTGACTGCTAATTGATCTAACGAAGTAATGAGGTTTCTGATTCTGCGCGGAGGGTTGTTGAGGAATCGCTTCAAATCCTGACTTTTAACCTGATAATGATGGCTACTACGTTTAGTACCTTTAAGCCAACCGCGCTTAACCCATCCTGCGACTGTACTAGAATCCACTTGCAGAACTTTAGCAATCTGATTGCAAGAGTAGTTATCTAATGTGGGACGGACGGAATAACCTAGCGAGTAGAGCTTCTTCCGTATACCCTCCAGGCTGCGATGATAGCGGTGTCTAATGAGCCTTTGCGCTATCTGTTGGGCTGTGTGGGATTCAGCCATTTCTTCCAGAATCTCTACTTCTTGGGAAGTCCATTTGTAACTCATATTTCACCTCCAGTTGTTATTAGGAAACTACTTCTAAGTTTGTCGCTTGTACCTGTTGCATCCATGACTTAATTGCAGTTAACTCATCACCACCATTAGCAACTACATCAACTATCTGCTGCTGATACGAATTTTCAACATGAGTGGGATTATCAAACTTGTCATTAGCCCAGGCTAAACACATGGTTTTTACCAGAGAATCAATTTTGCTGATAGGTAATTGACTGGGGCTACTAACTTCTTGAAACTGCAAATATTCTTTGACCAAATCTAGGGGATAATTCAACAAAGTACGAATATATTTCACGCGCAAATCTTGGGGATGTGCTACAGATTTGGGTTGTGTTTGTTGTTCTGACATTAGTGGAGCAGATGAAAATGAACCACCCAAACGAGATTGAAGTTCAGTAATGATTGAGAACCAATCAGCGTTCGGGTTCCATTCGCTGCGGACTCTAACTTTACTTGTCGCATCATAAAGCCGACAAAAGACTGTGTTCTCATCACCGCTTGTAGCCGCAATAACTAGAGGCTTGGAAAAGTCGTAAACTTGTGAAGCCGCTAGTAAAAACGTCTTCGCAAAATTGGTTTCTATACCAGTTCTGATGATATACACTTCATCAGCAGCAATAACAATATCTAACTTGGTCGTGTCTTTAGTTTTGTATTCTTTAGCAGTCACGCGCAGTTCTGATAAGTAACCAGTTAAACCCCGTTGTTGGACGGGGATGGTTTTATCTTGGTCAATGTTGTAGTGATACCACAAGTAAGATTCCCCGCTAATTTCCCCATTTTTAACGTATAGATAAATAGGTTCGGGAGGATTACAAAGACCTAGTTTTACTTCGTTGGACATATTTTACCTCTACTGTGCAACAATAGGTTTCCTGTAGTAAGATGCAGTATTCACAAATACTAGCGATCGCCCGAATTAATCACAGGCAATTCGGGCGAGTTTCTTCTAATCGGAAGTCTTGGCTGTATTAGCAGACTGTTGATTAGTTTCTAGCTCATCCTTGAGATAAGACAGTGCAGTTTGAGCATCACCAATTTTTAAATCAGGGTGATAGTGAAGCGCTAAAAAGTCCGGGTGTTTAGCAATTTTAGATAACAGGTATTGACTAGCTTTAACTAATTCAATAAGGCTGATATTAGACATCAGTTAATCCTCCCAACTGCTCTTGGAGTTCTGTTATCTGCTGTTGATGCTCTTCAAGTTCCGCCTGCAACTGTGCCTGAAGTTCTGCAACAGAAAGCGTTTGAAGTTGGTCGTCAAAGTAAGATCGGACTTCTTCTGAGTTTTTGTTAGACATCACCGTATAACGCCAGCCTGTACCGTACTCATAAGCCAAAAGAGTATCAGTAGCGTAGTATTGGATACCGATGATTAGCCCTTGCTTGGTGCGCTGTCCTAACGTGAATCTGGGGTATTCCCAGCCCTTGGGTATGCTGATGGTGGGTTGCATGATTTTAAGATGGAACTAATTGATGCTTTCTGTGGAAACGAGCAGGTAAGTGTTTATATTGGGAGCAACTAAACAGTCAAATTGAGTGGGCTTCGTCGCCCACTTTTCCTTTACACAGCTACTAATTCTCGGTTCTCTGACGCTGGTTCATACTCCCGCAGTTGTTCCCACTGTTCAGATGTCAGCAAGTGAAAGGGTTTGTCTAGCAGTTCCTCACCAGAACAATCCTTAGACAGCAATTGACATGAAAATATTTGCTGAGGTTCTAAAGAAGCTCGTATATAGCAGCAAACGCCGTTCTTGTAGACAAATTCCACTAGTCTTTTGTCGTTGTGGTAAATCCCATCGTCCAGCAATTCCAAACCTAACTGTTCGCAACCAGTCGCAATCTGAGCCATGATTTCGTTACCCGTGGTGCAGGGTTCTTCAAACGGTTTCTGTACTGGCAATAACCTCGCTTGATACTGCTGCTTGACGTAGCTGTGACATCTGGCAGATGTGGTGTCGCGGAAAATCTCTTGTCCGTTAATAATGACTCGCCAGTATAAATCTTCGTGATTATCCGCGTCAAAGCTGATACTGGCGACTAATTCCCCTTCAACCAAGGCTTCTTGTTCATAGAAACAGATTTCAGCAATGGTAGGGACTTCTGGGATTTCACCTGGGATTGGTGGGTTGAGTGTTCCATCTTTATGATGCCAATCAATGAAGCGGTCGCATTGAGAAATAGCAAAGTGACGAAACTTTTCTTCACCGTTCACCATGACTACCCAAGGCTGCGTCACAAATTCGCTGTTGTCGTAGCTGACGTAGGCTATGAGTCTTTTAGCTGCATACACCTCGAAGTGGTGAGGGTTGATTTCTACTGTGGTTAGGTCTTCGGGGGCTACAGCTTCGGCTTGGTCGGCGATGAAATTCTCTAGTTCGGCTTGGGCGATCGCTTGTTGGTCAACTTTCTGAACTTGGCTGGACTGGTAGTCAGCGATCGCACTAATCCAAGAATCTTTGCAACGTCTGTCGCTTACCTCAAGGGTGCAGCCGATTTCGCTGTAGATTTGCTTGAGCCGAGCTATGGATTTCAGTTGTAGGGATTGATAGTTATAAGTTGGATATGCCATGATTGGTAAGCCTTTAAATTTAGGGCAAAAGAAGCGCTTCAGATTCGCAGTCAGGGGCGCTTCTCTCATGTTTCTATTATCCGCTAGTTAACTGCGCTTGTCAACTACGTTAACTAGCTGATATTCTATAGGTAGTGTTATTTCGTTATGGATATGAAGGAGTTAAGAGAGAGAGCAGGGTTAAGAACGGTAGATGTGGCATCTAGGTTAGGAATTGCCGAGTCAACTGTTCGCAACTGGGATATTGGGCGACACACGCCTCGGTTGCCAATTGAAGACATTCCCAAATTTTTAGAAGTTTACCAATGCACTCTTGAGGAAGTTGTTGAGGCAGCAAAGGAAAGCAAGAAAAAATTTGATGCTTCCTAAGACTGAATAAACTATCAGCATTTGACATAACTCAATAATTAGTTATGGGTGGCTATACATAGCAAAAGTATTGGTTTGGAATTGTCGATAACAATATCTCAAACCTTGAAAACGCTTTTTAAATTGAATTGATGTTAGGGATTGAACTTCATGTAAATCTGAAATTAATTATCAGTTAGCCGCGCAAAGTGTTTTAATAGTGGTGATATCTAATATCTAAATTCATATTCTAAAAAAACTGAGATATTACCATCATATTTGTCTATAATTTCTTTGGCTGCTTCCTTTAAAGCTGATAAATTACCATTAAAACAATCTATAAAAATTTTCCAATCTTCATTATGCAGATAGTATAATTCTCCCATTTCTGGTAGTATATGCTTTATTTGTTCATAAGTTAAAATTTCCTGTTGAAGCTGGTCTGTGCCACGAATCAAAACATCCATCTTTTTTGCATAAATGATTAATGGTTCAAATCCTGCCTCTACCAAAGGTTTTGTTAAAGTATCTACCAACTCAGCAAGCCGTAATACCTCCCCCATATCCTTCTGCTTGAACCTCTCACTCAACCTCTGCGCTAACTCCCGCGCTGCTTCATCCGGCTTAGTATACGCCAACGCCGTCCACTGCTGAGCTTGTGCTAAATCCTGTGTATCTGGATCATCATCAGTTAATCGCTGCGCTACATAATCTAATAAAAATTCCCCCAGTTCATCAAATCTTTTCTGCCCAGATTCCTCCTTCAATTCCCGTAACAATAAATTCCGGTCAGCAATATCCATCTCATACATCTCATAACCCACCTGACGACACAACCGCGACAGCAACACATGAGAAACTGCTACCCAAGGGGCTTGAGGAACAAAGTTTGCCCAAATTTGGTAAAGTAAATCGGGTGTCAGTACTAAAGGAAACGCCGCATGACGAGCTAAGTTGCGGTGTGCTGCCCCAAACTGCTGGACAAACCCTTCTACCCGTCTTTGGGCAATTCTCATCACACGGCTTTGGTTAATATCTGCCGTCACATCAGCCATGAGTACATTACCTCCCCAGCGATATATCGACCCCGCAATACACTAATTGCTGCATTCATCCCCTGCGGACTCATCTCAAACATCGGCACAAAACGGGCAATTTCCTCAGCCGTAGTTTGTCGCCAGCATTCACTAGGAATGGGATTCAACCAAGCAAAATAACGTACCGACTGCTGTAACTGCTCAATCCATACCTTAGTATTATTAACCCGTTCTGCGTCAAAATTCCCCCGTGCTGCTCCGGCATCACTAATAATTAATACAGCCGCTCGTTCGCCTATTTCCGCCAATACTTCAGAAATAGCCTTAGCTTCAAGCATCGCTGGATGCCGATACAAGTATTCATCTGGGTAATCGTGAAAATAAAATACATTGGTTGTTCTCAACCGTCCTCCCCGTTGTGCCGTTTCCACCAACTGCCGCGATAAATCGTGAAATGGAACCATTGAGCCTTCCTGGTCAATTAGTAGCACCAAATCCGTGCGATTTTTACGCGGTGGCATCATCACAGGTTGCAGTAAAATACCCTCATGCCCAATTTTCGCTACCGTCGCTTCCACATCTAATTCTGTAGGTAATCCTTGGCGCACCGGACGACGCAAATAACGCCAGCATTGCTTCATTTGTCGCTTAGTCACAGGGAAATATTCTGTCAACAGCAGATAACGAGGGCGTTTACGTTCCCTATCCCTGCGAATACTCCGCACCGCTTGGACAGCTTGCACTGGTTCCGGTGTAATAGTGGGAGTTGCTTCTAAATTAGAGATTACCTCGTCATCAAGTGGAAATTCTTTAGATGTAGCTGTTTCAATTGAGTTGGATTCATCATTTTCTGGTGTAAATGATTCTGAAATTAAAATTGAAGTGTCCTTACTGGATGTAGGTTCATTCAAAGATTCTGGAGAATTTACAGGGTGTAATTCGATTTGTTTCCACATCTCCCCAAATAAACGTTGAATCAGGCGATTTTCTTCTTCAGATTTTGCCCACAACATACAGCAAAGCTGCTCTAATTCCTGGCGACTATTAACACCAACCCCGGCTCTGAAACTATGCACAACCACTAAATATTCTTCAACCCCCAACGGCAAACCATGCCTCTGTCGCAGGCTGTTAAAAATATCTAGTAGTGGTAGTTCTTCAAGTTTCATATTTTTTTAAATACCGCAGATGGTCTTCCCATTTCTTCAACAGAACTTCTGGAAAAGGTATTTCTCCCTTTAACTGCTTTAACACCTCATCTTCAGGAAATTGCCGCAACACGGCAAACCAATCTAGCAACTCACTAGTGCTAACTTTTTTACCTGCTTTCCCCTTCTCCATTTCTTGACGCAATTCAATAAAACGATTCACCGCAGCTTCCACTAAATCCGGTGAAGACTCCGAAAAATGTGACTTGACAATATTAGCTAATTGTGGATATGGAAACTGAATATAATAAAACAGACAACGCCGCAGGAAAGCATCTGGTAAATCCTTTTCATCGTTGCTAGTAACAATAATAATTGGAGGATAATTTGCTTTGATTTCTTCTCCCTTTTCTTCAATTGTAAATTTCTGTTCATCTAACTCTCGTAACAAATCATTGGGGAAGTCAATATCAGCTTTATCAATTTCATCAATTAAAACTACAGTACGTTGTTTATTTTTAAACGCACGTCCTAAAGGCCCCAATTTAATATAATTATCTAAATCTTTGACTTGAGAATTGCTTGCTTCCCCTATGCGAGAAAGTTGAGCATCATGCAAGCGTCCAACCGCATCATAGGTGTAAAGTCCATCTCTCGCCCTGGTTGTAGATTTAATAAACCAAGCTTCATAAGGTAAGCCCAATTCATAAGCTACCGCTTGTGCTAAAGTCGTTTTACCGCATCCTGGTTCACCTTTGAGTAATAAGGGGCGTTTTTCTAAGAAAATTGCCAGATTAACAGCTTGAATAAGTTCTGGTGATGGTAAGTGAGGAGAGATCCCAAATTTTTGGTACTCTTGGGGTAAAATTGGCTTGCCCTCATAAGGTTTTTTGCCCTTGGCGGTGAGTACACTTGCTAAATCAACCATTTCGCCAAGCCTCCTTCCCAACTCAAATCAAAGTGCGTGCAAATTTCTTCATAGACAAATTGAGGAATGCCGTTATCGGACTTTTCCCATAATCGCTGATAAGTTAAATCAGCCGGGATTTGCAAATCACGAAAGACTTTCATATCCCTTAGCCAATCTCTTAAGATATCGGGTGGAAACGGACTGAGGGGTGGCAAGTACAGGGGAATCCGGGGATACTCCGGTTCATCAAATTGCTTTGCAAGCATGACTTGTGATTTACAAACACTGCCACAATTATCAACTAGGAACATCAACAAATGCGTATCCTTCAGTGGTGGATTGAGCTTTCCCCTATCTACTAGGGGTTCCCAAAACTCCTGAAGCCACCCTACAAGAACTTTTGGCGGCATACAGTCAACTTTTTCAAAAATAAGAATGACATCTTGAGTCTGCCAGCGATCGCAAATTTTATCGATAATGTGTTCTGGTTTAGTATCTAGGGGTAGTACAAAGGAACGAGCTAGTTGTTTCCACAAGCGTTCAGTACTACGGTAAGCCGCATTATTGGTAACATCGTTTTTAATTGGAGAGTTATTCTTCCATGCTGATTTGATCCGGAATAAACGAGTAACCAGTAATTCTTGTCCGCAGTCAGGTTCTCCATGAACCAGGAATGCAGCTGTTCGATGTTGTTCTAGTACATCTTCCACTAACCGCACCTGCTGCTTAAAGTCCATTTGCAGCAGTAAATCAAATAGTAAATGCGGTGGTGTAGAAATAGTTTGGATTTTTGCTGGTGGTAAAAATTCTACAAGTATTGCATCGATAGTGGCTTGGACATCAACGCCCACAGTCTCACGAATTACCTCTAACAAAGCGCAAATTGCTGGTTTTCCAGAAGGAATTTTACCATGAGCAACTAATTCATTTACTAAATCAGGGATAAAATCATCTGTAGGTGTATTCAAAGATAGTCGATACTGAACAGGCGTATTAGTCCCCAATGCCCTGATTAAATACCCCCGACGCTGGCTTTCAGTCTCCATCAGGGGTCTAAGCAGGTACAATATTTTTTGCATTAATTCGCTGTTTACAGACATCGATTAAATCTATGTACTAAACCTTAATTATTATGTTAGTAATGCTCAAATTTCTTCCTACTCTGTCTCATCTGTAATACCTTCAAGGAAACCAATGATTGCTTTACCCCAAGGTGTTTCCTCCACAAAATGCTCACCTGCTTTGAGAGAACCTTTCTTGACACCATTCCATAAGCGTTTGAGACTCCATATCTTCTGCCATCTTTGGGGTTGAGTATGCTGGATTTCTTTAAACTCAGCATCAATGATAGCGGCTGCTTGCTCCTCGCTGGCGTGAGGATACTGCTGCTGCAATTTTTCGCTCAATAATCTCAAATCTTCCAATGATTGCTTGATCTCTTGCTCATTAGTATTGTTATTCTCAATGTAAGTATCAACTTGCTCAAAAATTTGCACTCTTTTGGCGTTGGGAAAGTTATATTTAGACTGTTGCTCTGGCATAGTTTTAATAATTTTATATATTTCTTCTAATCTTGACTCTAATCTCCCAAAATTTTGAATACTTACTTTTGTATCGTTATCTATATGAATAAATAAAAAACGATATGTATATATAAAAGATTTTAAATATTCTAATCCGGGAAATACTGAATCTTCCATAATCACTACAGGAGGAAGTATTGAAACTGGATTGTTATGGGTATATATTTGCTTATATTTAACATCAATTACCCAAGAAACAAGGACAGCACTTCTTTGCCAGTGGGAGATTTTTGTCTGTTTTTTAATAAACTCTATTAAAGAACGAGGACATTCATCTTCAAATACCAAACCTAAAAGGCCATTTGGCATTCTTGGGCCAGGTTTTAAACCAAAATCATAAGATACTATTTGCGTAATGTTAAAAAACTTATCACGTAGATCCACAATCTGCTTTTCGGTCAATCCATCAGCTTTGGTAAAAGCAACCAAATCTACTGATAAGGGAGTTTCCTTCAAGCCTATAAAGTTAAACTCTGCAAACTCTTCGTTTCGTGATAAGTCATAAACTTGTTTGTCACTAATCAGACGGGTTCGCAGTTCAGTAATGAAGCTCATTTGCTTGGATCTGCTATGTTTGTCAGTTTCAACTGAACTTGGCTTTTCTTTGTTTGTCAGTTCTTCTATAATCCTCTGCTGCAAATTATCAATTTCTAGTTGTTTGTCTACACCTACATTTTCACGAATAACTTCTAATAAGGCGCAAATTGTAGGCTTTCCAGGAGCAATTTCTCCACATAGTATCAGTTCGTTTATCATCTGGGGAATGAATACATCTACAGGTGTATCCCATACCAGCCTGTTTAAAACGCTTGCATTAGTCCCTAAAGCAATGAAAAGATAAGATCGGCGTTGTTGTTTATCCCACATAAATGGTCTGAGGACAAGCAATAATTTTTGAATGGTTTCACCACTGATTTCTGCCATTTACATTACCTGTGCAACCGTGTGTAAATTTCTGGTGCGTTAGCCTGTAGATCCTTTAAAACAGCGATCGCACTTGTTCCGGCATTACGTAAATATCTGCGTTGAGTATTTGATTCTAAAAGCATCCCTCCGCTATGGTGAATCCCAACTACTTGAAAATCATCATCAAACACAGGTGAGCCAGATGATCCTGGTGCTGTACTGGTAGTGTATTGTAATACGCTATTATCGGCGTAAGCAACAAAATTATTCTGGATCGAAATTTTCTTTAAATGACCACCAGGATGTTGAATGATTGCCACACGGTCATCTCGCCGCATCGACTTACTTTTGAAGATTAAAGGTTTGCCGAAGTCTGGTACGTCTTTTAGGGTTACTACTGTATAGTCCAGTTCTTCATTAGTGTAAAAACAACCTCCAGCTAAAGCTCCAATAGTCTGGCTAGGACATTGCTTACCATTAACATCCAGTTGATAGTTAAAGCTATAGTCACTTTTCTCGGCTACTTCTTGACTATCAATAACGTGATTATTCGTCATTAATAGATCAGGTGCAATCATAAAGCCTGTGCCTAAACTGTCTGAAGTGGCAATACGGACTACTGCTTTTGATGCTTCCAGAGCCAAGTTTAAGATGTAGATATCTCGTAATGTGTTTTCCCCAATAATTTTTTCCTTGATATCAGCCGTACTATCCATTCCCTTCCAATGGTCAATTCCACGGTTAGGACTGGCTGGAATATCAAGCGGGTATTTTTGAAACAGTTCTACAATAAAGTCTGTATCTTCATCCCCAGTGAAAGGTTGAATGTAGTTGAGGAATACAGCCAAGGCTTCTTTATCGTAAGCAACTCGTCCAAATTGGGCTAAAAACCGCACAACCTCTACAGCCACACCCATCGGTGCGCCATCCAAATCTAACCTTCCTAGTATTACATCTGCTTGGGCTACACCCTGTAATGCGCCTGCAACTAAACGACGGCGATCGCGCACATTGGCAAAGTCTGGTAAGTTTTGGACGATGCGGGTAAGGTGTTGGAAGTCAGGTGTGGATAGCTGTATCGTCATATTTGTGTTTCCATAGCCAGTATCAACATTGATTTGTTACTCCTAAAATTGAATTTTTATTTTGCATTGATTGCTGTCAGTTATGCTCTGGTTATTAGAGAGTTATGCAGAAATGTTGAATGTCGATACAAAACTTTACATTTTTAGTTAGACTAACTCTAAAAGTCCTAAAACAGTCAACATAACATCATCTCCTCAAACCAATGAACATCACTGATTTTCTGACACATACAAGATTGTAAATAGCGGAATTGATCTAATAATGTATGTCCCCATTGCGTGGGAACAGATACTATCTGTAAAATCAGATAGGCTATCAAGCTAACATAAATCTGTATAGTAATGCCATTGACATTTTTGGTAATTAATTTGTCAAGTTTTAAGTGCATCTTTAAAAACTTCCACAAGAGTTCAACTCCCCAAAGCAATCGATAAATGTCCCTAAGTTCATCGTCACTAACAGCAGCATCTCCGGACGCGGGTAAATTAGTTACCAAGCGAAACTCGGTTTTCGTTTCTAAATCACAAAAATTAATCACCCTATAAGCTTGAGCATCATCAGATGCACCAACTTTGACCAACCCAGTTGAGTCTTCAAATTCTAGTTTCCAATTGTTTTTTATACGCAAGACAAAATATTTGTTTTCTTGGACTAACTCCTGAATAAATTGCAATCCTGCAAATCCCCTATCCATCACCCCAATAGCATTTATTGGGAGATTAGACATCATTTTTGAGCCAAATTTATAATCATGGTCATGTCCAAAGTTTATGAAGTTATCTGATGGAATTCCCGTAGCTAGATTTAGAGAACTAAAAAGTTTTACTTGATGGTGTCCCAGTACCCATAACAATTTACTTGTGAGAGTAATAATTGTTGAATCTATGGGAAAAATTGCATATTTGTCGTGTAACTTTTTTTGAACTTTCCTTTGTACTAATTCATTTAATTTTTGGTAAATTTCTTGAAAAGGTTTTTGGCTTCGATGTAAGTTTGCTTTAGAGAAAGTAGAAATATCTACCTCAAATCCTGTGTTGTTTAATCTGTTAAACAAATCTCGCATACTTGTTAAGCTGTTATCCAGAGTATAAGATAGCCAGCACTCAAAGAACAGATGACTGTTCAATACTGGATAATCATTTTTTGGCAGTCCTCTCAAGATATCTTTGGCAATCTTGGGAAATGAATTTATAATCACTATCAAATAGATATACTTTAATCTTCCGCCCAAAATTTAACATATTTTGGGCTGTTTTTATCAGATTTTTCTTAACATTAAACACTTTTGAGAGTTATGGTATGGGTAAACTACTGACTAAACTTTTTTACTTTCAGTCTTTCTGTCGGTAATTTCAGAAGCCGGTAACAGTAATGTATCTATAATCTCTTCCCTAACTTTATAAGTTACTTTACTACTGTTTAAACATCTTATTAGTAGATTATTCGCTTTATAATATTCATCTAACGATTGCCAGTCATCCTCTGAGAAAAAATGTAAATCATGCCTAATATTGCGATACTTCACTATTGACGCTCTCAACTTATTAGCCCAATTATGTCCTTCTTGGACTGCCCAATTAATAAATATTTGGCTATTTTCAAATGTAAATTTAGGTAACAAATTTTTAATATACTCTAATTCTAAGTTGAATTTTTGATCTAATGAGTATCTAGCTAGTTTTTCATATATATTAATAAAATCTTGTGTACTACGATAATAATTGTAAGTATTGATATATGGTGGATTAGTAACTATAAAATAGGCATTATATAAAAGTAAAGCAAGTTCATAATCAAGCATACAATCAGAAATATATTCAGGATTAATTAAATAATTGATATTTAGATCAAAATTTTGATTTAATGAAATAGCTTCATTTGCATAAATTTCATGTAGATTATTACGATTTAATTCAAAATAAAAAGCTCTAAGCTTTGTATGGTGATATGGTATAGTAATAGACTTAGCTTTTTGATAAACTCTTCTAAGAAAGGTTTGGATATATTCGTTTTTACAAAACCCATAATCAATTTCTTTCTTGATTACACTTAAGAATTTATCGTGATGAGAAGATATCTCAATTGCAAGAAGGAAAACTTCGTTATAACGTGATTCAAAAATATTTTTAGCTAGAGCTTGCCAATTAGAGTGTTCACAGAACCATTGTGCTACAAAATACTCTTGAAAAGTTAAGTGTGAAAAAGACCAAACTTTATGCGCTCTTGGAATTAATAACCCATGCTGTTTCTCTATCGCTTGTAACACTACTCGGCTATCCGACTGTGAAATGTTTAAAAAATCTGCAATGTATCTCTCTATTTCTTCCTGCTGAAATAGTACATACTGCGGTTGCTCAAACTTTTTTACTGCGAGATAACTTAAAAGTTTTAACTTACGAGCTACGGATAAATTGTGGTAAATTTCATCTTGCTTTATTTCCCGCAATTTATACCCTTTGGCTAGTAGTAATTCTAATCCTTCTTTATATAGTTTTGAGCGTTGTGAATAAAACTTGTTTGTTTTATGGAACACTTCACAAGTTAAATTCAGTAAAATCGGTGTAATCGCTAGATCCCGAATATTCTTATTTTCTTCTAAATAGAGCTTATCTAAAAATTCTCTTACTTTTGTCTGTTTTGTATTTACATCAGGACAAACTGTTCGGAAGTAATATTGACTAAAGGTGTTTACTTGATTTTCATTAAACTCTGCAATTTCTACGTAATCAAAATGCTCAAAGCGTGATTTTTGATTTTGTGTTCGACAAGTAATTATTGGTAGTGGTAAATATGTAGTGAAGCTAGATAATTTCTAACTCAAATTATTCTTTT
>NZ_CAWUDJ010000074.1:0-18549 GCF_963920875.1 Anabaena sp. CCY 9910 | reverse complement strand
AATCAAGAAAAGCCGTCGTAGAACGACGGGGCTTGTATCCCATTCTTTTGGTCAAGAATGCGAAGAAGATCCCCTAGAGGGATCGCTTCACCATCGGTCAGATTCCCTGCTGCAAGATCCGCCAACACTTCGGGTGTGCCAACGTTGCCAGGGTTAATTACAGTTATACCGATTTGCTGCGCTCGCAACTCCTCGCGCAAGGAATGCACCACTCCCCGCAGCCCAAACTTAGATGCACTATTGGCAACTTCCCTTCCTGGGAAATTATCTCGACCTGAGAGCGCCCCCATGAAAATGATTTTCGGATTGTCGGATCTTCGCAGGGCAGGCAGTAACGCTTTCACCAACCGAATTGGCGCTACCAAATTGACTGCAATTACTCGGACAATCTCCTCATCAGAACACGTTTCAAAGCGGTACTGAGGGGTAAACGCATGGGTTTCCCAGGTTCCACCCATGTATAGCAAAGCATCTAAGGAGTCATCCCTAATCGCTGTGACAACCGTTTCTATCCCTGCCAAATCAGACAAATCTGCCTGCACCCATTCACCAACCGGAGCCACTGTACGAGACACCGCTAATAGGCGATGGCACTGGTCTATCAAATGTTCTGCAACCGCAAGTCCAATGCCGCGACTTGCACCTGCTACCAGAATTGTCTTAAAAGACATTGCTGTTCTCCTATCTAGTTGAGGCTCAGACCAAACTTTGTAACTCCTGGAAACTCAATATTGAATTGTTCCGAGAAGTAATCCGCGTGAAAGGTTTGATAAGGTTTAAACCCAATAGATTCGTAGGTATGGCGAGCTACTTCATTGCCATTGATCACCATAATTCCTGCAAATTTATGCTGCTGCGCTCGCCCCTCCTCTAGCAAGGATCTGAGTAACACTTTGCCAAAGCCTTGCCCCCGCGCGAATGGTAACACGGCAACATTTTCAATAATCCAGGTTGCTTGGGGTGTTAAAAAAATTGGTCGCAAATCACCTCCCCAAAGCGCCATATAACGAGCATGAAAAGTGGTTAAGTTTTCCCTAGACCACTTCAACTCGTGGGCGATCGCTTCCAGACAAGACAGACGCAATGGGCAGTAGTCTTCTGTACCAGGCACATAACCTGCTGCGGCTGCAACGGGTTTGCCCTCAACCTCCAAAATCAGAAAATCTGCTACGTTGCCCCAATTAGAAGCATCTGTCCTCAGTTCTGCCTCAATAAACTGCAAGGCAGTGGTTCCAGTACCATCCAACAGATTTTCCCAAAAGCAGTGATTCAACGGCGGCAAAGAAGCCTCATACTCAATTCTGGCAAGGAATGGAATATCGGCATTTGTTGCTTTGCGGGTGTTTAGCGTGGTTGACATTAAAGCTCCTTTGAGGAAATTCTCTATAAAAGATACAATCTGTATGTATCTCAAAATAGAGGGAAATTCTCTTTTCTGTCAAGATACATACTGTTTGAATGTTACATCTGAGCGATTCATCATGCCTGCTAAGTTGACCAAAGCTGAACAAACTCGACGAACTCGACGTGCCATTCTTGAGCAAGCGCGTCACTTATTTGCAACAAAAGGGTATGCCGCTACAGGAACCGAGGAAATCATCAGTGAATTAGGGATTACACGAGGGGCTTTGTATCACCAATTCAATGATAAGGTTGGGGTCTTCAAAGCAGTCATTGTTGAAGCCTACAGCGAAATAACAGACTACATCCAAACTAAAATCCGACCGCTTGATGATAATTGGCAGCAGTTAGTCATTGGCTGTCAGGCATTTCTAGAAGTTGCTCAACAGGAGGAACTGCGGCGTTTGGTGTTCATTGAAGCTCCAGCAGTTTTAGCAGCAGACGATCTAGTTGAAATTGATCAATATGGTTTTGGTTTGCTCCGAAAGTCAATCCAGATAGCTGTGGATGAGGGCAAGTTAAATACAATCGATGCAGAGGGGTTTGCTCACTTGGTGAATGGCTCGCTAAATGAGTTAGCTGCTTGGGTTGCACAGTCCAATGATCCTGATCGGTTGAAAACAGCACAATACTTGGTTGAGACGTTACTCACACGGCACCAGAGTAAATGATGCTTATGTGACTTTTATGCAGATTGTCTGGCGATGGCGTTCCGCACACCGTAGGTGATCAGGTCATGTTCATTTTTCACGCTCCAAGTACAAAGCAGCGTTTGCTTCTGGGTGTTCAGAAGAGTGGATAGGGCTTGGTTCTACTTGGTTGAGTTCTTCCCCCAACCTTGAGGAGTTTCATTGACTGCTCCCCCAAGTCAACCTCCACTAATCAGTTCTAACAAGGCTTCCGTTGATATCTTGCCACTCATATCAGCACCTTCCAAGAGGCTATCTGCTAAGTCTCGCTTGTGGTGATGCAATTCTACAATCTTTTCTTCAATCGTATCCTTTGCTACTAAGCGATAAATTGTCACCGGGCGTTGTTGCCCAATACGATGGGCGCGGTCTGAGGCTTGGTCTTCCACTGCGGGATTCCACCAGGGGTCTGTATGGATGACATAATCGGCAGCAGTTAAATTGAGTCCTGTACCTCCCGCTTTGAGGCTAATGAGAAAGACATCGCCGTTCCCTGCTTGAAACGCATCCACCCTTTTTTTGCGCTCGGCTACGGTAGTGCTGCCATCTAAGTATTGATAATTAATACCTTGTTTCTCTAAATAATCTCGGATGATGTGCAGATGGTCAACAAATTGACTAAACACCAATGCCTTATGGCGATTTTCCAACAGTTCACCCAGCACCTCGCCAAAAAGTTGCAACTTGGAACTGGATAATTCAGTGTCAGGCATAACTAGGCTGGGATTACAGCAAGCACGACGCAGTTTCATAATCTCAGCTAGAACT
Organism: Anabaena sp. CCY 9910; assembly: GCF_963920875.1. Taxonomy (NCBI): domain Bacteria; kingdom Bacillati; phylum Cyanobacteriota; class Cyanophyceae; order Nostocales; family Nostocaceae; genus Anabaena; species Anabaena sp. CCY 9910. The sequence goes on along the minus strand of NZ_CAWUDJ010000074.1, from coordinate 15,691 downwards.
TGCAAATGTTTATTTCCCGCTTCTGCACTACTTTCGCTGAGTTTAGATATCGCCTGACGACGCAATGCTTCATAGAATGCTTTTTCTTCCCGACTCAACTCCACATGAAGTAAAATTTCGGTGCGGGAAGGTAACTCTTCTAGCACCTGATTTTTTGTTCGTCGCAACAGAAATGGTTGAATCAGTTTTTTGAGTTTATTGCGTGCTTGTTTATCCTGATATTTTTCAATGGGGACAGCAAAGCGTTGATTGAAGCTTTCAAAAGAACCCAATAACCCAGGATTAATAAAGCGGAACAGATTCCACAATTCACCCAGGTGATTCTCAATGGGCGTTCCAGTAGTCAGCAACTTAAAATTAGCTTTTAGGTTCATGGCAGCCTGGGAACGTTTAGTGGTCATATTTTTGATTGCCTGGGCTTCATCTAAAACAATGGTTTGCCACTGTACCCCAGAGAGCATTTGCGCTACTTCTTCTTGCTGCAATAAACCATAACTGCATACCAACATATCCAATGGTTGTAAACCATCCAGTAATTTTTGGCGGTTAGCACCAGTAAATTGAATAATATTCAAGGTTGGGGCAAACTTCTGGGCTTCACTTACCCAATTCATGCACACAGACGTGGGGGCAATAATGAGGCTTGGCCCTTCATGGGCATTTCTCAGGATAACTGCCAAGGCTTGAACAGTTTTACCTAGTCCCATTTGGTCTGCCAAACAAGCGCCTACACCCCAATGAGCCAGCCGCGCCAGCCAACAGAAGCCATCCATTTGATAGTCACGTAGTTCCGCCCCAAATGTAGACGGTAATTCTGGTTGCAGGTTTTTCATCTCCTGGAGGCGCTGGATATGGGTTTTCCAGTGTTTGTCTGTTTTTACCTTACCGACTTCATCGACAAAATCCTCTAACCCTAATGTTGCCAGTGGGTGAAAACGGATCCCTTTACTGTGTTTTTCCGAAAATAGCCGCAATTCGTCCAGGCGTTTGCGAAAAGCTTGGGTTAAAGCCAGAAATTGACCATCACCAAGGGGAATAAAACGGCTGGGGGTTTTCTCCAATAGTGCTAGGAGTTGCTGCATATCCAGCACGAGGTCTTGATTCAATTTCAACTCACCAGTAGCTGCAAACCAGTCTTGTTGACGTTGAATTGATAAATTAAAGTCTTTCAGGTCTGCTTGGTGGCTAACACGCAGTTTTTCACCTTCTGGCCATGCCATGACTACGCTGTTTCCCAATGCTTGCAATTCTAGCAGCAGTTCTAAACATTCCTCTGGGTCTTCTATCAGCCATTCTCCATCTCGTTCTTCTGTGCGAGTCAAGGTAGGACAGGCAGCTACAGCGTCTTTGGCTAGTTGCTTCTCTTTCGGCAGATTGCGTCTGGTTTGCAGACGTTTACCCTCAATTTCGGCAATGACAGTTTCACCACCAGCACCAGGACGGTAATAGGGGCCTCCTTGGGCAAAGGGACGGGACAAAATGGTGACTTTCAAGCCCGTGTTAGCAGGTAACAGGTGAATATGGGGGAGAGTTTGGGCGGGTACAACTTCAGCTCCTTCTGAGCCGCCACCGATGTCAGAATGCACGGTGACGATGCCAGAGACGGCATTAATGGCTGCCAAAACTTGTTTCTCGGCGATCGCCGGCACATTTAATTTATTATCCTTACCAAGGATCTCTGTAATCCGTCGATGTTCACTAGTAATTTCAATGACTTTAATACGGGTTGGAGTTTCTTTAATATTCAGAATATTTTGTGATGCTGGTAACTTGGGAGAAAATTCCAAGGTGAGACGACCAAGTTTTTCTTTTTTGACTAGTAGTTCCGGTTCTCCTTTGACTATTTCTACACGCACATTGGGGGTATCTTCCCAAAAAACTAACGGGTGTCCAATTAAGGCACAGATGGCTTTTTCGTTGAACATATACTCAACTTTGCCATAATAGGAACCATCGCCGTATGTCTCAATACAACTACATACCCGCATATCTTGGGGTGTGATGTAATTAAACTCAGATAATCCACTGCTCAAGCGCTTGATGGCGATGGGACGACCTTTACTCCACTCGCCTTTGGCATTAACTTTCTGTTCCCGTGGTTGCACGACACATCTGTTGCTAGAGAAGGTAATGAACCATGCTAAACGTAGTTCTGACTCTGCTTTTGGCTGTGTTTGTGGTTCCTTCTGGAGATTGGCTAGGGCATTGAGACACATTTCCCATGCTTCTTGGGGTTGAATGAGGTCTACGATAGTTTGGATACCGCTATCTTCTCGCAGTGTAGCTGCTTGTTGATCATAATTACTACTAGGTTTGAGCCGGGATAGGAGTTCTGCGGTTTCCATTGCCAACCAGTGATGACCGGAGGCGAGCGATCGCCTATATAATGGCTCTAATAAATTTGGTAAGCGTTTTTTAGCACTATCCGCATCCATCCAGTAAAGGCATAGTGAGCAAAACAATGTTTGTAAGCTCTGTTCTTCTTCTACAGGAGAAATATGAGAACTGACTACAAATTGTTTTTTGGTAATATCACCAAGGTGAACTTGCAGTACCATTTCTAGTCTGGCATAAATAAACCTCAGCCAATGCTCTGATTGGCGGGAAGTCAGATTGGCATAATCTTCTGCCTGGCGCAGGCTTTGCGCTGAACCATCTTTTAACAGAGCTAGGATGAAAAATAAACCACCCATAGTATTAAAATATACTTGGCGTTTGCCTGTAGCTTTTTTTAGGGCTTTGAGAGCATCTGTATAATATTTAATAGCTTGGTCGTTCTCACCCCGCAGAAAACTCAACCAACCCCAGTAAACGGCAGCATTATGTTGATATTCATCAGATATCTGCTCCAAACTCTCTTGTGCTTCTTGGCTACAACCACGTAACAGCAATTGCTCTGTTAAAATCAAGTGCAGAGAATCTGAGCGATGTTTTCCATCTGTAGAGCATTCTGCTTCCAGCAGCACAAACGCATCTTCGGACGCAGACAATTTTAGTGTGGCATTGAGCAGGATACTAGATATGCAGCTTTCAAATAATCCTTGCGGTAAGGTATGCAGCCAATCTGCGTCAAATGGATTATTGCATATCTGCTCTAATATCTTTTCTATGGCTAGTTTTTCTTGGCTATAACTGTATTTCTGGTAGTCTTCAATTTGCTTATTAATAAAATCTGGGTTTTTACGGTAAAAACCTATGCGGATTTCTCTAATACACTGGCGTAAGCTTTGGAACATTCGAGATTCGTTTTGCCAGTGCTTCCGGATGGGTAGCTTTTCCTCAACTACTGTGACCAGGGTTTCAAACTGTCCTGTTTGGACAGCATGACGAGTCGCTATTTCTGTGAGTAAAGGATGGCATTCAATGCTTGATCTACTTTCCTGTATTAATAAGCCTGATTTTACCAATTTATCAATTTGCAAACTGAGAGTTTTCGTACCCCAAGGTCTATTATTTTCATCTAAAGCGCCTGTTTTACTAATACAACTTAAAAATAAATTTTTGTCTATAGGTGCATAAATTACCGCAAACAATTGGATAATTTTTTGTACGCAAGGGTGTAACTCAAAATATTTCTTAGCAAGTAGTTTTGTTTGTATTTGGGAAGAATTAGATGCAAAATCAGTCATATTAGTTCAGGTCTTTAAGTGTCAATTTCTGACAAAGTTAGACGGGTTTTGATCTAGTCGATGTTTAGTGGGAATAGGTTCTGGCTGCCCATCACCTACAAGGGCTGCTGTTTTCTCTAGAGATTCCCTAAATCGCTTGGCTGCGTAGATAGACATATCTCGCGGTACATTAATGCGATCGCGCAGATATCGTAGAGCGACATCAGATCCCGGTGGAGGTACACAGTTAATCCCTGTCATCATGTGTGTTAAAGCACAACGTAGGGCTTGATCAAACAATTTATCATCTAAGGGGTTGACGCGGATAATATTAATCCGGTGTTCGATAGTTCTTTGAAGAGCTTCCATACATGAGTTTTCGGGTTCTGGATAAGTAACATCTGGTAGCCCGAACCAGGGGCCGTGATCTACCCTCGCCTTATTGATCAGCATCTGGGTTTCGCCATTTTCCCAACAGCCCCCCATCTGGGGCGGCAAATCATGTACATGGGTGTGAAAGTCACTCTGGGTACCGCGATAGGTATCTCGGCTTTCCATTGCCGCAAACCATGCGCTTAAACGAGTGTTTTCCTCCCGCAGCGAGTAGCCCTTGTAGTAGTAAAGGCTCGCGTTCATCCGTTCTACATAAGGCGTGAAAATGACATCGACGATGCCGAAGTCATCTAGAAAATAAGGGCTTGACGTGCGACCTAGCGCCTCCTCGACCTTAGCTACCACTGTGATAAATTGCTCTCGATTGCGTTTTTCTTGTTGAGCGGAAATTACTGGGTAGCACAGCCAAGCGCACCAAGCTCTAAATAAAAGTCGTTCTAATTGCCGTAGAGGCATTACCCTGCGGTCTTCCATTCCTTGACTCAATGTCCCAAAAACTTTTTCCAAAGCGATCAAAATGTCATCGCTTTCTTTAATAATCCGTCCATCTAGCTCAATCGCCGGGAGCATACCTGATGGAACCTTACGGGTGTACCAACTTTCTTTCTCCCCGTAGCAGAACATTGTCACTTTTTCGATCCGGTAGGGGATCTGCTTTTCCTCTAGCCATAACCAAACTTTTTGACAGTAAGGACACCAGGCATGGTTATCGCGGTACAGTGTTAAGCGTACTTCAGATTCGGGCTGATTAAACAGGCGCAACCGGGCTTTAGCGTTGGTCAGTCCATTAACAGTATCTATTTGATAGTTCGTGAGGGTTTTTAGTTCCTCCCAGCTTAAGGGTGCGGTAGTCATAGGATGATTTGCATAGGGCAATACTTAGGGCTTTTCTTGACTCTACAATATTTTCAATTACACAAGCACAGCCTTCACAAAGTAATCATCAAGAAGTTAGATACTGCCCAATCGATGGCTGTTGACGACGCAGAGCAGTCATTGCTTGCTGCTGGATTTGACGCACTCGCTCTCGGCTAAGATTTAGCTTTTCGCCAATTTGAGCTAGACTTTGCTCTTGGTTATCCAACAGTCCAAAGCGTAAGATTAACACTTCGCGTTGCATTGGCTTGAGTGATGCTAACAAATCACTTAGGTCTTGGCGCAACATTTCTTGAGCATTGTTTTCATTTGGCGAAATACCCTCCGAGGCTAAAAGTTCGCTCAGTTCTGTTTCTTGGTTATCCCCCACCTTCAAATCTAGAGAAATTGTCCCACTGGCAACTTTCAGGTATTCTCGAATTTGATTGGGTTCTAACTCCAATTTTTGGGCAATTTCTGCCACAGTAGGACGGCGGCCTAGCGTTTGAAAAAATTCTCGCTGTACCTTTTTAATTTGATTGAGTTTTTCGTTAACGTGAATCGGCAAGCGAACTGTACGAGATTTTTCGGCGATTGCTCTTGTGATTGCTTGAGTTACCCACCAGTATGCGTAGGTTGACAGCTTGTAACCTCGGTTGGGATCAAACTTTTCTATCCCCCTTTGCAACCCAATCGCACCTTCTTGAACTAGATCTAAGAACTCTAAATTACGACGTTGATATTTCTTAGCTATGGAAACTACCAGCCGCAGATTTGCGGTGATCATCTTTTGCTTGGCTCTTTGACCAAGCTCAAGTATTTGATTGACTTGAGCTTCAGTTTTGTTGAGGAAATTCGCTAATTCTGCCGTTGTTGGTTCTCGATCCAGTTTTTGACTAAGTTCATGCTGTTGCTCTTGGAGGGCAATCATTTGCTGTACAAGCCTGCCATAAGTTATTTCTTGGTCAGAAGTTAACAAAGGAAACTGACCAATCTCTTGTAAATAGATGCGTACCAAATCAGAACTCAGGCTAGACATACAGTCCTAGTCGTTCTCCACAATTACATAAGATTCAAAGTATATGGCAAACAGCCTTGAAAAAAATATCAACCACGAGGTGTAACTTTGTGTAATATGCGTACTTCTATCTACAAATAAATCTCCAAAAAATATATTTCATCACCTAGCTCTGTGGGGTAAGTAACTTCACATCCCATGTATAAACGCCTTTTTCCCCTGGCACTCTGGAGAATATGCCTGTACGATGACCACGCGACAGTTCATTGAGTACACTGGTTTTTACTTCCTTGATTTCATCCGGGTCTAGTTCTCCATACAGTGCTTCCATCACTTGAGCCACATTAAACACTTTCCCTGGGTTTTGTTGCAGCATAGTAGTCAGCGCATCAATTACAAACTTACCCTCAAATTCCCCCACCATTGGCACAGCATTCGCTTTGGATTGTGGAGAAGGTTTTTTGTTGTTTCCCTGTTTAGAAGAACTACTTTTACGATTCGACTTAAGCAATTTTAAATTTATAGTGTAATAACCCGACTTCCCTGGAACCAAAAACCATCTGCCGCTATTTTTTCCCTGAGTTAATGTTGATTGGACTCTACCTCTAACTATCTTCCAAATACTTGGCTCTAACTCACCATACAACGCACGCGCCACAAAATCCACATGACATATATTGCCTGGATGTTTTTCTAAAAGCTTTTGTACTGCTTCTATGCGGCTGAGTCCAAAGTATTCCTCCAGCATAGGAATCTCTCCCAAAGAACGCTGTTTGTCCTGAGTTTGCTGTGCGTTCTCTTGTTCGCTAGATATTGATTGTGGCTGTTGATGTTCGTTTTCGGTGGCTGTTGATAAACTCTCTGTTTCTACGTTGTCTGTCGCTGCCTCGGAGACATCCTCAGTTTCTACAATTTTATTGTCATTGTCTGAGGATAAGTTCACTTGGACAACTGTAGCTGATTCATCAATAGCTAACTCTTCGTTATCTTCCTGGCTTACAGATGATATATCAGTTTCTATCGTGTCTGTGACTGGCAGTTGTATATCATTAGATTCCTCTTGCTCTCCCTGTGCTTCTAAAGTGTCATCCCCTTGAGCTAAAGATAAGTCTTCTTGAGCGGAGTTCAATTCTACTGCGACGGTTTCAGCTTCACTAATCGCTTTGCTATTGTCTTTTGATAATGTTTCCACAGCAATAACATCTGGCTGTGGAATCTCTACCTGGGCATCACTATCAACTATAGCTAAAGATAAATGCTCTGTTTCTACATTATCAGTTGCGTTTAAATCGGTATTAGTGTGGGTTAACTTAGTCTCAGTTTCTGAAACTGTTTGGCTAACGTTTAAAGTGTCCTTCCCTTTTTCATTCGCAGTGACCGCAGCAGCCACCTGCTCTGGTGTTAAGCGATTCATCTGTTCGCTTGACTTTGCTGGCCAGTTTGCTAATAACGCTTCTACATGATTGAGATTATCTAAAGCTTGTGTGTATAACCTTTCATACTCTTCTACGAGGGGTGCGTAATAATCACGTAATGCTAACAGTGTGGAGACGAAGTTTTGCGGCGGAGTCTTTAATTGCATCTAAGTATCATTCTAGTTGGTTATTTTAGATCAAACTCCAAAAAAATTCGGCTATGTTTGTTAAAATCAGAATTGAATAACTGCGTTTCCAAAATATATCTGCCTTCTATCTATCGACTCTATCACTTTTAGACTATCTATTGAAGAACTTCTGCTCTTTCAATAATAAACCATTCATGATACACAATCGCTATGAAAAACTCCTCATTCTTTAAGCGATCGCATACTGCCATAAAACCAGAGAAAAAGGGGTCATCTTCATAGGTAGTATCCGAGAGAAACAAAGTAACAGAATTTTTTCCTTCGCTCCAAATTGCACGCAATACACGTATATTTGGGTGATGTGATTTATCTACAGGTAATAATACTGGACACCCTTCAATTTCGATAAATTCTGGCTCCTCACATTTCAAAACAGATTCCCAATCTTCTGGGCCTTCGTGCTTTTCAATAATCCTATCCCATCTAACCGACTTAATTCTTTCTAAAGTTTCTGATGATAAATCAGATAATTTCATACAAACTCCAAGTTTTTAGGCTTAATATGTTCCATATTTTGATTTTAGAAAATCTGCACTTGTTCTAACTCTGTTGTTTCCATAATTAATCTTGTTCTAAAGACTACTGCTGAATTTCACTTTCCTGAACTTGAGATTTAGATAAAATTGCCTGTGCCTGATTGTTAGCTTGCTCAAAAGCTTGTAATATTTCCTGTGTAACTTGATTAGTTTTCACCTTCCCCGATTCCAAGCTGAAAATTAACTGCCCATCTTTGTGAGCGATCGCTAAATCTTTGCGCTCGGCATTGAAAGCCAAATCGTAGAGTTTACCCCTAACCACAGTAACACCATCTTGGGCAGGCTGTCCCCAGACCATGCCAATCCTCTGCGCCATTTCAGTGAGCCGACTGATGTTCTCCAAGTCCAAGTTATCTTGCTGCATCGCGGCGTAAGCTTGAACAGATAAGGGCTGACCCGCTTTAAAGGCATTGCCTATTTCCACGATGCGATTTTTGTATTCATCAGGCTTTCCTAAGTTATGAGCATTGTTGTACCAATTGCGTAGGTCTTCAATTGTCACGGGGGGAGTAGGAGAGGTAGGGGGAGCGGAGGAAGCAGGGGAGGAAATGTTAGTAAATTCTTCCCTTGCTCCCCCTGCGCCCAATTCTTTCCCTATAGGTGTAACTTGGTTTTGTGCTTGAGGAAAAGGCACAATTTTACCGTTAACATAATCCCCCAATGGTTCCATGTGCATTCCCCATACTTGTGACTTTCCCGTAAATAGTTCTGGCAATGCTTTGGGTGAGTGTTTCTCCATATCTGCCCATTGCTGCTGATAGTTGGGGTCGGCAATCATCTGTTGGGTGATTTGATACTGTCTGCCCACAAGAATGGCTACTTGTTTACCCCCTCCAGAGGCAATTGCAATATCACCCTCCTTAAATCCATACTGCTTGTAGGGTTCATAAGCTCTGGTAGTGTGCGTTCTACCATACCCCCTCATAGCATCAATGCAACTATTCACTGGCAGGGGATTGTTTTGACCATACATCATCAACGGGTAGTTCATGGGAATTGGCTTACCTGTAATTACAACTTCGTTTGCTGATGGTGCAAATATTGGTGTGGATGCGGGTGGATTTGGCGAAGTCTGTTGTTCAACTTGAGGAAACGGCTGTGACGGCTGTAAAGACTCAGGACGGTTCGGCAGCGATCGCACTACATCCTGATACTCTTGAAGTGATTCAATCACTGCGCCAAATTTCTTAGTCATCGCCGTACTAACTTCTTCAGGGATAGTTGAATTAACCAAGTTAAATACCGCCAGTCCCTTTTTCGTTTCTAGGGGAAAATCCTCTGGGGGCATCTGAGTGAGTGCAATATTCTTCTGGGTCAACCACTTGGTTACAGCCTCCACCTTGTGATTATCAACTGCCATCTGTGTGATGCCAAGCATTTTATCTTCCCGGCTGGCAAATAGAATCGTCGGGCGCTCTTTGATTTTGGTCAATATCGGTGCAGTCTTCTCTTGGAGAAGTTGCTGTTCTTGGTTGAGTGCTTGAGTGCCAAAAGCCTGAGATTCCTTTGTCCAACTTTTGGGATACTTAATACTCTCTGGGTCTACTTTTAGTACAGTGGTCGAGAAATTACTTTGGAGGGTTGCTTGCACCTGTGTCAACTTTCCCGGTTGTATAGCGCCTATTTCCTTAAGAGCTTCCTTATCTTTTTTGAAAAATAACACCCCCAACGGCTGACCATTCAGGAACACTGCATCCTTGACCTGGGTTTGTGAGACAACTAAAGTCAGCTTGCGGTATGAGTCATCATTAAATGTTTGCCCTTTGTAGTCATACTGCCCAATATTATTAATTTTTAGTAAATTCCCATTTGGCGATTCGGCCAGCATGAAGGAGAACTTTTCATTAGAAGAAATTGTTTTTAACTTGAGGTTAAAGGGTTGACCGTCTTTAACTTTATTAAATGCTTGCAATTGTTTCACCGAATCCGCATCTAGTTCCCCTAGCGTTTTCCCTTCTAATTTAATTTTTACTGTTTGGTTTGGGACTGAGTTTGTCCCTATTTCTAATGTTGCCGACTCGCCATTAAATGATTGTCCTGCATAAGCGAATTTACTAATTTCTCTAACGGTAACATTTACCTCCGGCTTTCCAGGTATTGAGATTGTGGCATTGGCTGTGTATGTTTCACCAGGGATAATATTAGCTAACGCTTGAGTACCAATTGGTAGCTGTCCTGTTCTTGGCTCCAGCGATGCGTATTCCTTGTACTCGCCATCAGTATCTTGTACAAACGCTAATCTTAAACCGTGGCGCTTATGTCCCGGTGGGTGAGGAGATGCCCTGATTTCAATCGGGTATTTCTCTTGGGGATTCCATTGTTTACCACGGAAATTGTTGGACTCTTCACTCAAAGTTCCCAATGTCAACTCTTTAAATTGCAACTGCTTTAGTTGAGCTACTATCTCATCCCCAAATGCTGCAAATACAAAATTGGGGATTTTTTTGACAATTTCTTTTTGGCGGGTATCTTCATCAACCGACTCTGCTTCATTTTGGGTTGGCTTATCCGTAGCTCTATTTTCTAGTTCATCCTGTCTTACCGCCCCAACACTCCACGCCGCCGCCGCCGATAACCTCTGCTCTGGTGGTATCCTTTCGCGCCATGACTGGGCGTACTGGTTAGCCCAGTCAAACATTAGCTTTGTCTGACTACGGCTTAGTTCGGGCTTCAATTCCACAAGTATTGCATTATTGGTAGCCATCCCTGGCTTGAGATTGTAATCGGCCACTGACTGCTGGCTAACCGTTCCCAGCTTGCGGTAAGCGGGTTTACCATCATCTGTCAGTTCATCATCAATTTGCGCGCTTGCTAATAATTTATGCAGTCGTTCTTTGCTGGGGTCGCTGTCTATCGTTTCCAGCTTTAGGTTTATCGTCTGTGCCTTCCAAATACCGGGATGCCCATAGCGTGTGAGGTTCGTTACCTCAATTTGTGTTCCTTGTTGGGTTTGGATAATAGCCGACGGGCCACGTTCTGTTTCCCGTCTGATTTCCATCCTTACCGCCGCATTGAACAGTCGGTCATACTCGTACTTGGCGGCGATCGCTTCTAATCTCTGCTGCGGTTTGAACTCTACCCCTTTAAATAAATCTTGAAACTGAACGATGGGACGAGATTCTAATTGTGAGGATTGAAAATATTTGTTAGTTTGGTTAATTAATAATTCTACGGGAGAATAGCCTGTGGTTTTTATTCCCTGAGTTAAATATGCTGTTCTAGATTTTTTATCTTTAATATAATTAACATCTCGATATAAGTAGCGATTGTTCTCTTTAATTAACCCCATTTCTGGCGTTTTAGAGCTTTTAAACAGGTCTACTGCTATCTGGTTTTGGTAACACCCGTATTCAATCATCTTTCGGTACATTTGGCGGTTCGTTTCCATCGCCTGAAGTATGATGGAGGGTGTTCTTGAGGCTTGAGCTAGTGTTACAACAGATTGTATATATGGTCTATACTCCTCTCTAATTGGTTTTGGTTTTTGGTAATTCTCAGCCTCTAATAAACCTTGGTAATGATTTGCTACTTGATCTAAGTATTCTGATTTCTGTTCAGGTGTACCATAGGTTTTTAATATTTCTATCTCTGACTCTAAAGCTTCTAAAGCTGTCACTTGATTATTAATTACCCCGACGCTAATACTATCGCTCATGTGGATAGCTATTTCTTCAAATGGTGGCTGTGTTCCATCCCCTCTGTAGAATGATTGTTTTTTCAGCTTGACTGTGGGAGCATAAGCATTTTCAAATTGGTTCCTGTACTCGGCTTCTGCTGTAAAATTAGGGTACTTACTCGCTAATTTCACACCAATACAGTCACCATCAAAATCCCTACCCTGGCGTTCTGACTCGGTTTCTAATGGTGCTATTTCCGGTTCTTCAAGTCTTGCTAATATGCGCTTATGGTCTTCATCATTGACTACGATAATACCTTGCAAATCAGTAGCATCTGGAGCTAAACAATCATCAATAAGTTTATTAGTTGAAACGCATAACCCATTAGAATTGAGGAATGGCGAACGGAAGTTGAGAACCTTTTCTCCATCTTTCAACCAAGGTACACAGATTTCACCGTTTTTTAATTCTTTTGAGGGAATAATCATACCTCTGTCGAAAGTTAGCGTTCGCCCAATAGCAATTTCCCTCCATTCATTTTGCACAAACCGGCTTAACTCTTGTCGGACTTTTTCAGTTTCCAGGAGTTGATTATGACCCCCTACTAAATCAGCTTTGATGATTTTATACATTAATAAATCATCTTTTGTAGCTTGGTCTACATCATCACTTATTTCAAATTGTTCCTCTGCTTCATTCCAACTCAATAGTTCTAACTGTTTAGTAAATGTTACATCAGCAAACTGTTCATTAATTGTTTGCTGTAACGAGGTTTTCTGTTCCTCAGTGAAAGCCTTACGTTTTTCATATTTCTCGCAGTAAAGTTGTGCTACTTTCCTGGGGTCGGACTGCATTTCGGCTAATTTTAGGGATTGTGCCTCTAGTTCCTCAGCAAAGTCTTTAATACCTTGAGGAAATGATGCTAACAACTGGGATATCGCTGTTTTACCGCGCTGGGATTGTGACTTTTCACCTAGCCAGATTTTCTGTTTGTATAACCCTGGTTTTATCTGCGGCTTACTTGGGCTACCAGGGCGATCCTTGTCTGTTCCTTTGAAGCTGGATAGAGGGAGAATTATATCGATTTTGGGTTCGTTATTTTGATCTGCATATTTTAATTCTTGTAAGTTATATGGTCGTAGTGTCCCTTTCCCAAACCTGTATTTAGCATCTTTTCCATCAGTCTCTTTCCATCCAAAGCGATGTTGAATGACGCGGTAACTTTTATCTGACTGCTCTTCTCTTTTAGTTAACTTTTCATAAAGCTGGGTTGATATTTGCCCATAGCAATCTCCTACCATTTTATAGGCTAAATCGTTTGATAATATATTTCCATTCTCACCATTAGAATCATCGACAATCAAAATATTTAATTCTTCGTGAATTGAATTTTTACAACCACCTAGAAAGATGGAGCCGTAAGCCCCCCTGTCTTTCCTGTCAGGGCATAATTTATTAATTATTTCTAGGCATTCAGGTGAACCATACAGTAATCTAGTTTTGGATGATAATAATAATGTATGTCCATCTGGATGATTTCTTAAATCTTCTGCTGTACTATGTTCATCTATATGTCCAAAAGAAAATTGTTTGCCTGGAAAGTAAAACTCTAGTAGAGTATTATCTAATTTTTCAGTTAAAATTGAGTCAGGATTCTTATTATCTCCGTCAGTATGAATCCACTGATTTAGTCTGGTATCAAAATGCTTAAACTCAAGAGACATATTTTTATTTAAGTATTCAAAAATTTTCAGGAGTTTAATATGTCAGGAACAAGAATTAAACGTTGGCTAAATATGCACGGTAAAGAATTTTTAGCTGATGGAACTTTAAAGCTTGAAGCTAGACAGCAAATGTTAGCCCAAGGTATTAGTGAGGGAGCTATCGATAGTTATGCCCGTAGATTAAAAATCAAATATGACGAATGGAAACACCTGGACGAAACCGACCCCGAACCCTGGCCAGTGTTCACCGCCTACGATTTCTTCACCCCCACAGAGAAACAACAGTTCAACCCAGATGGCTCTCTCAAGCCCGAATATAGGGAGTCTGAACTGGCACTTGGCATAAGTGAAAATTGGCTAGACGAAATGGAACGGCGCAAAAAGCTAGAGGTTGATAACTATAACGAGTTGTCCGCATATTACGCCCAAAGAGGCATAAACTTTGGCAAAGAACAAATGGAAGAAAGGTTAGCTTTCAGCCTGACTTATCCACAGCGTGTCAAACAGATGGAGCAAGACTTACGAAACTGTGAAGAACCCAGCAGTTTACCATTCGATAAGGATACTTCCTGGTTTTGAGCTAAATTTTCCGGCTATTAATAAGCTGAAAGTGTTGTATCCTCAATACTTTCAGCTTTTTTAATGTCCATGCGCTGCTAAGGAGCCTGCCCCTGCCGTTGGATCGCTTGTGGGGTTGCTTGCGGGATTTGTGAACGCACAACTGACTTGTTGGCGGCGGCGGCGAGGAATGCAAACATTCCCAGAATAGCGAAAGATGTAATAATTACTTGCTGTACAGATGCAAATACTGATTTTTCTTTTTCTTTTTGGACAGCAATGCGATTAACCTTCTCTTGAAACGCTGAGAAATATAAATAATTTAATACTTGTTCACACAAGGTAGGGTCTTCGCCTGCTTGTACTTTTTGGCACAGGAGAGTTTCTAGCTTTTCTCTGCGGCGATCGCTCGTACATAAATCGCGCTCATCCCACGGTTTTACTTGGGTTGTATCGGTAAGTTTTTCAATACCTAATAAAGTCATAATTATCGCCTCATGTTTGAGTTAGTAGAGGTAATAGGTGTAATTGATTCCTCAACTACACCAACTTCTGGAAAATCTACCTAACTCAAGAAGTTTAAAGGCGCTTTCAAAAAAGAACTAGCAACTTTGGTACTGAAAAAATCGGTACTGGAGTTGCTAGTAAAATTGACGAATGTATGCTAAATTTCCCACTCCATATCTTCGGTATCTTGAGTTGGAGATAGAGATACAACCTGTGTCTTGGATATTGGTTGAGGTGAGTCAGGCTCCAGAGGGTTAGTTCCATCTTGAAATATTTCCTGAGCCAAAGTCCGTCCATCACCGTCAATGTCGCTGCCCAGAAAATACTCCAAAACCTGTGATGGCGCACCATCAATTGCTGCTTGTGCTAGTAAAGATTTAACAAATTGGGGAGATGCCTCACTAGCAGCCAACACTTTCAACGTCTGTTCGGCATCAGAGACGGTCATTTTGGAGATATCTTTAACACCCGCTTCTTCCCACACATCACGGAAATACTGCTGATACTGCTGATTGAAGTCTTGCTCTTGGGCGAAACGGGCTAATTCTTGTACCTGCAATTGTGTCGTTTCGGTCATATTAATTTGCTAATTGATAGAAAGGCCACTCGAAGCTGGGCGGCAAACATGAATGCTTCCCATACAGATAAATCAAGGTGAACTATGTCGTCCTGGGGAACATAACCGATGAGGTTCTTGAATGCGTGATAATTCTTGTACAGGTCAACCCCATCAACTAACACTTTCCCCCTAGCGCGTCGTTGTCCGTTAAGTGCATCAATCAATGTGGATTTTCCCCCACCACTTACCCCAGCAATGACAATAAACTCGTTAGGCAAGAACGACAGCGAGATTTCATTAAGTAACGTTGTTGAGGCGAGTATAGGGTGGCTATATTTTCTCAAGTCGATGGCATCTAATCTTAGTCCGGCTCTTTCTCTATATGTATGAGTTTTTGCTTGAATTGGCATAACTGTTGGCGGTATTGAAACAAACTTTTTCGCTTTAATTCCGTCCTAATCTCGACCTCAATGATGACCTAGTGGATGTAGACGACGATTCTCTGCCTAATAGAGCGAACGCCTACTGTAGGAAACACCATTCAAAGCCAAACCCTTACAGTTCAAGGTTTTGGCGATGTTAGACAGAATGTCTGTCTAACACAAACAGCATTATCAGCAATAGTTGTCGCACAAATCAATACCGTTGCCAAAATAAGAGCATGAAGAGGTAGGGCGTTTCGTAGTAGAGTT
>NZ_CAWUDJ010000073.1:0-19217 GCF_963920875.1 Anabaena sp. CCY 9910 | reverse complement strand
AAATACTCACGGACGAGTTTTTGATATTCGTGAACGAGTCATAAATACTCACGGATGAGTCTTTTATACTCGTTAAGGTTTTAAGCCTATCCCCGCGTCAGGGAGAGGTACCCTGCGGGTTCGCCGTAAGGCGTTCTCGTAGAGTAGCAAGCTATGGAGAGGGGTTCTTCCAAATCTATCGAACTCACACCAACCGAACCCTATTGCTCATAAATAAGTCCGAACAAAATTTAGAAATTCTGTTTTAAAGCTTGCAAAACTTCATCAGCATCAACGCGACCCCAATGATAGCCCATTTCATCACTCATTAAACGTGCCTTTTCTGCCTCCGCCGTCGCTGCTGAGTAATTATGATTTGCCAGGTGCATCCACCCCAAAGCAACACGGATATCCGCTTCGTGGATGCGATAACCACCACTACAGGCATAATTCAGAGCTTCTTCTAAATCACCACGCGCCGCCGCAACATCACTCCGTCGCGCAGCCCATCGCCCCCGTGCTAGTAGTGCTTCAATTAGAACTGTACGATCACAAATGCTGCGGGCAATTTTGAGGGCTTCATTATAATCTTGACGAGCTTTGTCCTGCTGTCCAACATCTGCATCTAGATCGCCTAGCACACGGTGACATCTGCTGATATCATCAAGCCACTTATTGCGTTGACAAATTTCTAGGTTTGCCTCTGTTACCTGCCGTGCATAGTGTGTATTTTCCACTCGCCGCAGGTAATCAGCGTGCCAGATACTTCCCAAGCCGTATAAATAAAACTCACCAGAGTCAACTTCCCGATACAAAACTTCTGACTGTTGAAAGAATGCACCTGCTGTATCATTTTTACCCTGCAAATAAGCAGTATAAACTTGACAAACTAATAAACTGGACTTGAGTGTCTTATCTTGGCATCGATGAGCAAGGTTCAATCCTTCTCTAGCAGCATCAAAACTAGCTGTGAGTTGTCCGAGATGGGTGTATAACCCTGCTAGGTTAATGTAACCGATGGTGGCATCGTTCCAGTCTTCTCTGCTTAATCGAATGTCGATACTACCCTCAAAGAGAGATACAGCTTCAGCCAAACGTCCCAAACTCATTAAACAAAGCCCTACATGGTTTAATATCCAAGCTTTGCCCTCAAGAGTGCTGACCTGCGCTTCTTGTGATATGTCACCATTAGGAAAGAATTCCAGCATCAAAGCTAGGCTGACATTCCAGGCATTTAGTTTATTAGTCAGTACACGACTTGATCCATGTAATACACGCTCCCAAAAAACATCTAATCCCCTATCATAACTACCAGCACAACAAAGATGATGCACTGCCTCAATTGGGAACGCCAAACTTTCTATACTGGGGTTTTCTGGTATCGGCCCAGCAATTCTGAGGTAATAATCTGCAATGCGTTGATGAATTTCCTTCGCTTGCACACCCAAATCTTTTTGTAGTCGCTGAGAGTAGTGGGCGCTAATAAGGGGGTGCATTGTGTAGTAATTTGCCTCTGGGTAAAAGCGCAAGATGCGATAATTTAGCAATCGTCGAATCATCCCATTAAAGGTAGGACCTCGTAGGTCAGCTAATGGTGCATTCAGCTGTCTTTTGAGTCTAGCTGCTAACCTGCGTTGGCTAGGAAATAAACTATCAATGAACAACCGATACAAACGTTGGAATTCCCGAAATAAAATATCTAGTCTTGATATCGTCTGAAGTTTGCGGCGCGGTAGTTGTCCGGGGAGTACGCCTTGAAATACTGAGGTAAACAGTGATTGTGGAACAGCTAACCGAAATGCACTAAATATTGTTAAAAACTCTTTTTCAGCTTGTGTTAAATGCTCATCATAGCGGCGCAGTACTCGCTGTACTCTTTCATAACGCGGTTCACTTGCTGTAGGTGGCTTGATTTCACTGATGTATTTTACATTGCCATTATGCACATCCACTAAATAAGCTCCCAGCAAACTGAGAACCAAAGCATAGCCGTCCCAATCTGCCACAATTTTATTCAGTTCAGTATCAGCACCTTTGACACCAACTTTTCGTAGTAAAGTGCGCCCCTCTTCTTGGCTCAAGCGCTCTACATCCCGATGGATGTAGGTGGTGAAGTCAATCAAGTCTACCAGTGGCGCACGACTGTTAATTAAACAAAATGACTTATGTTTACCAGCTGCAAACTCCCGCAAAAAATCCCGTAGTTCTAAATTAGTTAATTCGCCGTAATCGTCTCCCTCTTCCTGTTGCAGTACTTCCAACCCATCTAAGATGAAAAGATAACGCCCACTTTTGAGCATTCCATGAATAAAGTTGACTTTTTCTGCCCAAGTCACTTTATAAGGATCAATTCCTGGAACTAAAAATTCTAATGCAGCTTCCAAAAACTCAAGTACATTATTCTTTTCATAAAAACCCCACCAAAACACGCCAATAGGTTGAGGTAAAGATGTGTCGTGTAGCAAATCTTCCAGCCAGCGACGGGTGAGGGAACTTTTACCCTCGCCACCAAAACCAATAAGTCCCACAATTGAGCAATTAGGGTCAACCCAATCCTGATTTAGTGTTTTGAGAAAATCTGCTCTACCCACCCATTCTTCTAAAGGTGCTGGTGCATTATTCAGGTTCGAGATTATCCCTGGTTGAGACACTGGTTGCTCTCCTGTAGGGTTTGCGTTAATTGTAGGCTGGGGTGTAGGTGGCGCATCTGCTAATGGTAAACACATGGGGTCAAAAGTAAGGACTCGACAATCAACAGCAAAACTGGTGTCTCGGTCTTTTTCACTTGTTCCAGAGTCCCAAGTTTCTGCAATCACGCCCACTACTAAGTTACGTTCAATATCCAGAACGGCGGAACCACTCATACCACTGTCGATATGCTGGCTATTCAACATTACAGGGTCGCTGTGCAAAATCAGCGTCTCTGGTGATTCAGCAAAGTCTACTATTTCACCATGTGCTGGTAGTCCTTGGTAATCTTTCAGTCGGCGATAGCCAAAACTCCGGAATTTGTTACCTGCTGAACCTTCCGCCATCCCCAGAATTGCGGGTTCTATCCCATCTGGGAGTGTAGCTGTGTCCAGTTGCAACACAACCACATCATCATCATGGTCAAAAAAACAAGCTGTAACTGTAGCTGTATGTGCTTTCTGTTCTGGCTTTATTGCTTTGGGGAAGTAGACGTTAATTTCTACTCCCTCAGCAACTTGTCCCCCTGCATCCCGCACCACATGACAACAGGTGACAATTTGTCCGGTAAGGGAGACTACAAAACCGGTGCCAATAATCACATTATTGACATCACGAATTTGCACAGTAAAGTTACGCAGATTTTGAATCTGGCTCATTATTGGAATCTTTACGCTCCCAGAGTAACTTTACCTTGAGGCTGGCTTCTCCCGAAGTTTTGGCAATAATTGCGCCCGCTTCAGTATTTAACTTGATGCCAAATTCTAATTCCACTTCCGATGGCTTGTTAGATAATGTATCGATTGTTGCCATTGTCTTTTGTGCCATTTGCCGGATAGTCAGCATGGCTTTGTCCAAGGCTTTCGCCGATTCTTTGGCGATATCTGCTGGTGTCACGCTAACT
The DNA here is from genome assembly GCF_963920875.1 of Anabaena sp. CCY 9910. Lineage (NCBI taxonomy): Bacteria > Bacillati > Cyanobacteriota > Cyanophyceae > Nostocales > Nostocaceae > Anabaena > Anabaena sp. CCY 9910. Next base: position 15,646 of record NZ_CAWUDJ010000073.1, on the reverse strand, counting down.
GACCGCATCCCAGCACTGGGAGCGAATTCTACAATGATTACTGGCTCATCGATGAGGGCATCTTGATTATCCATTGTGTAATATTTTTTACTATATTTTCGGAAATCATAACAGACGATACCAGTATTTTCAATACTGGCATGAAGAGATTTCAAGAAATAGTAAAAAAAGAAATTAGAACTAAGAGACTATCAAATAATCAAATCATTTAACCCAGTCCCATACCGTCGGTTTCAGATATTAATAACTTACCTTGACCTTCATATATCCAAACAAAACCTTCTCCGCCACCTTTACCAAAGTGTCCTAATTTCCGGTAATCTTCTTGAATTCCATTGGTAAATCCTTTCACTAAGTCATAGTCAGCAATGACAGTTTCACCTCTGTGAATTTCAATAATCCTCGCAGGGGTATTTGTACCTGTGACAACTTTAGCTGTTTGTCCTGCTAAGGCTTTAATGGCAATTCTCCATCTACCATCAGCCGAACCAGACATCTGGCGAAATTTCAGTTTTTTGGTTCCTAAAATCACATTGTCAGAACAAAATTGGAATATACCATCATCAAATTCCCATTGTTCTTGGTCTGATATTTCAATATCTGTGTAATGTAAAAATTGACCTTTGGCTCTAGGTTCGAGATAGACATTCCCACTACCTTTATAAACAGGAGCGTTGTAATCTATCTCCGTCATTAAAGCAACCCAGACATCTTTTAATCGATTATCAGTTTTGTAAACACCATGAGTTAATTTACCCAAACATCTATGTAAAGCCCCTTTTTGAATTACAACCCCAGAGTTTTCGAGTTTGATTTCAACTTGCTGAACAAAAGGGATATTTTTGGTGGGATGATAGTATTTGTTGGTGTCTTTATTAATGTTATTTTGTAGATACCACAAATCTGTCGGTTCTATGATTTTGACTTCGTATTGCATAAATTTATTCTTAATAGAGTGGGGTATTTAACTATACTTTATAAAGTCTAAAATAAGACTATTCAGGAGTCATTGGCTTAAATAATTAATATTTATTGCGTTTATATTTGCTTTATGTCAATGTGTGAATTTTTTAAACGCAGAGGAAGACTAAGTAAACGCGGTGAACCAGCGCTGCGGGAGGGTTTCCCTCCGCAGGCGACTGGTGAACCCGAAGGGAGGAACGCGGAGTGTTAGTCTAGTTAACTCGCTATGAATTAATGAAATATTGTAGTTGATGTATGAGTTACACCTGCTCTTTGGCTGGTGGAACAATTCTGCTTTTGGATAATCCGCTATCAATTTCTTGCAAAACTTGAAAATCTTTTTCTGGTAAGGGATAGCTAGCACTATTGAACACGCCTGCGCTGACAGCAGGCTGTTTTTCTAAGAAGGAGAAGGCTTGGCGAAATTGGTGGGGTGCTGCTTTAATGGGTGCATCAAAGTGACAGGGAATAATCCACTGAAAATCCCAACTTGCTACTTTATTAGCCCAGTGAATGGTTTCTTTTGGTGCGCGATTGAGAATCAACTTCTGTAGAACTGGCGCGACAAATAAACGTCCATCCCCTCGCAAAGCCTCAAACGATCGCCTCCAATCATTTTGCCATTTGAAAGGAAACAAGCCAAAATAAGCTCTATATGAGCGTTCTGGCGCTTTTAAGGCTTCTCGCCATACTTCATTCCATTTGGGGATATCTACTGCACTGGGGCGGAAATACAAAGCAAATAAGCTGATGCGTTCCCATCCCTTGCGGCGGTTGGCTTGATTGTCTACAACGATATCCGAGGCTTGATCTTTGGCGTGGAATAGTAAGGGATAGGGGTCTAATTGGACGATCGCCGGCGGATCTGCCGGTACAGAAACGACTGAATCGGTTACAAGTAAAGTATGCGATCGCTTGTGTAAAAATACTACCTCTGCAAACTTACCAGGGCCAAGGTCAATGGTATCTAAGATTGCATAGTCGAACTCATCAGCAAAGGGAGCTTGGCTACTATCTTCCGGGAGTAAATGAGTGCGTTTATTCGGTAAACCCAGCCAACTGAGGGGAAGATTAAGGGGAAAACTCCACTGATTCGGCGCTACAAAGACTTGTGCTTGGGGAAAATATCTGGCGAAGGGGCCGACAAACACCTTATGTTCTAGTCCCGAAATAGTTGGCAGGATGATGTATTTAATATCTCCGTGTTCTATCACCAACTCTTTGACTAATCGGATACATTCAGGAGTAGGCGCAACAGGTGCATATACTAGTAAACCTCCCTCATCCAGTTTGACTACAGTCATGCGAATGGGGACAACGACGTAAAATATCCCCTGCATCTGGTCAAAAGTCCAGATTGTATCTTTAATAACTTCTTGCCGGAGAGTCCGCCGTTTACCGTATGGGTACAGTGGTAAAGTAAACCAGAAAGACCATGACCAATCTCTGGAATTAATTTGTTCTAGATTTTCATCATGCACCACTCCGCAACCCCCTAACTTCGCCATGTTCAAACTATTTTGATTTGAACCCCAAGAATTGGAGTTTAGCAAATTGTGGCAGCAACAAACTAGGAATTTGTGGGGAATATCTGGAGGAAGGCGATCACCTTTTTTATAGTAAACTTGTACTAATTCAACCGTATTTAACGGAGGAACTTATGCGCGAGTCACCGCTTTATCAAGAAATTTTGCAGCAAGGATTTAGACAGGGTAAGTTAGAAACTTTGACACGCCAGCTAACACGGCGATTGGGTACAATTCCTGCTGATATACAGCAACAAATTACGCTGCTATCGATTAATCAACTCGATGCTTTAAGTGAAGCATTATTAGACTTCACAAATACATCAGATTTGGCGAGTTGGTTACAAACTGAAGCAAGGAATTTTATTTAGTTTGAAAAATATTTTGTACCATTTTTTTATCAGAACTTGCAGCAGCTTTATCTAACTCGGCTATTTCCCCAGAGTTTAATTCCCAACCTAGCGCACCGATGTTCTCCTGCGCCTGCTTGACAGACTTTGCACCGGGGATGGGGATAGTTCCTTTGGCGATACACCAGTTCAGCGCGACTTGAGACATGGTTTTATTTCTGGATTGTGCCACATCTTGTAAACATTGGAGAAGCGATCGCACTCCTGGCAACAACTGTCTAAACAATAAACCCCGGACACCTCTTGGAAATGGGCCTTTTTCTGAATATTTTCCTGTCAATATCCCCAACGCCAAAGGACTATATGCAATCAGTTTAATCCCCAGTTGATCACAAACATCTTTTAGCCCCAACTCAGTCACAGGATAGGTAGATAATAAGGAATATTGAACTTGCAGTGTCTTAATTGGTACTCCTCGCTCTGCAAACTTTTGATGTACACGTTGCAGTCTTTTAGTTCCGTAATTAGATAGTCCCACGCCCTTCACTAAACCTTGTTCATACAAATCTGCCAAACCATCTAATAGCCCTTCTTCTTGCCAAGGTGCATAATTGGCAGTTGACCAGTGCATTTGTACCAAGTCAACATTTCTATCCAAGCGTTGAGCAGAGGACTTACAAGCATTTATCATTGATTGGCGTGTCCATCGCCAAGGGTAAGCAGCCAATTTGGTAGCAATGCAAATATTTTCTTGATTAACACCTTGATATTCTTGGGCAAATTGTCCTAACAGCAACTCACTACGACCGTTTAATCGTCCTGTTCCGTAGGAATCCCCTGTATCGAACAAGGTGACACCATTACTCACACAGAGGTTAAAGACAGCTTGTAATTGCTCGTCCATACTTTCGTTATATCCCCAGAGCAATTGGTTTCCCCACGCCCAAGTTCCACAACCCATGCGAGGAAGATATAGTTCTTGGTGAGTTTGCATTGTTCCCTCTGTAGATTTCCTGTATGTCTTCCTCAGTTCATTATCAGATAATGGTGGTTTAGCTGAAAACATCAGAAGCAGGAATTTGACTGATGACTGCGAATTAACCTTTGATTTTGGCAAATAAAGCTTCGTATTGTTTTGTAGCTTCTGGTGGTAGGGGAAGCAAAAATTCGCCTTTAGCAAATACTTCTTGACTATTTAGTAATAAACTACCTAATGATTCCTGAATGTCAGCAGTACTAATATTAGTAACAATTGGGGAATTAGTTTTAGTGAGTAAAGCAATTTGCCTAGCGATATTGGGTTGTAAACAAAAATCAATCCATTGCGATGATAGAGCATCTTGAGTAATTTCTTTGGGGCTTACCCACAAGTCTGCCCAGATGGACGTTCCGGAACGGGGAATCACAAAGCTGAGTTGGGGATAACGCGCCAAAACTGGGATTACATCACTTGACCAACCAACTGCTAGCCAAGTATCTCCAATAATCAGAGGTTCTAAATAGGTATTGGAACTGTAGAATTTTACCTGCTGATTTAAGGTTTGCAGTTCTTTTTCTAAATCTGGGACTGTTGCGAGGTTTTCTGTGTTGTATGATTTTCCTAGTTTCTTTAAGACTAAACCTATCACCTCTCTTGGTTGGTCTAGTAAAGAAATACGCGATCGCAGTTCATTACGCCACAAATCACTCCAATCTTGGGGTGTCCATCCCAATTTTTTAAACTTCTCACGGTCATACACAATTACTGTACTACCCCAGCGATAAGGCGCAGCCCAAACTTTTCCTTGTGGGTCTAGAATACCTTGCTCATTACGCGTTACTAGCTCTCGCCATCTTGAATCTAAGCCAGACCATTGTTTTAATTGCGCTGTCTCTATCGGTTGAATCAGTTTTCTCTCAATTGCTGTTGTTAACCAATAATCTCCTAATGTCACCAAATCAGCTAGAGGAAACGTTTGAGATTGCCTAAATGGAATGAAGCGCGTCCATTCTTGCTTATCGTGAGTTTTTGGGTTGTGTTGCCAATTTACCAATCGTTTATATAACTCTTCTAGTTGTTCAACTGGTGCAAACTTTAACTGCACCTGTTGTTTTAAACTTTGGCGGAATTTATTAACTACTTGACCAGGTATAGAACCTTTTAATAACTGAACGTTGAGGTTTATCTGGTTATTGCCAGTACAGCCTACGAGTAGTTGTGATAAAGTCAGTCCTCCCAGGCTCAATAAAAAAGACCGTCTATCCATAGATTTAGGAATATACATTCTAGATAAATTAAACAGAGATAACAAAGATTGAAGGTTTGAAGCAGCTAGTATTTTGAATAATTAGAGAAAATGAAAGCAAATTATTAATTTACTGAAATATTTCTCATACTTGATATTTTTTCTACAAATTTAATAGCTAGCAGATGGAGAATTGTCATAGTTTCCTCATAGCTCAACTCTAATGCTTATAGCATAAAGTATTTATTAATACAATTTTGCTCAAAAACTTCTATAAAAAAGCATAGCGTCAGATGATATATTACATTCTGGCATCTTATGATTGTTAGTTGATCAAGCGCTAAATCCTTATCCAGTAGAGCTTCACACCTCTCAGTACTCCATTGCTTAATTTTTCTTAATCAAAAAGTGAGCATACTATTTATAGAATATTTATTTTTTTGGATAAATGAATAAATATGTTTCCTTCTTCAAAGGAAAGTTTGAAACATTAAATAATTCATAAGTATATTTAACATTGTCAGTAAATTGAATAACATAGAGAAAATGTGCGGACGAGGGTATTAAATGGAGTCATTACAACAACAAATCCTGGCTATGAGTCATAAGCTGGATGCCCTCTACCAGGTTATTGAGCAGCTTGATATGAGAGTCGCTCAAGCTTTTTCGGAATGTTCTTTAGCCAGAACCGAAGCAAAAGATAATTATCTGGAGAATAATGAGGCTGGTAACTACCAGTTCAAAGGACAGATCGGTTTTAATCAGGAACTAGAACATAAGGACGTATTGATAGACGGTGTTTACCTAGACATGAGCCGTCAAAGTGGAGAAAAAATCATATCACCAGAAATTCAAATACAACGACTAACGGCACAATTAACCGCAGCTTACAATCGAATTGCAGCTTTAGAAGAACAATTACTTAGAGAAAGAATTCACTAACCTAATTAATCAAAAGTCAATCTATCAAGGCTTTACCGGTAACTTGATTGAGTCCGGTATTTTTGTTTTTGGTGATTGGTAATTCCTTTTTCCCTACGACCTATCTATCAAGAAGACGTTGAATCTGGTTTTCAATTGCTTGTAAAAGTTGATGTTGTTGCCAATTCTTATAAAGATTAGCGGCTATGCAGGCAGCACCAGCACCTACGCCTTCCTTGACGAATCCTTGCTCATAGGCTTGGAGTTGGGGGTATTGAGAGTCAACAAAACTCAGTTGGGTAGCCAAAAGTGAAGGAGTTGTCATCTGAGGATATTGACTGTTTTTACCTATATTTAGGGCTAATTCTACCGTACCGCCCGTTGAGTCTTCTGCTACCCAACGGGTTGTACCTACTACCACGGCTGTGGGTTGCCAAGATAAATTGTAAGTTTGAGCGATCGCACTCGCCAGAGCATAAACCGCTAACATTTGCGTACCACCAGCTAACATTACACCACAACTGCGACTAGCGGCGATCGCCATTCCCGCCACCACAACCTGCATGGGATCACCAACTGCGGCGACTAATTTGAGGGGATCGATGGGGGACTGGGGACTGGGGACTGGGGACTGGGGATTGGGTATTAAGGGAAAATCTTGGAGTAATTTCTCCCCCTGCTTCCCCTGCCTCCCCTGCCCCCTCTGCCCCCTCTGCCCCCTCTGCCCCCTTGCCCCTGCCTCTTTCCCCGCCTCCAAACCTTGCTGTACCACTTGCCATTTCTGCTCATGGTTACAAACTGGGTGACTGCTGTTAACTTTGCCTGCTGCATTTATGCCCAGACCAGTTAAAATTGCCAGCGCAGTGGTAGTACCACCAACAACACATTCACTGAGAATTACATATGCTTCTGGAACTTCAGTCGCTAGGCGTTCCCCCCAAAGTAAACCTTGCTTAAATAGATGTTCTACGGTGGTTAATTCCATCGCCGCGCCTGTACTCAAGCATTTAGCAGGACAACCACCTAAATCAATTGCTGGTATGGCTGGGGACTGAGGTAAACCAGCATTAAATAAATAAATGGGCATCTTGAGTGCTTCTATAACAGCACGAGAGATGAGGACAGGAGATGCACCAGCCGTCAATGGTGGTAGAGGATATTGGGGCTGATATTCTGCACCGTAGTATAAAAATTCAGCATCAGCACAAGCAGTATACTTTCGATCCTCTGGAGTGCGACCAGCCGCCGAAATGCCCGGAATGAGACCAGTTTCTGTAAAACCGAGAATACAAGTAAATAAAGGCAGGCGATCGCTATATCGTCGCAACCAAGCCTCACCCTGTTCAATTTCAGTATAAATGTGAATGGTCATTTGTTAGTTGTTAGTGGTCAGTTGTCAGTTGTCAGTTGTCAACGGTCAACAGTCAAACAAGAAGGTTTTGGACTAATGACTAATGACTAATGACTAATGACTATTGACTAATTTTCAATAATCCATCAGGACTTGTACCCAACGAGGTGGACGGGGAATGGGATTTCCTAAGCGATCTAAGAGTAGCCACGCTGCCAAGTGTACAACAAACAGATAAATAAAGTTATTGATGATAATCAATGCTACTGCCCCAAACTGGATCAAAAGTACACTAGGACTATTTAATAATCCCAGTTTCAAGAATATCCACTCTATGAGTTCTGTTACTTGGGTAATTAAATAAATCCACAGGTCTTCTCCCGACAACACAGACAACAACCACAACCGAAAAAAGACCCCTAAAGTACCCAACAGCGTACCCAGCGTGATCGAAACAATCCAGGGAGCGCGACGATACCATGTTGCTCCCAGCAGCACACCCATAAACGCAAAAGGCATGACGAACAACAGACTACGGACTGGCCCCATCAGTACAGACAATAATAAACCAGAAGTAACAGCCGCCATCCATGCTGCTCGTTTACCCCAACGCAGATAAACTAATGCAATGGGTACAGGAAAAAATATCCGCAACACCGGGCCAAGGGGAAAGTAAAAATTGATAAACCAAATCAAGCTAGCGGTGCTTGCTAAGAAAGCTGTCTCTACCATCCTTAAGGGCGCATCAACTTTCAACTGGGGAGATAGTAAATTGTGTTGCTCTCCTCCGTTGGTCTGAGCATTGTGTTTCTGAGACTCTTGCTGATCTGATGGTGGATTTTGGGGATTTAGAGATTCAGGGGATGTCTCTTCCTCTGGCTCATCTGGTAGAGAATCTAAAATACTCATCTTGAAAATTCGTTAAATTAACATTTTCTCTAAGGCTGACAAATCTGGAATACAAATAGTGTCTTGATCTCGCTTAATCAAGCCTTTTTTTTCTAACCTTGTCAATACCCTGGTAACAGTTTCTCGTGCCAAACCGCTCAAACTACTTAGCTCTCGATGAGGTAAATTAGGGAGTTCCGTTCCGGTTTGTCCTCGTTTTCCTTGACCTTCCGCTAAAAACAGCAAAGTGTCTGCTACCCGCGACTGACTATCAGATTCCCGCAGCCGCAAACGCCGATTTACTTGTCGCAAGCGCCGAGCCATCAACTGAGATAAACGCACTCCCGCCAAAGGTTCTGTATGTAATAACTTGACAAAATCTTGAGAAGGCATACTACCAATCATCGTGGTAGTCAAAGTAATTACATCAGTGGATCGAGGTACTTCATCTAGTGCTGCCATTTCACCAAACAATTCTCCCGTACCCAGAATATTCAATGTCACCTCTTTCCCTTCGAGATTATAAGTACGGATTTTTACCCAACCTTCGACTATAAAATATACAGAGCCGCCCCAGTCGTTTTCTAGTAGTATGACCTGATTAGCTGGGTGTGTACGAGTGACAAGGTGATTGAGGGCTAATTCTACAGCAGTTTCTGGTAGCCCTTGAAAAAAGGGAGCCGAGATCATCCAAGGATTAGCAGGTGACTGCAAGCTATATCGGTCTTCCATTACGACATTATGATAATTAAGCGGCTATATGTAAAAAATTAAAACGCTATATTTTAGCCTAAGCGATTGAGTAATAGTTATTACACAAAGGTCTTATTTAAAATCGTATCTTATGGTTTCCATCTGCGTTACCCCTATACACGCAGTTGCTTTCCGCTTTCATTAGGTAGTGAGTATGCACTGATGACAAGAGGAAAGATGAAAAAGGGGCTAAGGACATATCAATTCAGAACTAAAAAATTTTTTCTTCTGCTATCCTGCACCCTCATACTCGTTTCCCAGATACTTTTCTAGTACCTAACTTAATTGACCGAAAATTGCCGAACAACCTTAATGATACTCAAAGTAGTTAATTTTTGCTAATAAATCTATACCAGGGGTTGCCATTCAGGAACTTTTGCATCAAAACATAATTACTGTTGTCACCAAGAAGCATCTCATCAAGGCGTGATTTTAAGATTTGTGACAGCATAACTCTTCATTGGCAAGGATTTTAAGTGTATTTGCCTCGTTTTATCAGCAAAGTACTGCTATATAATAGGCAATTTGCTTGGCGGTTTGGTTTTTTTTATGTTTTCATACTATGAAGTCCAAGAGACTGTAACATCGTCTGAGAAACTGACTGGAAAAAGTGTTGAGTGCTGTTAGCGGTAGCAGGGCATTAAGCAGCGTCTTGAATCACAATTCTAAAACCTGATCTAAGCGCCTCTTTTTCACTTTTGATAGTTACCAATTGACGGTATTGGCGGCAACCCCAGGGAATGCCACAAATATCTGTCATAAATAAAACAAATGCGCTGACTAACTCTCAGTAATTTTATTGATTGTAAATTAATTTTCTAATCCAGTTAACCTAACATTTGTAGCTAAGGTAATTTAAAGTGACTTCCCGCACTGATGAAATTCAAAAATTGATTGCAGATATTGACAATTTGCTCAACAGCAATGGCAAGCGCCTGTCTAGGCTTTTGTCTAGTCAGGCGCAAGAGCCAAAAGAGGTTTTAGAAAAAGTTCGTAATTTTTTGGTCAGTCTCCAAGGGAGTGAAACATCAGAGAATGAACCAAATCATAATTCCCGGCTGTTGACAAAATTTGTTGAACAAGGTCAAAATCAGTCTGCACCACAACCCCATCAGCCACATCAAGAAGATAATAATATTCCATTCCAACAATTAAAAAACGAATTGTCAGAATTAATACAGCCGTTGCAAGGGGAAATTACAGCGCTGTTGCAAGAGCGAACAATTCTGGCACAAGAAATTAGACAACTAGAACAAAAACGGTTACAAAATTACTCCTTAAGTCAGCAGTTAGCCAACCAAGAGCAGATTATCACAGACTTTCTACAAGTACTCATGAGTCGCTTACTGCCAGTTTTAACACCACAGATAACAGAGGGGGGCGTAAACCCCACTAGTTATAACAGCAGTAACAGCGCCAGATTAGACTTACCTCCTGCAATAACTCCAACTTTTTGGGAATCATCAGAACAGGGAGACAGGCTAACACAACTAACAAAAGAGTTAGATCAACGCTTACTATCACTAGATGGTACTGTTAACGTTGTTTTCGAGGCGCTACAACGCAATATTAATACCTATCACGAATCTCTGTCTCAAGCACTGGCAAGAATGCACAGTACGGGATTACAAAGCGAACAGTTGATGGCTGGCTTCATCAACAATTGGACACAATCTCTACAACAATTGTCTAATTTCCAGCCATCTGTTCCTAAAGAGGAAAATCCTGCACCCACAGCCCCACCACCATCATCAATTCCGGTTCATACTGTGATTGAAGTCTCAACGCCAACTAATTCTAGTACTACTGTAGTTCGTCAAGAATCAACTTCTACGGTAGAATTTGACCAAAAATCGCCGTCAGAGATAGATACAGATGAGCTGGATGCAGTACTTTTGCAGCTTGGTGTTGATGCACCTTTATCTTTAGAGAACCCTGACAATCTCACCACACTATTACCCAATAGTTGGGAATTTGCCAATGATGAAGTTGATCTAATTTATGCCAGTTTGTTTGGTAATGATAATTTTGCAGGTGAAAGTCTGGAAATCAGCCCAGATTTAATTACTCCCGATTTACTGGAGTTGAATGTTGATGATAGCTCTGCTGGAATTGAAAGTAATTTTCTAGCTGAGGCGGATACTGCGGCAATTATGCCAGATGTATGGTTTGATCAATCAGATACTGATTTGTTTGATTTTAGTGATCCTCCAGAGACGGAAATCCCGATTTTACAGGCAGAATCTCCTGAAGTATCAGCAGAAGCATCAACAACGTCGTTGTTATTAGATCAACCAGAGGCTGAACTGTTTAATTTCAGTGATGCTCCAACGCCAGAAAACCCAGTTTTATTAACACAATCAACGGGTTTACCAACAGAGCCGGAAGTTCCGTTGAATGTTTCTGTCTTGCCAGAAATTGAACCTGTACAACCAAACAGTACTGATACGATTACATCTCTGGTAGATATTGAGTTTGCCGAAGAGTTGGCGGATGTGCCTGTGCTTCTAGAACAGACAGATGTCCTCCAGATTGCCCAAGAAATAGAAGTTATTACGCCTCATGAGCAGCCTGAGGATACGACAGACCATTATATTCCCGCTTCGCCGCAGGAAAATTTACTATCTTCCGAAGTAACTCAGTTGGTTAACCCACCAGATATTTCTCTGAATGAGGAGCAATGGCTACAATTACATCAGGATTTGGCGAAGTTAGATGATTATGGGTCATCCGAGTCAGAGCCAGTAAATGAGCCGGAGGTCGCTGATACTGTAGTTGACCACCAAGAAAAGCCAATCCAACCACCAATTACTGAAACAAGTAATGTTGTTGCTTTCTCTGTTCCTGAGGTTAACCAGACTTCTGTTATACCTCCAACGACCAATGTCTTAAATTTTACGACAACTAATGAAAAACCAACGGAGGTTCCCTCTACTGGTCAAAAAAATCCAGCAGATTCTACCAATCATAATGTTAACAAAGATACTGATACTAAGTCTCGTAGTGACGATTCCATCTGGTATTTAGGCATTGATTTGGGAACCACAGGAATTTCTGCTGCTTTGTTAAATCGCTCTACTGGTGTTGTGCATCCTATTTACTGGTCAACGGAGGCTCAACCAGGGGCAAATTCATTCCAGCAATCGTTCCGGCTACCAGCCGAAGTTTATTTGCCGACGGCTTCTGTACCCCAAGTTACTTCTGAGCAAGAGGTGGCTGAGATCAAAAATCATCTGTATTCAGTCCAGTTGAAGCCGTATTTACAAGTAGCTATCCCCTACAAAAATGAGCAGCAGAGATGGGAGCCTGTACTGCAATTTAATGAATCATCTGCTGGGCCTTTGATTTGGGTAGTACGATCGCTCTCCAAATTACTCCTGACCCTCAAAGCAGACCGCTACAGCACAACTCAGGGGTTAATCGCTACGGCGGTCGGTCTGAATCAACGCACTTTTCATGGTATTGTCAGTAATATTGCGGGGATTATTTGTAATTGTCCTTCTAGTTGGTCAGAACAATATCGGTTTAATGTCCGAGAAGCTTTACTCACAAGTAAGTTAGTTCAACATCCCCAGCAAGTATTTTTTGTGGAAGAGGCGATCGCTAGTCTCCTCAGTTTTATCGATGGTGGTAATGGTCAGGTAGTACAATTAAGCACTCACCAAGGTTTATCCCCAGCCAAAAATAGCGATCATGCTTTGGTAGGTAACACCTTAATCATGAATATCGGAGGAACAGCCACAGAAATGGCGCTGGTGGATATTCCTGAGAATCTATCCCAACTGACACATAATAATTTCATGCTCCACAGTTTTGCCTATGCCAGCAAAGGAATCGAGCAGGATATTATCTGTCAATTACTCGCATCGCCAAAATACCGGAAAGCTCGCTGGGAAAGCTTAGAAGATAATCAGAAAATTACCAGTAATCCTTGGCAATGGCAACCGTCTATGCCTGGTTTAGACCGGATGCAATGGGAAAGTTTGGGATTGGAAAAATTAGAATTGCCTCGTTTGGGAGAACCTGATATTCCGGCACGGATTCGCCTCCAGCAACATTTGGAAAGTTCTCTCTTAGGACAAGCAGTTTTAGATGCAGCCCTAGCATTAAAACTAATTTTGCAACATCAAGAATCTTTTACCCTAGAATTAGCAGACCAACGATGGGTGTTACAGCGTCGAGAATTAGAAAGTCAGGTATTTGTTCCCTTTGCCCGTCGCCTAAATCGGGAACTCAACAAATTATTAGTAGCCCGTGGTATACCCACAGAAGCAATTAATCAAGCAATTCTCACAGGTGGGGTGGCTAACTTAGGGGTTGTCAACCTGTGGTTGCGACAAAAACTCCCCAATGCCAAAATTATTCAAGACTCATACCTGGGAGAAAATGGCGCACCTAATTGTAGTCGTGTTGCTTGTGGTTTAGCTTTACTACCCCTACATTCCCAAGTTTTGGAAGAATCTAGACATCAATACACAGACTACTTCCTATTTACAGAATTACTGCGACTCTTGCCCAACCGGACTTTATCTTTTAGTGAAATTCTCCAGTTATTTGAAGGACGCGGAATCAATACTAATATTTGTCAGCAACGACTATTAGCTTTCCTCGAAGGAGAATTGCCGGCCGGCTTGATACCCGCCTCCCCAGAATCTAGCTGGCTTACCCAACATTCCCTCAGTAATCTTGACTATCAAGCGATGTCTACGACGGGCTACGCCAACACCAACACACCACTTTTTGAAAAACAAGGCAATCTCACCTACCGCCCCAATTCCCAACAATTGCAGGCGCTCCACCGTTATCTTGATGCCATCAAAGCCAGCACTCAACAATCACTGGAGGAACCTTATACCGTTGATTTTGCTTATGTCTAAGGAGTGGGGAGTAGTAATTGCTGTCAGCAGTTTCAGGGCATTTAACCTCTGCTGAATCAGAGATTCTCCCCCTATCTACTACACTTCCTGCCTTTACATTCTTATTTTTGAACTAAAGACGGAATTATTGATAAATTAATGATGCTGATTGATCAACCGAAAGCTCTTGAAGGTATAGAACCAGAATTATTATGAAATCCCTGCACCGTCCTGATCTATATAGCTGGTCTACTTTCAACCCTGCAAGAAATATTGATTTCAATGGGTTTGCCTGGATTCGCCCTGAAGGCAATATCTTGATTGATCCAGTAGCTTTATCAAATCACGATTGGAAGCACTTGGAATCTCTCGGTGGAGTGCATTGGATTGTCCTGACAAACTCTGATCATGTGAGGTCAGCGAAGGAAATTGCCGACCAAACCTATACCAAAATAGCCGGGCCAATCGCAGAGAAAGAGCATTTTCCTATATATTGCGATCGCTGGTTATCTGATGGTGATGAACTTGTACCAGGATTAAAGGTAATGGAACTACAAGGTTCTAAAACTCCCGGAGAGTTAGCATTGCTGTTGGAAGAAACAACCTTAATTACAGGGGATTTAGTCCGGGCATATCGAGCAGGAGGTTTAGAGATATTACCTGATGAAAAGCTGATGAATAAGCAAAAAGTCGTGGCTTCAGTCCGCAGATTAGCCGCATTGGAGAAGGTAGAAGCTGTGTTAGTAGGAGATGGTTGGTCTGTGTTTCGGGATGGACGCGATCGCCTCAAAGAACTTGTAGCAACTTTGGCATAAATTTAGAGGTAATCAGCTACGCCATCGCTCTTCATTTAGAATCTATCTTCAGAGAGAGTATTATTTTTTACAAATATACTGTAGAAATTAATGTGTTTATCGGATTAATCATAGTGAATCATGATAGAAAAAGCCACTCACTCATTTTTTTTGCTCATGATTGCATAAATTGCTGCGACAGTAATGAAAAGTAATTAAGGCAATTGTGGAAAGTCCAACTCCACCAAAAATGAAGTTTATTAGCCCCATAATGACAGGGCGAGAGGTAATATTATGATTCACCACATATCTATTTCTGTTGAAAATCCCCAGCACGTAGCTCAAGTACTGGCAGAAGTTCTTAATGGAGAAGCTGTTCCCTTTTTCCCCCATCCAGGTAGCTACATGGTTTTTCCATTAGATGAATACGGTACAGGAATCGAAGTTTATCCTTTAGAAACATATATAAAACCTGGTGAAGGTGAGCAAGGAGGCATTTTTGCAGAAGCTAGCAATGTTTCCGGCTTTACCGCCACTCATGCAGCTATTTCAGTCTCTGCTACAGAAGAAAAAATTGCAGAAATTGGCAACCGGGAAGGTTGGAGAACAGTACGCTGTAATCGTGATTCCTTCTTTGATGTGATTGAGTTTTGGTTAGAAAACAAAATCATGATAGAACTTTTAACACCAGAAATGGCAAACCAATATTTACAAGTAACACACCCAAAAAATTTGAAGAAAATGTTCGCTGCTGCATAATTTTTTTCCCACAAGCAGTAAGAATTCACAATTACTCTGCGGGTGGGCTGACGCTTACCTAGCAAAGCAAGCTACTTAATTATTAATGTTCCAAGACTAGACTTGCTGCTACGTAATTGCTTCTCGACAAAAGTTTCTGTTATTTTTAATGCGTAATTTATTTACGGCATTTTGTACCAACAGGAAATTAATTCAAACTGCCAGATCTGAAGGGGTGACAAAGAGGCTGAAGCTCAGGAAATAGAAGAGTGTGACTGTTT
>NZ_CAWUDJ010000072.1:0-19896 GCF_963920875.1 Anabaena sp. CCY 9910 | reverse complement strand
CCTACTTTGCGAAGCATATCTTGAGATAAAAGCTCATTTAATGGTTCAAGTCACACCTACCGCAGATTTAGGGTGAATCAGCCAGATCCGCATGGGTTTGATAGGGATAGGGATGGGATTGGTTGTGAAAGATGACTATCGGTTTTAATAAATTCTAAAACCCTGTTGTGTTAATTTGGGAGAAGCCCATGTCTGAAAGCCTTTGAGAGCTTTACCCACCAATTGGTGCAACTATTGCGTCCTCATAAGCAGTATCAATGCCAATTTCTCTCCATTGTTCAAATTCTTGCCGTTCGGCTGTCCGCTTTTGTTCCCACATTCCGTAAGCGTCTGCTCCCAGCATCAATCTCAATGGCGGATTCTGAGATTCAATAGCTTGAATCATTGCTAGTGCTGCCTTTTTTGGATCGCCTGGTTGTTTTCCGTTGTTACCGTAAAGGTATTGTTGAATCGGCTCAATTACTGCTTTGTAATCATCAATTTCTGTTTCCGGCTGCATATTTGCATCTCCAGCAAAGTTAGTGCGAAATGCGCCAGGCTCGACAATTATTACATTAATACCTAGTGGTTTAACCTCATCACGCAAACCTTCAGAAAAACCTTCCACAGCAAATTTCGTCGCACAGTAGAGAGCAAATCCGCCAATCGCAGCCAAACCGCCGATGGAAGTAATGTTGACAATATGACCAGATTTTTGGCTACGCATTACTGGTAAGACTGAGCGAGTCATTTCGATGACACCAAAGCAGTTAACTTCAAACTGTTTTCGGATCTGTTCGGATGAAAATCCTTCCAAAGCTCCAAGAGAACCTTGCCCTGCATTGTTGACTAAAACATCAATGCGCCCAAAGTGTTCAATGGCGGCTTGAACAGCCGCAAGTCTATCTTGAGCGTTGGTTACATCCAGGCGGACGGCAATTGCATTGTTGGAGTGTGCTTGTGCCAATTGAGCCACTTGTTCAGGTTTTCGTGCCGTCAAAACAACCTTATCACCACGCTCTAAAACCGCTTCTGCTAGAGAGCGACCGAATCCGGTTGACGTTCCGGTGATCAAATAAACTTTACTCATGGATTTTTCAAAAGATAAAGGTTTTCCTGTTAGTCCAAACAAAGGTATTGTCAAATTAAGCTGAATGAAGGTCAAGCAGCTAATATCTATCTTTTGGCAGAAATTTGTAGGCGGTCGCCAAGCTGATCAACGCTGTACGATGATCTAAGCGAAAAAAAGTTCAGTCTGCAAACAACTTGTGATTAACCTACGCTCCGCCACCTTAGCCGATTTGAATTTGTTGCGATATTGGGATGAGCAACCTCATGTGATTGCTTCAGATCCTAATGATGAGTGGGGTTGGGAGGTAGAACTTGAGCGTTGTCCTGATTGGAGAGAACAATTGATTGCGGAAATTGATGGTCGTCCTATTGGATTTATCCAAATCATCGATCCCCTACGTGAGGATAGCCATTACTGGGGTGATGTTGGGGAGAATTTTCGTGCAATTGATATTTGGATCGGGGAACAAACAGATTTAGGTAAAGGCTATGGAACACAAATGATGCGGCTTGCACTTGCTCGATGTTTTGCGAATCCGCTTGTGATAGCTGTACTTGTTGATCCACTTGCCAGCAACACCCGCGTCCACCGCTTCTATGAGCGCCTTGGCTTCAAATTCATCGAGCATCGCTGTTTTGGTGACGATGAGTGCTTTGTGTATCGCCTAAACCGAGAAGATTGGCACTGTGAAAGTGAAGCGTATGTCTAGATCAATTTCTTGCGTTCGTTGAATGGTCAGTTGATTTTCCCAATCTCCAGCGCGATCGCTTGATGTAATGTTATTTTTAGCCAAAAACTTTATTTTTTCTGGTTGTGTAATTTTATACCTATACTACCCAAACCAAAAGCCAAGAAACTTAAAATTGCACTTGGTTCAGGAACCGACTGGAGAATCTGTCCATTGCTATCTACAAATAGAGTAATTCCATCATTGTAAGTACGGCGTTCAGTACGTACTAGATTGTAGTTCTCGTCAAGAATAGGAAAACTATACACAGGTGTTAGCGTCACTTTGGCGTATTTGTTATTTCTACCATCAAGCCGTTCTAAATTAACCTCAAGATGTCCGTAGTGTTTGCCACCATCGATTAATTGCAGCCCACCTGCCATTTCTTGCCAAAATTCGCCTTCACTTTGGTCAGCTGTCCATTGACTAAACCTGTTGTAGTTCAACAGAGGATCGCTCAAGCTAGAACTGGTACGTTTCTCGCCCCGTAATCCGTCACCCGCCACACCCACATCATAGTAATGTACGCCAGTACCATTGCCGTCTTCATCTACAAAACTGCGCTCGAACATTTCACTATGACCAGACAAAACTGCCAAAACACCATACTGCTCAAACATATTATGGTATTGGCGCATTGGTGTACCGCCCTGACCTGTTGAGAGATTATGGTTCATTGGTTGCCCATGTTCGCCACTACTGTATGGTGCGTGATGAAACTGCACGAAAATCATTTGACCTTTAGCTCGTGCATCGGCTAATTGCACCTTTGCCCAATTCCATTGGGGGCTACCAGGGTTGAAGTCAGACAAGTCAGTACCCCCAGCCGCTTCATATTGTTCTCGTGTATAGTTATCTTGGGTGTCAGTTCCTGTACCTGTATAATCTTGCCCACTGATTCTGGGTGGTTGTCCTACGCCACCGTAGTTGCTGCGACGATCATCGGGTTCACCATTGGAGCTATCGAGGGTAATGATAGTGATGGGGCCGTAGTCGATACGATAGTAATTATCCTGATGCTCTGGTGTACCGTTATCAGGCGCATCAAAATATACGTGATATTTATCACGACCAAATTTCGGGCCAAAACGCCCATCAGCATCAGTACCATAGCCACCATTGAGAGCGCCAAAGTTCTCCCAGTTACCGAGGGCTGGGAGGATTGGGTATCGTGATAACCCACTGTCAAATTCTCCGGCATTGTGGCGGAAAAATTCGTCCCACCCTGGTTGATAACCACCGCCTTGAACTAAATCGCCTGGCATCATCAGGAAGTCAGGATTACGGCTATTGACAATCGCTAAATTATTCCGGTAGCCTTCATTCTCTGTTAAGGCATAACGTAAAGTCTGCGAACCACCTGAGCCGGAAGTGCCAAAGGTGTTTGCCCATTGGCTATCAATTAGGTCAGGGCGTGGCGCTGAACCTGGAGCCAATGTG
Source organism: Anabaena sp. CCY 9910 (assembly GCF_963920875.1). Lineage (NCBI taxonomy): Bacteria > Bacillati > Cyanobacteriota > Cyanophyceae > Nostocales > Nostocaceae > Anabaena > Anabaena sp. CCY 9910. Next base: position 16,678 of record NZ_CAWUDJ010000072.1, on the reverse strand, counting down.
CCTGGTTGCCATTCACGACGGGTAGAGCGTCCCAATGGCTCGGTTTCGCTATCAGACATAGCAATAAAGCGGATGCTGTCCCAGTTGTCTCTAGTAGGGGCGGTTTTAAAGAATGAATTAAAAACACTCGACCCTTGGGACACTGTATATTGATATGTTGTGCCTGGTTGCAAACCACGCACATCTACTGTGTGTTTGTAATTATCATCACTGAGTAACCAAGAACCTGGAGATAGACCAGCAATATTTTGATTCTTCTCGGCGTTGGTATATGCAAGTACGGGCTGGGATCTAGGCGTGCTAGTAAATGTGAGGGGATTGGTTAGGCCAGTTCCAGTAATTGAAAGTGTACCGGGTGTGTTATTTTCTGTAAACCAAGTGAAATACATACCATCGTTCGATGGATTCTGTAGGTAGGGATTGATGCGAAATGATGCAGTGGCTGACGAGCTTGCTGCCATGATTAATCCTACAGTGAGTGTCATGGCAATCGCCAAAGGCCGGCTGTAGCTCATCGCTACTTGCTGCAAGCGCAACTGGTTTAGGATAGACATGAATTATAACTCCGTTGGGTTTCCTAGTCTTTCTGCTCTGGACTGAAGCTATTGAGTTCTTATCTTTCTCAAGTGAAGACCAGGTTAAGCCCCTCATACCCCTAGTTTAAGGAATTGTGCGAGAGCTTTAGCTAATGGAGTGATTGCTTGATAAAACTTCACCAAAGACTAATTCCTTCAGGCGGAGGCTAATGCCAAAAGTCAAAAGCTGGGTTTTTGGAACCAATCGCAGCCGGTGATGCCTTGGGATTTCCGGCGAGGGAATAAGAATACTAAGCCTGCAACTACTCAGACTCAAGTACAATCATGCGATCAGCGAAGCTGGGCGGTTACGCCATCGCTCCTATCCAGACTTTTGCATTCCACCCAATTCGCCAGATTTGGATTGTCGTGATATTCATTACCGCAGATTTAGGGTAAGTCAACCAGATCCGCATGGGTTCGATAGGGATAGGATTGGTTGCGAACAGTAAAAAACTGCGTAAAAGGTTAAGAAAACAGTTAATATAGCTTTATAGTCCAGGTTTTACCCAGCTACATACTAATTTTATAAATTCCTTACTATATCTTTAACTTTTTCTTGGCTAATTCCTGATTAATCCTGATGTATTTCTTTGTTTTTAAGAGAGAACCTGGACTAAATAACAAACCGCAAAAATAACAATTCACCAGAACATGAATTTCATAAACAAAGCACGTAATTTAGCAGATACGCTAAAAGATAAAGTTCAAGAAGCAGCAAATGGCGTAGAAAACGTAGTTGATGGGATCAAGAATACTACTGTAGAAATTACCACCTCAAGCATTAATGCAGTGACTGATTTACAGGTAACAGCCCAACAAGGGTTTCAAACTGTACAAAATTTCAGTAAAGCATTGGAAGGAACGGCTATTGGTGTGACGACTTCGAGTTTGGCTATAGCTGAGGCATTACAAAACTTGCCCAGGACGGCTACCGAACTAGCATTAGAGATGCCCAAGATTGCGAGTAGATTGAGGTATCGAGCTGGTCTGAGAGTTGACGATTTGCCTCGCTCTGATGCAGATGTCATGCAACTGTTCGATAAAATCCCCGGTACATCAAAGTTAGGGGCTAACGAACGAACTATCCGGGAATTTCTGAGCGATAAACATGGTAGCCATATCATTCCCCGTTCTCAAGGAGGCTCAAATGGTGCTGATAATATCCTGTGGGAAGTAGGCATTGATAATCTTCGTCGCGGTGCCGAAGTTATGACTGTTGGAGAACAGTTTTATATTCGGGTTTACAATGCGGTGGATTCTATTATCACAAATTCAGGGACTATTGCTAGGCTGGGGATCACTGCAACTGGAACCGCTATTCTCACCCAAGTTACAGTCACAGCAATTTCCTACTCCTTGGATCTTTATCGAGGCGATATCAGTGTTGAAGAATATAAAAATTTAATTTTAAAAACCGCAAAGGCAGCAGGTATTGCTACACCAATTGTTTTTCTGATTTTAGTGGCTGTGTTGGCGTTATTTCCGGAATTTACGGTTGTGTTGTCAGCACCAGTGGTTGTTGAAGGTTTCAATGCCTTATTTGGGATGAGCATTGCCATGCCAATCATTCAATCGCTATTGCGTCATGCCAAAGCAGGTGGTTTTGGTGAGGAAACTGCTGAGGTTTATAGAAATGTGTTAGGTGGTTCTGCATCTGCTTGAGCAATATATCTGCGATAAATATTTAACGGGAGTGCTGGCTGTAGCCTCAAGGCTACTCTCAGTTGGCTTGGTTCCACCTTTAAGCTAACGCCTAGCTCAACTAGGTTTTGTTGGCATAAGTGGTTTGCCGTCTTTATTGCTAGTAGGGACTTGGAGCAGGTTCTCCCACACTGTTAGTCCAGATGTCGTCTGGCAGCGATCTATCACGGTGACATACCCGATCAAGGTCAGGATAAGTGATTGTGTCTACTGCCGCTCGGTTGCCGACTACTAGGCATCGCGTTGGCTGGGAGCTACGATTCTCAAGGAAGTGACCTACTGGCACTCCTGCTTGAAAAGTTGCAGCGTCGCCTGGACGTAGTATAGTCTTTGTGTCTCCTTCAATGAGAGTGATTTCGCCTTCGAGGACATAGACCATTTCATCCTCAGCACTATGCCAATGCTTGAGTGATGAACGAGAGCCAGGTTGCAGGATTTCGATGAACGCACCGAACTGGGTAAGCCCTCCTGCTTCGCTGATCCAGAGCGTGCGATTTGGCTCGTGCGCGGCGCGAGAAGGGTTTTCCTCTGTGACGAGATGTTCGGGAGTGATAACAGTCATGCTGACACCTTTTCTAAACGCAAAGCTATCATATCTGCTGCTGTGAAAGATTAATCCGCATAAAATCCCAGATGATTAGCAACTGGGCGATCGCGCATTGGTATTTTAGTATGGGTAGGAGCATTTAAAATTTTTGGCTTCCCCTTTTTGTCTGGATTTGCTACTACCAATGTAGTAGAACCTCCTCCATCGAGATTTATGGCGTTATAAACACCCAATTTTGCTATAAATTGGGTTAATTCTTTTTTAGTAAATCCTTCGCTATATAGTGGTTGTTTACCATCTACCAAAACTAACCATAATTTCTTACCTGTTTTGTCGGTAGCTGCAACTACTCTCGAATATGGTTTGTCGGTTGAGGAATTTGCATAAATATTTATTTTGGGTTTTCCTTGAAAAAGTAATACGTCATCTCCTGCTAGCCCTTGAATAGTATTTTTTGGACATTCTTCACCGCCTGGAATTTTGGCTTGGTTGTTGTTATCAAAGCATAAAACATACCAACTTGATTTTTTATCAGCATATATTTTACTATTAGAAATAGTTTGTCCTAATACCTTTGTTTTATCTCCACTGTGAGGATAATAATGCCACGGTGTCACCTCATTAAAAGGATAAAAATAGCTTCCGTTGATGGCAAGTTTAACTTGAAATTCTGCGACAAATTCAGATGTTGTTCTCGCTTTGGTTTCATTGTCTATAATTGCTTGTTTCCCGAATGCGAAATTTTTTGATAAATTCTCAATAGCTGGAGTGACAAATGGTTTAATTCCTGGTGTATTTAAATCAATCGTCACGACATGAATGATTAAAGGACGTGGCTTTGACTCGATCAAACGCTGATAAACAATCCCTCGAAATAATTCTTGTTGTTTTTCACTGCGGGGTGGACGACGAAAATGACCCCAACCATACATTAATATTGGTAAAGACAAGAAAAGAGTACCGACAATAAAGCAATAGTTTGGTGTTTTAGGAATATATCGCCATTGCATTGCCAAATTTGCTAATTTATTGGTAATTGAAAATTAATTTAATTTTACTCTAAGTTGAAAAATGGATAATGATAATTTCAGCTTTTGTCACCAAAATTTGCAAAATCAATCATTTAAAGCAATGCAACTCCATGATGCAAATTTTAGCGGTGCTGATGTGCGTGGATGTAATTTTTCTCATGCACAATTACAAAAGGCTAATTTTGTGAAAGCGAAATTTGGTCAGTCACCTAGAATATTTCTGAGTTTGCGAATCACTGCATTGATTGTTTTATGCTTAACTTTTATAGCAGTTAGCGAAATGGCGTTTGGCGTAATAGGAAACACTCCAGAAATACCGGCATGGTCATATACTAAAGCTCTAGTTGTCAGTTTGGCGATTTCTGGATTAGGTGCAAGTTTTAGGAGAGTTTTTACTCAAGAATCAAGCTTAGAAAAATTGATTATAACTATATCAGGTGTGGCTTCAGCAGCATTAATTGGTTTTTATTATGGTGGTATTCTGCAAAATAAAAACCCCCAATTTGCTGTAATATCTGCACTTGTATCATCCATAATAGCGGCAATTTTATGTTTTGTATTTAAGAATGCTTTGATGCGAGTAATTGTCGCAGTCGCAGGGTTTACTTGTAATTATGGTTTAGCTTTTTTAATTAGTAGTATCGCCTTTGCCTATTTGAGTACCCAAAATTATCTAATGGGCAGTATTTGGGGAATTTTAACTGTGATTTTACTGGTTGTGACAATGCGATCGCTAAATTTAGCTATCCAAGAAATCACCACTAATGGTATTACTAATTTCAGAGGTGCAAATTTAGAAAATGCTAGATTTGACTCAGATATTAATCATAAGAAAGTTGATTTTACTGCTGCGAACATACACAACATTAACTCTCAAGATATATAAATTATTTATCGATATAAAGAATAATACGTGGTTGCCATTGACGATTTTTCCCTCTACTTTTTTCATTCCAATTCTTTGGGGGACTTTGTGTGATTCAAGGTTTGGTTGATCACAGCTTACTACAAGATAGTCATAGCCAAATTAGTTAACTTTTCCGTGTTTCCTTCTGCAAATGAAATAAACGTCTATCATACCCAAGAATCAAAAGTCAAATAATATACAGTTATTGACGAAGTGATATTTGGCACATAACCTTGAAATCTGATGAATAACAAGTGTACATTTATCTGCTTATATTATTTATGGGAATGATCTTATTTATTGTTTTCAGCGTTTGGGCAATCGTAAATTTTATAGGTTTATGCTCAGTTGTAATCTCATTCATTCGTTGTCGTACTGTAGCAGGATACCGAAATATTGCGATTATCGGATCGGTTTTCATTCCAGCAATTCTTCTATCCTTAAGTTTTGTGGATTTCTTGAACAACAAACCGGTTTCTGGCCCCATCCCTGCTTATATTCAGGCAATCGTAATTATCGTATGGTCTAAAACTTATTTAGTTTGCTTTTTGGGTGCTTGTATAACTGCCGCAATTGCCTTCTTTAGACATAATGCTATTCGCCGTTACTCAGCACTTGCTTGGGGTTTCCTAATTTCATCTGTTTTTGCTTGTACATTTGTGGTTATCAAATTTTGATGCTTGCGGCGGGCTACGCCAGCGCTTAGATGCCAGTTGAGAGCAAATGCTTAAGAAAGAAAGCAATGCGTCGGGGTGAGCCAGTTTTTCTGTATCGTTGTGGTAGTAGGATATCGCCATTGCCCGAAGGGTACTACTGGCGGATGCTGGACGAACACCCATTAATGCGGATTTATCAGTTAGAGATTAAAAATGGGGATTAGTTTCATCAGATATGTCTACTTATAGATGTATTTTTGCGTAATAAATAGATAATTCACGAATGCGAATTTCTTCATTGTTATTAGGTGGAAATCAATCTATGAAAACTAGAACATTAGGTAAACAAGGATTATCAGTTTCAGAACTTGGGCTGGGTTGTATGGGAATGTCTGAGTTTTACAGTGGTCGTGATGAAGCAGAAGCGATCGCGACGATCCATCGTGCTTTAGAACTTGGTGTTAATTTCTTGGATACAGCAGATATGTATGGGCCGTTCACCAATGAACAATTAGTAGGTAGGGCAATTAAGGATCGGCGAGATCAAGTTGTACTAGCAACCAAGTTTGGCAATGTTCGTACAGAAGATGGCGGTTGGAAAGGAATTAGTGGTAAGCCTGAATATGTTCATCAAGCTTGTGATGCTTCGCTCAAGCGTTTAGGAGTAGAGGTAATCGATTTGTACTATCAACATAGAGTTGATCCAAACGTGCCGATAGAAGATACGATAGGAGCAATGAAAGAATTAGTACAGCAAGGCAAAGTACGTTATTTAGGTTTATCGGAAGCAGCCCCAGCAACAATTCGACGGGCGCAAGAGGTTCATCCGATTACAGCATTACAAACCGAGTATTCACTGTGGAGCCGAGATCCAGAAGATGAAATTCTACCAACATTGCGAGAATTAGGGATCGGTTTTGTCGCTTACAGCCCACTGGGTCGCGGATTCTTATCAGGAGCTATTACTTGTCCTGATCACTTAGCAGCAGATGATTACCGCAGAAATAACCCACGTTTTCAAGGAGAAAATTTTGATAAGAATCTGCAATTGGTAGAGAAAGTTCGAGAGATCGCCCATGAAAAGCAAGTGACTCCTAGCCAGTTGGCTTTGGCATGGCTCTTAGCACAAGGAGAGGACATTGTTCCCATCCCTGGTACAAAGCGACGTAATTATTTAGAAGAAAATATCGCTGCTACGCAAATTGTTCTTTCTCCAGAAGATTTAGCTCGGATAGAATCCGTAGCACCCAAAGGTATTGCCGCAGGCGATCGCTATCCTGATATGAGTACGGTTAATCGTTGAAATAAAATCCGGCGTTGGTGGCGCTCCTACACTATACCCCTTGGGGTATGGTGTAGGCTTCTCAGGCATTCCGAAAAATGCGTAGAACTTCCTTAGAGGTATTATCAGTAGTTGTCGAATAACTTATTATTTGTCGTCGTTAACACATTAATGTCGCTCTACTAAGTTAGCCCCTATCGGAGTTTAGCACATTATACGCACCCAGATAAGTTTTTTCCTGCCGTTATTCTAAGGAATCTAAGGTGCTGAAACTTACCGGGGATAGGGATTTAATCAATTTAAAAATTTAACGAGATTAATTTGATAACACGACAAATAAATTGTTATCCGACATTTTGATAGCGCAGTCTGCTGTGGAGATTGAGCTTGCCTGAGTTGTTGCTGATGAGCGAGTATTCGGGATTTTCACTTCAGCAAGGCATCGGCACTCATCACCAGTTGATTTGTTCTGGGTGCTGAGGTAGATTTTACATCTGCAAACAGGTTGAGTCTGTGGTTTTCCAACCTCATTGACTAAATCTGACCAAAGTCATCATAAAGCACTTCACTCGAAAAACCACATACTCTAAATTTGACCAAGGAAGTCTCGTTTACCAAGTTCTACGCCACAGTGTCTAAGAATGTCATAGGCGGTTGTGACATGGAAATAAAGGTTTGGTAAAATAAAGTATAGGAGAAACTGCATTCCATGAAAGGATAAGGTGTTGTCACGTATTGGCAAGGTAATTGTTATTTCTTCTGAGCCATCAATTTGTTCAGGCTTAAATGTATTGAGATGGGAAATAGTCTTTTGAATCCGTTCAATTAGTTGAGGAAAGGTTGTTTCATTATCCTCAAATTGAGGTGGTTCTGTGCCTGCCAACCGTGCTGCACCTCTATTTACAATGTCACAGGCGATCTGTATTTGCCGAGATAATGGAAACATATCTGGGTATAAACGACTATTGAGCAATACAGAAGGCTCTATCTTTTTAGTTTCTGCATAGGTAGCACCTTTTTCCAGAATGGCTATGAGATTATTGAGTACATGAATGGAAACAGGGATTGAAGCTTGGTACATTGAAAGAGTCATTAATATTACTCCCTAAATACTTTATACTTTTGATAAGTCTAAGTTTAGGTGAATTTAAGAATTTTAATACGCTTAACTCTTAAATTTAATCTGAAACTAAGCTCTCACTAATTTTATTTTAGAGCGGTAAAACTTCCTAGAGTAGATTTTTAATGATTGAAAGAGGCGTAAATAGGTAAACCAAAATTTTCAATAATAACGAATTTACTAGGTTTAAGTTTTTGCTCTAGCTAGCTTTGTCACGCTAGGAATTTTATATTCTACCTAATTCGCCAGATTCGGATTGCTGTGATATTTCTTATCGTAGATTTAGGGTTAATCAACCAAATCCACATAGGTTCGATAGGGATAGGGATGGGATTGGTTGTGAATGGTAACATTTTTAGAATTTTTAGTTAAAGAAATATCAGCAATCTTAATAAATATTAAGCTCTAAAGTATCTATGTATTTCTAAAATATATCTAAATACAAAAATTAAATTATGGAAGATGAAAAAATAGCCATTATTTTTGTTCCTGGATTTGATGCAATTACGCAGAATTACTACATTGAACATTCTTGTAAAATTCCAATTGGCTAGTGCTAAATTCTTGAGACTAGCATATCCACACAACAGACTGGTATTAGCCCTTACCAGTATTGCAAAAAAGTAGATGCGTACATTCGAGAGCATGAAAACCAGATTGTGATCGCCAAGCTGATCGCAAATTACGGATCTACTAGAGTAGGCTTGAGGAGTGGATGCCAAATGTCAATAGAGGCTTTGGATAAAGTTCAAATGGGAGTATTTAGTGGCTTGGAAATATAAATTGCTGAATTTTTGAAAATTGGGAATGATACATTAACGCTTGTTAAATAATTTTTGACTATTGTCATCGTTGCCTCTAGTTAAAATAGTCTATTGATATAGTGCTAAGAAAATTTACCAAGATGCCAAAAAAGAGCCAGAGCAAATCTCATAGCAAAGTCCCATCTCAAATCTCTGTTGGTTCGCGCATCTTAGAAGCACTTACAGAAGCGGAGATTGCCCAGTTATTGGATGAATTATTTGGTATTTTATCCGAAGAACAGCGAGAAAGTGCTTTCGCTCAACTGTCAGGAGATACTCAAGAGACTTTAAATGAAATCATCGTTCCACCTCAAACAGTAGAACAAAAGAATATCAGCAAAGCACAACCAGCTTCTTTAGCAAAATTAGCTCAAACTTGGTCGGAATTATGGGAAGAATGGAATCAAATTATTTGGCAAGCATCCCAGGAAGAGGGGAAATATATAGTCCAAGAAGTACGCTGGGAAGAACCTTACTTTGATGATTGTACTTTCGTCGAAGATTTAGAAGCAGTTGCACAAAAGATGAAGCCGTTGGTAAAAACAGCTTTTGAGAATGGCTTTAGCAATGATGATAGTTTTGCAGCCAGTTTGTTGTCAGCAGAAAGCGAAATATCTAATGGAATACCCGAATGGATGGAAATTGCGAATGGGATTCATTTGGAAGGAGCGACAACCTATTGTCTGTTGGAGTGGGAATGCTTGTTGGTGCAGAAACAGGGAGAAAATGGGTTTAAATTAGCTCAAAAAATTAGGGAGTGGGAAGAAAAGTTTTCTGACACCAGTTTAGATGACGATGCTGTAATCGATTTCTTCTCTAATTTACCGGATGTTCAAAAAAAATTAATTTTAGATGGAATGACAGCGAATCGAGAGGTTCAAGCGTGGAAGTATGACTTAGAAAATACTCACTCTTGTTGGCATATCCTTTACATGGAATTGATGCAGCAATTTGCAACACCAGAGGTATATTTGAGCAATCTTCGGGCGACTATTTCCCAACAATGGCAAAATGGTTTACCTGTAATTGAGGATTTGTTGACTAAACAGGAATATCGAGAAAGTCTGATAGTAATTCAAGAGACCTTGGATGCTTTATTAAAAAATAAGCAAGATAAAAACCCCTGGACACCAGAAAATTCGCTGCTATTTGTAACATTGGGTGGATTTTCTTACGATCCTGGGAATGGTGAAAAGCAGAAAACTTTACTTCGCTATTACCAGCAAGCTGTTCGAGAATTGGGAGAAATAGAACGGGCAAATGCTCTAGAAATTCAGCAGATTACTTGTGAATGTTGTTATGACTGGTCAAGTATGTTCAAAGCTTTTGCTGAAATACCAGTTAATAAAAATACTCAGCAAGCCTTATTTACTTCTTGGCGTGAATCGATAATTAAACGTGGGACACCTTACAGATACTCGGATTTTTATACAAATACAAAAACCGTAGATACTTGGTGGTTACATTGGTTACTCGATAGTATTACGACAGAAGAAAAAGGACATACTTGGTTTAGGCAACAAATTATCGAGTGGTTGGAGAATTTACCTGGAGATCCGGCACAACTAGGTAATGAATACAATGTAATACATTTGTTAACAAGAGATTTGATTCAAATAAAGTACCAGGGAAATTTCCATTATCCTAAATTTTATGAGGTTGTGATTCAATCTAACCAAATATTGACACCGGATGATATTTCTAGGAGAATGTATCTCCAAGAATATGCACCCCCCGATTTGTGGGAAAGAGTAATCGCTTATTGGAAAGCAAACTTACACAATTTCGTACCATTACCAGAAGCATCCCAAAACTCAGATTATACGAAAAATGCACAATGGATGTCTGTCTTGAAAGAGTTAGCACCAGAAAATTATCAGAGCTTGTTATCCCAATGGAAAGTCCAGCACAAGCGACGATCTAATTTGTGGAAGGCGATGAAAAATTTGGGATTGACGTAAAGAAAAGATAGATTGCAATGCTTGACTTAACCAAAATACAATTAATTGCTCAATCCTATTCTCCCCAAGAACTTTTTGCTGCGTTGGTTTGGCAGCGTCAGTTTAATCGATTTAACGGAGAACAGGTGATAACTGACCTTGCTTCGCGCACAGATTTATGGGCAAGCTTTCTGTTCACGAAACCAATCTTTGCACCAGATGAAAACGGTTTGAGTTTTAGTGGTGTAATTGATACTCTTTTGGCAATGGCAAATTATCGGCCAATGTCTGAAGCTAGTATTATTTACTTTGTAGCTTATCCAGCTGATACTTTATACATTCTTACCCAAAATGAAGACACAAAAGTATCTCAACTTTTGGACTTAGGAAAAAAGTGGCAAGCTGATTCAGTAGAAGTAACTGATGGTACAAATGAAGAGTATGCTTTTGGGCTTCAGCGCCGACTGAAAACTCGATTAGAAGGGGGGTTGCTCGGTGAAAATGTTCAACAAGATAGCGATGCCGTGATAATTACATATTGGTGGGATTGATTCATTAGGCTTCTATCAATTGAGATCATTACGATTAGGTGTAGGCAATTGCATGACTTCAGAAAAGCGTGAATACTTAACTTCATCTGTAGGAGGATAATCTGCTGATACAGCAATTAAACCAACTTTGATATCCTCGAAATAAATCACACCGCCAATACGTTGTTCAGCCCAGAAAGGGGCATGGAAAAAACCATACTCTGTAATGTAGATGGGTAAAAAGCCAGTAATATTGATTGCCCTGCCAAATATTTGCTCACAAGTTTTGTGGATGACAGTATCTAGGTATTCATTATATTTAGGCTCGCCCAGTTCAATAAATTCAGGATCATCCGCAAAAGGATTCATATAAGATGTGGAAAAGGGACTCCCACTATAATTAGAAAGTTTAGCAGGAGGTAAATTTCTTGCAACATGAGAATCGTCTGTCAAGGCATCATCATTTGTATTCATAACCGTCAGCTTTATGTATGGTTTTGAGATATTTAAGATGAACATCAAACTTTTTATCTAAAGTGTGTAGAACAAAACTAGGGCGAAACCTAATAGCAATTCTGCCTATATATCTTCCAGCGAATTTACCATTAGAGATATGCGCTTTGACGATATCACCAGTGGTAAAACCTTGAAAGTATTTCAATGAAGGTGCATGAGCTTTAGGAAAGCCAAACTTATCTGGGCGACAGCGTTGCCGAGTACCGTGACCTTTGGCATTAATCAATAAAGGTTTGATATTTTTGATGATTAATTTTTCTGGTGTACTCGCTCCTATACACAGAGAATCAGCCCAATGAGATTTATCAATTCCTCTACTAACTCGATTCCACTTAGTTCGTCCACCACTACCAACTTCTATAGGTAAATTAGTTTGTTGTAATCTGCTGTACAACTCAAGGCGAGTTGCATTAACCGCAGTAGCATCAGTTAATGGTTTTTTAGCTTGAGCCAAGATGCGATTTAACAAGTTGGGTTTTTTCTTAAGAAACTTAGCAATTGGTTGACTACCTTTAGCTTGATTGCATTTTTGGCAAGCTAATGTCAGATTGCTCACACGATTAGTCCCACCGCACGATTTAGCAACAATATGTTCGATTTGTAGCGGGACATCTTTGACATCACAGTATGCACACTTATGTTGCCACTTGCTTAACAGATATTGTTTAACTTCAAAACCGAACAACTCACCGCGTTGATAATCTACCCCTTGGATTTCTGGTTGTTCTAGTTTTTGTAAGTCAAATTTAACCAACTCTTGAGAAATGGCAGTGATTGGACAAATACGACGTAGCCTATTTACCTATTTCGCCATCGTCGGGCATCTGGTTAATTTCACTGTCGCGCCATAAGTGTGTCAACATAATTTATCTCCCTGTTGTTTTTCAAAAAACTTTGCGCTTAAATTTCAGACCATCACCCGCACTAAATCTGCTTCCTTCACCAATGAAAATCTGCGGGGCATCATGTCTATTTGTGGAAGAGTTGGGGATATAATTTCGACCAAGTAAGACCACTCACCACGAACCAGTGCAACTCCCAAGACTAGTCTCTGCCTTGGGGAGTTACTGCAAGAGGCAAAGATGACGTGATCGCCTAATGTGAAAGCTGGTTTTTGTAAGTTAGTAGGTTTGAACCGACCAGTGCCGATAATTTGATGCTTGGTGGCGTGTACAGCATCATCGGTAATCTCAATAATGTAATGCCAACAATCCCTCCACCACTGAATACCAGAACAGTAACCGAAGGTTTCGAGACTTTTGAGATAGACTTTTTCCCACAATTGAATTTCAACAGGTGGCATTTCTCCACGCCAAGGTGGAGAGAGATACCAACATCTTTGTAGTTCTGTGATTTGCTCTGTCATATTTTCCTCTCCAAAAGATAATCAACAGCTTTGGTATCTAAGCTGGCGATGCGTTTTTTAATTTGTTGTGATGGATTATTTAGAAACTGGTTGAAATGAAACAACAAAGTCTCACTGGGCCGCTATTCCCCAAGGCCATCGCTCAGGGTCGGGGTGGTGTGCGTCAAAAAAGATGAACTCCTCTTCATCCCAGTCGAGATGCAAACAAAGGTGAATCTCGTCAGGGTCAACTTTACAGGCGTGTCGTCCCTCCCAGTAGTTTGCGCCACTTTTTACCCACTCGTAGCCTTCTCCGTAAATTTCAGCGCGTACTGCCCTGGTTGCGGCTTCTTGCACTGCGGCGGCGTTAGCAGGAATTTTTTTTTCGTCTTGATCAACTAAGAAGAGTTTGTACGCTGGCGGCATTTCCACCAGTTCGAGAAAATACTTGATGATTTCTGGGATTGCATTTTGAAGCGTGAGGCGATCGCACTCCAGCAATGTCAGCTGATCATCGGCGGCTGGGTAAGAGAACAGGCGATCGCGTATGGCGATGTGCCGGAGGCAAACTCCCGATATGCCCAAGTTCTTTTGTAGTTGGTGGATATTGTCGTTGAATCTGCGGTAGAGAAATAAGAAATCAAAGGCTTCTTGTTCTGTTAAGCAGCCGTTTGTCTCCCAAGTTGCGGGACTTGCGTTAAAACGGTGGATTATTTTTTCGGTTTGCAGGTCAGGATTACCCGTTTGGGCTAGGGCAGGGTAAATGCTTTTGTCTGCCAGTAATGATGGGTAAGTGAATTTATGATGCAGGGTATATTTAAGATGAATACAATCGACCAGCAGCGCAAATAAGCCTTGTGAGGTGAATAGTTGGGAGTTGTCTTGAAGCAGTTTTTCAAATGGTAAGCTAGACATGGCTATACCTACATGGGTTAGTTACGGCGATCGTTCTTCTTGGCCGGAGGCGATCGCTTTTAATAATTCATGATTTAGGGAAAATACTTATATTTCAACGCCTAATTCTGCCTTTAGTGCTTTTTCTATGCCTCTTAGTGTTTCTATGGGCAAATCTTGAACTTGTTCACGTTCAATTCGACTCCAGTGATTAGCACTAATTCCCGCTTCTGCGGCTAACTCAGTTATAGTTTTGGACGAAGCTTTTCTAAGATTTTTAATTTTTTCTCCTAAACCAGGGTACTCCTTACTAAAGGTCACACGCATTAAGATTAATCCCACAAGTCCTACTCCTTAAGTATCTTTTGTTGGGATATATTTCACACGTTTTTATAATAACCTCTTAAGTCTAACTTGACAAGTATAACCTCAGAGGTTAAATTATAAGTATAGAGGAAACAAGCACTAGCCTCTTAGTAAATAAAGCGGTGCAAAGCACAGAACCTTGAAAATTGAATAGCCGACGAGTTATGCAGCCAGGGAAAGGGGACACAGGCGCGTGGACGGGCAATATTAAAAGCTTCGTTGAATCCTGATGATTATATAAGGTGATCGCAATTTATTGTGGTTGCCATTTCAACTATTACTGCTACTGCTTGAATTAACTGAAGAAACGGCTACGCCGAAGCTGAGTGAATGCGTTGTGGCTCCCCCACAACGTAGTCAGCCAAAAACAAAGGCGATCGCTCTGCCTGGAAAACTTTGCGATCGCCTTTTAATCAATATCAGGTTTTCATTATGACTTATACAGCATTAAACAAGCAAGCCCAAAGTCCCCTAACCGACCGCGATCGCCAAATCATTGCAAACATCATCCAACGCCATCCAGACGAAATCAAAACTATGTGGATAGAAGGCGGAATCACAATCTGGGTGCAGCTTCAGGACGGCGGACGATTAGCATTTGATCGCAATTGGTTCGCGCAAAGAGTAGCCCAAGAAAAGACTTCTCTAGATGCTCAAGAGAATCTCCACAGGCACAACCAAAGACTAGAAGCCGAGTTAAATCAAGCCTGCGCCGAGTACGGCTTACAGCACGGCGAGATTGACTATGTCAACTACCCACACTGTACTGTACTCAGTCAGTGTGGGTTTGAAAGAATCAGCTTTCAAAGCAAAAGATGACTAGCTCATGAGCTATTACCTGATACGTACCTCCGAGCGTTTCCCTAACTCGGAATAACTACAAACTACCTGATTAGTAGTGCTTGCAGAAAGGACATTTTGGTAATAGTGGGCTAAGGGACTTACAACTTACACGAAAGGATTATCTCTATGATTCGTGTCCCGACATTAGACAAAAACGGCTTGCCACTTATGCCGACAAAACCTAGCCGTGCTAGACGTTGGCTTAAGGAAGGTAAAGCCAAGATTGTACACAACGACCTCAATACTTTTTGTATTCAGCTATTAGTGGAACCGTCTGGTTATGACACTCAACCAATAGCTTTGGGATTAGACCCTGGTAAAAAGTTTACTGGCGTTGGTGTCCAATCTGCCAAATTCACATTATTTATGGCACATCTAATATTGCCATTTTCAGATGTCACAAAAAAGATGTCAGGTAGGCTAATTCTGCGACGTGCTAGACGAGGTAGAAGGATAAATCGCAAAGTAACTTTTAATCAAAGAGCGCACCGTCAAAAACGGTTTGAGAACCGCAAACAGAAAAAATTGCCTCCCAGTATTAGAGCTAACAAAGAATTGGAATTACGAGTTACCAAAGAATTAGTAAAATTATTCCCCATAACTCAAATCACCTATGAATACATTAAAGCTAGAGGAGACAAAGGGTTTAGTCCAGTAATGGTTGGTCAAAAAGTGATGTTGCAATGGCTAGAAAAAATTGCACCAACAAATAAACAAGAAGGTTGGCAAACATCAATATTGAGGCAACAATTAGGTTTAGCTAAGGACAAGAAAGATAAATCCAAGCAAAATCCCGAAACTCACGCTCATGATGGAATTGCGTTGGCTGCAAGTAATTTTATGCGGTTCAAGAAATTTTATACTGCAAATACTCGTGGGTATCACTGGATAGGAGAAGTCACAGTCACATCTGCACCATTCCGCGTGATTGCACGTCCTAATTTGTTCCGTCGTCAACTTCATTTTGAGAACCCAGTCAAAGATGTACAAGGTAATAGAAAGCGTAAAGGAGGAACAGTCACCCCATTCGGTTTACGCTCTGGTGACTTGGTAAAAGCCGAAAAAGCAGGAGTGATTTATGTTGGTTGGATTGGTGGTTACACTCAAACAACTAAAACTAAGAGGGTTTCAATCTATGACCACAATTGGCACAGGTTGGGGCAGTTCAGCCCATCCAAAGTGCAATTAATCAAGCGGAGTACGAGATTATGCGTTGCTGTTTAAGAGATTGTTTGATTTGTCGTCGTCCTCATTCTTCCCTCACTTATAGTAAGAATTGGTCGTAGGAGGCAACAAATCAAACCCGCAATTCCTCCTAGTATCGAATCTGCATATTACGGTGTGGGACTCCTTGCGGGTTTAATTCATGTTCTCCACAAAAGTCTATCGAGGTCGTGATTTGGTGGGCTTTGTGGGATTCAACAGGTTCAGCCAAATGTGGATATATAGCCGCAGAGTGACGGAGCCTGATAAATACGCCCGTAGTTCGGCTGATGCACTCTTCAAGTTAGGAGTTAGGCAGTTAGCAACGGTGTAGATATAGAAAGCGACCGCTTAGGTTCTCTAACCCTCATTTGTCACTCTAAGCAGAGGAAAATACAAAATCAGAGTGAGTCAGG